>CAYVPI010000036.1:0-36521 GCA_964453495.1 uncultured Pseudomonas sp. | reverse complement strand
TGCTTACTTCGGTTAACTCTTTGATTACCAAGGAGTTTTCCGTTTCGACTGCGCCAGAAGTGGGGCGAATTATAGAGAGATCCATAGGGGCGTCAAGCCTTATTTGAAGCTTTTGTTACAACTAATGGCTTTTTTGCCCTCAAGCGGGGAATTCGCCGTGTAATTGCCGGGATCCGCAACACCATAAGCACCACGCCGACCGCTGCATAAACGGACCACTCCTTCATGTCAGCCCTGACAACCCAGAGAAAATGCAACAAGCCCAACCCGAGAACTACATAGGCCAGCCGATGCAACTTCTTCCATCGGGCGCCCAACCGACGCTGACTGTAACGATTGGACGTCACAGCCAATGCCAACAGGCAGAGGAACCCAAGGCTGCCAACAATGATGTAGGGGCGCTTGCTCAACTCCACACCCAACTGCCTCCAATCCAGGCCGAGAATGAAGATGGCATAGGCAGTCAAATGCAGCACTACATAAGCAAAGCACCACAAGCCCAACTGTCGACGCACCGCAATCCAACCCGACCAGCCTGTGAGCTTCTGCAGCGGGGTCATGCTCAGAGTTATCAACAGCAGAATCAACGTACCTAGCCCTAGCCTGTCGACAAGTATCTTCCCGGGGTCTGGCCCCAAGGCAGAACCCCAGGCCTGAGACAGCCAAAGCAGCGGCCAGATGAAAGCTGCAAGAAATACAGCTGCACGCCAGAACGGGTAACGCATCAGTAGTTCTTCCGCAGGTCGAGGCCGGCATACAGATAAGCGACTTCATCTGCATAACCGTTGAACATTTGCGTAGCACGTACATTGGGGCTGAACAGGCCACTGGGCAGTCGCCGCTCACGAGCCTGGGTCCAGCGCGGGTGATCGACAGTCGGATTGACGTTGGCATAAAAGCCGTACTCATCAGGCGCAATACTCTGCCAGGTAGTCTTGGGCTGCTCCGCAACCAGGCTGATTCGCACGATCGATTTTATACTTTTGAAACCGTACTTCCATGGCACGACCAAGCGCAGGGGCGCGCCATTCTGGTTTGGCAACTCGCGGCCATACATCCCCACCGCAAGGATTGCCAATGGGTTCATAGCCTCATCCAGACGCAACCCTTCTATATAAGGCCAGTCGATCAGCGCAAAGCCCGAGCGCTGGCCGGGCATGACCTTGGGATCCTGCAGGGTTTCAAAGCGAATGAACCTGGCCTTGGAGTTCGGCTCCACTTGCTTGAGCAAAGAGGAAATTGGAAAGCCGATCCAGGGTATCACCATCGACCAGGCCTCGACGCAGCGCAGCCGATAAATGCGCTCCTCCAACTGATAGGGCTTCATGAAGTCTTCCAGCGCATAACGGCCAGGCTTGCCCACTTCACCATCGACGACCACCGTCCAGGGCTCGGTTTTCAATGCGCCGGCATTTTGAGCCGGGTCGCCCTTGTCGGCACCGAACTCATAGAAGTTGTTGTAATGGGTAGCGTCTTTGTAAGGGGTAGTGCCCTCCCCTTTCACTGTCACCGCCTGCCACTGGGTAGTCGCAAGCTTATCGCTCAGCCAGGAAGGCGCAGTACCCGGCTCGACATCGGCATAGCGAGACGCCCCGGCAGCGCTCGCCCAACGGGGCATGCCGCCAACAGCCAATGCCGCCATGGATGCGCCAAGCAAAGTACGACGTGAGAGATAGACAGTTTCGGGAGTAACGTCCGACTCTTTACAGGCGGAGGGTCTTGGCAGGCGGATAAGCATGAGGACTCCGTAGTATTGGCGAGCTGATGCGCCAATAGACTACGGAGTTCCACGGAAATTACATCATTCCGCTTTTTTGTGACGACGCAAGCGCAACAGGTACTGCACCGGGCCCGATGCGGCGTAGGCGAGGAAGATCAACAGCAGGATGCGCGGCGGGTCGCTGAAGACCACGGCAAACACCAGTACCACCGCCAGGATGGCCACGAAAGGCACGCGCCCCTTGAGATCCAGTTCCTTGAAGCTGTTGTACTTGATGTTACTCACCATCAACATGCCAGCTGCAGCAACCAATAGCGCCACCAGGAAGGACATCTTCGAGCCCTGGATACCGTAGTCGCTGAACGCCCAGACGGTACCAGCAACCACACCGGCGGCAGCCGGGCTGGCCAGGCCAATGAAGAAACGCTTGTCGGCAGTGCCGATCTGGGTGTTGAAGCGCGCCAGGCGCAAGGCAGCGCCTGCGACATAGATGAAGGCAACCATCCAGCCGACCTTGCCCATGTCACCCAACGCCCAACCGAACGCCAGGATGGCGGGCGCAAGACCAAAGGCGACCATGTCCGACAGGGAGTCGTACTCGGCGCCGAATGCGCTTTGGGTGTTGGTCATGCGTGCCACACGGCCGTCGAGGCTATCGAGCACCATGGCGACGAAAATAGCGATGGCCGCGAAGGCAAAATACTTGCTCGCTTCACGCGGATCACCAGCACTCAAGGCGCTTTGGGCGCTGATCGAGTTGATGATCGAGTAGAACCCGGCAAACAGATTCGCCGTGGTGAAAAGATTGGGCAGAAGATAGATTCCGCGGTGCCGCACTTTGCGGCCTTCGGCGTCATGTCCTTCTTCGACATGCTCATCGATCGGTAGCAGGCTTTCGGCGTCAGAGGCCTTGTTCGGCTCTTCGGGACGTTCGCTCATGGACATTACCTTGCAACGGTGTGGAAAGTTTTGACACGTGTCTGCAACGAGGGTTCGAAGCCAGACGATAGAGCTTATACCAGAACCTGACCGCCTTAACGAAAAAACGCGGCCGAAGCCGCGTTTTCATCATTTCGAAAGCAAGATCAGTTCTTGGCTTTGTCGACGATTTTGTTCGCTGCGATCCAAGGCATCATCGAGCGCAGTTGCTCGCCGATGACTTCGATGCCGTGGGCGGCGTTGTTACGACGCTTGGCGGTCATCGATGGGTAGCCAGTGGCGCCTTCGCTGATGAACATCTTCGCGTATTCGCCGTCCTGGATGCGCTTCAGAGCGTTGCGCATGGCCTGACGGGATTCGGCGTTGATGACTTCTGGGCCGGTCACGTACTCGCCGTATTCGGCGTTGTTGGAGATCGAGTAGTTCATGTTGGCGATACCGCCTTCGTACATGAGGTCAACGATCAGCTTCAGTTCGTGCAGGCATTCGAAGTAGGCCATTTCCGGCGCGTAGCCAGCTTCAACCAGGGTTTCGAAACCGGCTTTGACCAGCTCAACGGTACCGCCGCACAGAACGGCTTGTTCGCCGAACAGGTCGGTTTCAGTCTCGTCCTTGAAGGTGGTTTCGATGATGCCGGTACGACCGCCGCCAACGCCGGCAGCGTAGGACAGGGCGACGTTCTTGGCGTTGCCCGAGGCGTCCTGGTAGATAGCGATCAGGTCAGGGATACCGCCGCCCTTCACGAACTCGGAACGTACGGTGTGGCCTGGAGCCTTCGGCGCGATCATGATCACGTCGAGGTCGGCACGCGGAACGACCTGGTTGTAGTGGATCGCGAAGCCGTGGGAGAACGCCAGGGTTGCGCCCTTTTTGATGTTCGGCTCGATTTCGTTCTTGTACAGCTGGGACTGGAACTCGTCCGGGGTCAGGATCATGACCAGGTCGGCACCGGCAACAGCAGTCGCCACGTCGGCAACTTTCAGGCCGTGGGCTTCAGCCTTGGCAACGGTAGCCGAACCTTTACGCAGACCGACAGTGACATCCACACCGGAGTCTTTCAGGTTGCACGCTTGAGCGTGGCCCTGGGAGCCGTAACCGATGATGGCAACTTTCTTGCCCTGGATGATCGAAAGGTCGCAGTCTTTGTCGTAGTAAACTTTCATGAAAAATACCCCTGTTATCTTGGCCATTCAGGCCATTCGCTAATTTTTGTGTTAGATGCTCAGCACTTTGTCGCCACGGGCAATGCCGGTGACGCCACTGCGGACGGTTTCCAGAATGGCCGCGGTGCCGATGGACTGAATGAAGCTGTCCAGCTTGTCGCTCGTACCGGTCAGTTGAACGGTATATACGCTGCTGCTGACATCTACAATCTGCCCACGATAGATATCGGTGGTGCGCTTGATCTCGGCACGTTGTGCGCCCGTTGCCTTGACCTTGACCAGCATCAATTCACGTTCGATGTGCGCGCTTTCCGAGAGGTCGACCAATTTGACCACTTCGACCAGCTTGTTCAAGTTCTTGGTGATCTGTTCGATCACTTCATCGTGCCCTACGGTGGTCAGCGTCAGACGCGACAGGGTCGGGTCCTCGGTCGGTGCCACTGTCAGGCTTTCGATGTTGTAGTTACGCTGCGAGAACAGCCCGACCACGCGGGACAAGGCACCCGGTTCGTTTTCCAACAGCAGGGAAATAATGTGCCGCATGATTAGGTACGCTCCGTCTTGCTCAGCCACATATCGCGCATGGAGCCGTCTTTGATCTGCATCGGGTAGACGTGCTCGCTATTGTCGACCTGGATGTCAATGAACACCAGGCGATCCTTCATGGCGAACGCCTCCTCCAGCTTTGGCTTGAGATCCTTCAGGCTGGTGATGCGGATACCCACATGACCATAAGCCTCGGCCAGCTTGACGAAGTCAGGCAGCGATTCCATGTACGAGTGTGAGTGACGACTGTTGTAGCTCATGTCCTGCCATTGGCGCACCATACCCAACACGCCGTTGTTCAGGTTGACGATCTTGACCGGCAAGTCGTACTGCAGGCAAGTCGACAGCTCCTGGATGTTCATCTGGATGCTGCCTTCGCCGGTAACGCAGGCGACATCCTGGTCCGGGAAGCTCAGCTTCACGCCCATGGCCGCCGGGAAACCGAAGCCCATGGTGCCCAGGCCACCGGAGTTGATCCAGCGGTTAGGCTTGTTGAAACGGTAGTACTGGGCCGCGAACATCTGATGCTGACCGACGTCCGAAGTAACAAAGGCATCGCCATTGGTGACTTCGCACAGGGTCTCGATCACTGTCTGTGGCTTGATGACGCTGCCGTCCCCCTTATCGTACGGGAACATGCCGCGATCGCCGCGCCACTCATCGATCTGTTTCCACCAGGCATCCAACGCAGCCTGCTCTGGCTTCTCACCGATTTCCTTGAGGGTCGCGACCATTTCGGTCAGGACGCTTTCAACTGGCCCTACGATCGGCACGTCAGCCTTGATGGTCTTGGAGATCGAAGCCGGGTCGATATCGATGTGGATGATCTTGGCATTCGGGCAGAACTTGGGAGCACCGTTGATCACGCGGTCGTCGAAACGAGCGCCGACAGCGAAGATCACGTCGGCATGGTGCATCGCCAGGTTGGCGGTGTAACTGCCGTGCATGCCAAGCATGCCGAGGAACTGGCGATCAGTACCCGGATAGGCACCCAGGCCCATCAAGGTATTGGTAACAGGCACGTTGAGCATCTGCGCAACTTCGGTCAGCGCTTGCGAACCACCGCCGAGGATGACGCCGCCACCGGAGTAAATGATCGGGCGCTTGGCTGCCAGGAGCATTTCCGCCGCTTTGCGGATCTGCCCTGAGTGGCCACGAACAGCCGGGCTGTAGGAGCGCAGCTTGACCTTTTTCGGGTAGACGTATTCGAACTTCTCGGCCGGGTTGGTCATATCCTTCGGGATATCGACCACGACCGGACCAGGACGGCCGGATTGAGCCAGGTAGAAGGCTTTTTTCATGACCTCCGGGATTTCCGAGGCGTGCTTGATCATGAAGCTATGCTTCACGATCGGCCGGGAAATACCGATCATGTCGGTTTCCTGGAAGGCATCGGTACCGACCATGGTGCTAGGCACCTGACCGGAAATGATGACCATCGGGATGGAGTCCATGTAGGCCGTGGCGATACCGGTAATGGCGTTCGTGGCGCCTGGACCGGAAGTCACCAATACCACGCCGGCCTTGCCGGTGGCACGGGCATAGCCGTCAGCCATATGGGTTGCAGCCTGTTCGTGACGAACCAGGATGTGAGTCACTTCCGGTTCTTTGAACAGTGCATCGTAGACATGCAGCAGAGCACCACCTGGGTACCCATAGATGTACTTGACGCCTTCGTCACGCAAAAAGCGGACGAGCATCTCACCGCCAGATAAAAGCTCCACGTTGTTCACCTCTAAAACGCCAGAATACCGACCACTGAAAAAGGGGTCGGGTCTTAATAGGTTTACTGCCTAGCAGAGCATGAGCGACGAAATCGCCACTACGTCAGCACTGACTGAGCAAGTATTGGGAGCGCCCCAAAGTGTTGCGGGGTCTTCCCACCCAGCGCGAGGTAACGCGTTGCGGGTGTAACAGGTCGGCGCGGGTGTGCGCCTCATGATCTGCTAAGCGGGTCTGCTTCTGGCAGTCCCTCTACAGCGGACTTCGGATTGTTCTGATTAGGCAAGCGCAAGTCAAGTCATCTTCGCGCTTTCTTCACATCTAGAGCCTTGGAGGATAAGGGAAAACGTTTGCCGGCAACCTATAAACACCGCCGTTCAAGTAGCAGGACAAACCCCAATCTACTTGCTGCGATCAATTGTGGGAGCGGCTTTAGCCGCGAAAGGGTCGCATAGCGACCCCAACCGATGGGCCTGCTGCGCAGGCCTTCGCGGCTAGAGCCGCTCCCACAAGGGCAGTCAGCGGGACTGGATAATCAATTTGTCGAATTGCGCCAGCAGCGCTTTCAGGTTCCGGCTTTGCTCGGGGCGATCAACATAGACCATCTCTGCCATGGCCAAAATACCGGAAGCGTTTGGCAGCGGCTGATTGTGCTCAAGGATAAGTTTCATGCGCGGCAGGAAGATCCATTGCAGCCACTGATCGAAATCCAGGGTATCGACACAGAATGGCTCGACGCTGGCCAGTGCCTCGGCAGAGGGCGCCTCTTCACGCCACCAGCCTTGCACCCGCAATTCGCGCTCGATCAACAGCAAATGTTCGGCCAAGGCCGGCAAGCGGGCATCCATTACAGGTTGACCTTGGCTTTCTGCCGAGCCAGCGCTGCACCGGCCGAGTCGCCTTGTTTCTCGCGCGCCTGGGCAATGGTGTTCCACAGGCTCGCCTGCAAATCAGGCCGCCCGCTTGCGTAACCCTGGGCGCGACGAGCGAACTGCTCGGCTTGCGCCGCATCACCCTGGGCCAAACGCACCTGGGCCAGGCGATAAAGCACTTGCGGCTCACGTGGTGCAATTCGCTGGGCACGTTCAAGGCTTGAGGCAGCGCCGTTCAGGTCGCCAGCAGCTTGTTGTTGCTGTGCGGTGGTCAGTAGCGCCAGGACAGGCCCATCGAGCTGCTCGTCGGCGGCCAGACCACCCGCGTTACTACGCGGAATTCCGGTAGGCGCGGATGTTGTCGGCGCTGGCATCGAATAGCTGCTGGTAGTGATCGGAGCAGTGTTGATCGGTGCCGTATTGATTGGCGACGTATCAATCGGCGTAGTACTGATCGGAGCTTGGCCGGTCGGTGCCGGGAAGCTCTGGATCGGTGACGAGCCAGCACCTTGCGGCACCATGACCACGACCCCCGAATCCTGCGGCACGGCCTGGGGCCGCTGCGCCGTGTTGGCCTGCCGATTCACGCCGCTGCGTGAAGCCTGTACGCGTTCACTATTGGAGACCGTGGTGCCGGAATCCACGACGGGAATGGAACCACGCTGCACGCTGGCGCAACCATTGAGCAAAGCCAGCGCAGTCAAAGCAGGAAAAAGCCACTTGTTCACATAACACCTCTTTGCTTAATTCATCCAGCCCTTGACCCAATCCATCACGGATTCGGCAGGGTCGGTGCTGCCGCCACAGGCAGGGCCTGGAGCAGGTTCACTTCCACGAATATACGGCATCTGCACCGCCCCCGGGCAGCTGGCATCAGAGCCCTGGCCGGTATGGGGGTCAACCCAGGCCTGCACGACATTATCCGGTTGCGGCATATCCAGCGGCAACGGGTCGGCCTTGCGCATGAAGCTTGTCCAGACCTGCAACGCACCGGTGGCACCGGTAAACGGCGTCTTGCCGTTATCGTCTCGTCCGAGCCAGACCACCGCCAGCAGATCCTGGCTGAAGCCTGCAAACCAGCTATCACGCGAATCGTTACTGGTACCGGTCTTGCCCGCCAGGTTCAGGGAGCTTGGCAGCACGCTGTAGACTGAACGGCCGGTGCCTTCACGCATGACCCGCTGCATCGCATTCTGTACCAGGTAGATGGAGCCAGGATCGAAGCGCTGTTGAATCTGGAACGGATAACGCTTGAGCGGCTCGCCCTCGGCGGTCAGTACACTGCGAATACCGCGCATAGGCGTATTGAAGCCACCGTTGGCCAGGGTCTGGTACATGGTCGCAACTTCCATCGGCGACAGGCCACCGGCTCCCAACAGCATCGATGGGAACGCCGGCCATTCACGATCCACACCGAGTCTTGCGAGCGTTTTGAGAACATTTGGAACGCCAAGTTCCAGCCCCAGCTTGGCAGTCGACAAGTTGTAGGAATTGGCCAGCCCCTGATAAAGGAAAACGGTGCCGTGGGAGCGCCGATCATAATTCTGCGGCTTCCAGACCTGGCCATCGGCGCCCTTCACCGAAAACGGCTCGTCCTGGACCCAACTGGTCAGGGTGTATTGGCTCGGTTTTTCCAGGGCGGTCAGGTACACCGCCGGCTTGATCAGCGAGCCGATCGGCCGCACAGCATCGATTGCCCGGTTAAAACCGGCAAAGCCCGCTTGCCGGCTGCCGATGAGCGCCTGAACCTCACCGGTTTCCGGGTTGCTCACCACCATTGCCGCTTCAACGTCGTCAGAACCCTTGCGCCCGGACAAGCGCTTGAAAGTCTCGTTGACGGCGGCCTCGGACTTCATCTGCAGGATCGGGTCGAAACTGGTGAAGATACGCAAGCCTTCTTCGGTCAAGTCTTCGTCGCGGTAGTCCTGGCGCAGTTGACGCTTGACCAGGTCGAGAAAGCCTGGGAACGAACTGTCGGCCAGGCTGCCGCGCTTGGTCACGCCCAGCGGTTTCTGTTTGGCTGCGGCGACTTCCGCCGGCGTGGCCACACCTTGCTCTGCCAGCAGGTCGAGCACCAGGTTACGACGTTCCAGCGCCCGCTCGGGGTAGCGTCGCGGGTTGTAATAGGACGGGCCTTTAACCATCCCGACCAGCAATGCTACTTGGTGCAGCTTCAACTCGGACAATGGCTGGCTGAAGAAGAACTGGCTGGCCAGGCCGAAACCATGCACCGCACGCTGCCCATCCTGCCCGACGAAGACTTCGTTGAGGTAGGCCTCGAGGATCTCGCGCTTGTCGTAATGCAGCTCCAGCAGAACAGCCATCATGGCTTCGGTGAGCTTGCGGCTCAGGCTGCGCTCGCTGGTGAGGTAGAAGTTCTTCACCAACTGCTGCGTCAAGGTACTGCCGCCCTGGCGCATGCTGCCCGCTGAGGCATTGACCCAAAATGCCCGGGCTATCGACTTGGGCGATACGCCCAGGTGATGGTAGAAGTCCCGGTCTTCGACCGCTACCAACGTTTCCAGCAGGTAGGGCGGCACCTGATCGATCTTGATCAGAATGCGGTCTTCCAGGTTTTTCGGGTACAGGCCACCGATCAGCAACGGCTCCAGGCGCACGACGGCCAGCTTCGAGCCGTTCGTGGCACTGAGGCCCGCCACGTAATCGCCGGAGAAGCGAACGCGCACCGGCTGCGCCGGCTCCATGCCTTCATAGAACTGGAAGCCACGGGTATTGAGGTCAACTGTGTTGCCGTTGACCGCAGCAGCACCCGGGCCGTTGGCAATGCTCTCACGGCGATAGCCCAGGGCGTCGAGCTCTATAAGGAAGTCTTCCTTGCTCAGCTTCTGGCCGACGAACAGCTCCAGCGGCCGTGCGTAGACCTTGGCCGGAATCATCCAGCGCTTGCCGGAAAACTTTTCCTGGACCACGGCATCGAGATAAATCGCAAAGCCGGCCAGCACGACAAGCCCGACCAGGCTGAGCTTAATAGCCCAACCCAACCAGGTGCGCGGACCGCCAGACGGGCGTTTGGAGCGAGTGCGGGGGGATTTAGTACGAGTCATGGCGGCGGATTATACGCATATTCTCGCCCTGCGGCAGGCGCCCTCCGGCGGTTTGCATCGACGAATCAAGCAGCCATAATGGCGCCCTCGTATCACTTGACCCCAAAGGATCACCCGTGAGCCAAACCCTGATTGCCGCCCTGCAAAACCCGGCCCTCTACCCACATCCCGTAGACGGATTCCAGGTAATCGAGACGCATATCTCCTGGGTGCTGCTCACTGGCCCCTATGCGTACAAGATCAAAAAACCGGTCAACTTCGGTTTTCTCGACTTCAGCGAACTGTCGGCGCGCGAGCACTTTTGCGGTGAGGAACTGCGCCTGAACCAGCGTCTGACCGACGACCTCTACCTGGAGGTATTGCCGATTACCGGTAGCGCCGACGCCCCATCGATCGGCGGTGATGGCCCGGCTATCGAATACGTCCTGAAAATGCGCCAGTTTCCGCAGAGCCAACTGCTGAGCACCCTGCAAGCCAATGGCGAGCTCAACAACCAGCACATCGATGAAATGGCCGAGCAAATTGCGCGGTTCCATCTAAACGCTCCCAAGGTGCCCGCCGAGCATGCCCAGGGCACGCCAGAGAGCGTAATGGCGCCAGTGCTGCAGAACTTTGAACAGATCCGCCCGTTTCTCAGCGACAAGGCCGACATTGTCCAGCTTGAAGCCCTGCAAGCCTGGGCCCAGGCCAGCTTCGAGCGGCTCCTGCCATTGCTGGGCGAGCGCAAGGCCAACGGCTTCATCCGCGAATGCCATGGCGATATCCACTTGGGCAATGCCACGCTCATCGATGGCAAGGTCGTGATCTTCGACTGCATTGAGTTCAACGAACCGTTCCGCTTCACCGACGTGTATGCCGACACTGCCTTCCTGGCAATGGACCTGGAAGACCGCGGCCTCAAGTGCCTGGCACGCCGCTTCATCAGCCAATACCTGGAGCTGACCGGCGACTACCAGGGCCTGGAGCTGCTCAATTTCTACAAGGCTTACCGCGCCCTGGTACGGGCCAAGGTTGCGCTGTTCAGCATGCCGGCTGATGCCGATGGAGTGCAGCGCGCCACCAGCCTGCGCCAATACCGCAATTACGCCAACCTGGCGGAAAGCTACAGCGCCATTCCTTCGCGCTTCCTGGCCATCACCCATGGCGTGTCCGCCGTCGGCAAGAGCCATGTTGCCATGCGCCTGGTAGAGGCGCTTGGCGCGGTTCGCTTGCGTTCGGACGTGGAGCGCAAGCGTATGTTCGGCGAGCAACGCGCCGAAGCCAAAAATAGCCTCGACCATGGCATCTACAACGCAGAAGCCAGCGTTGCGACTTATAGTCGCCTGCACCAACTGGCCGAACTGATCCTGCGCGCAGGCTTGCCCGTGGTCATCGATGCCACTTACCTCAAGCATGAGCAACGCAAAGCAGCAGCCAGCATTGCCGAAACCACCGGCGTGCCGTTCCTGATCCTCGACTGCAACGCTCCGCAGGCGGTCATCGCCAGCTGGCTGCAACAACGCCAGGCCGACAGCAACGACCCTTCCGATGCCACGCTGCAAGTGATCGAAGCCCAACAAGCCAGCCGCGAAGCGTTGACTGCCGACGAATTGCTGCAAAGCAAGCGCGTGGAAACCAACCAGGGCGACAGCCTGGACAAACTGGTCGAACAGATCCGCCAACGCCTGCCAGGGCTGTAACACCACCCAGGGCGTGAAGCGCAATGCTTCACGCCTTTTGACTGCTTGCCTGCAACGCCAACGCACCGATTATCAACGCGTGCGGACGATCAGATGGCAAAACGCCGCGTATTTTCCAACTGCCGCTACACTCCTCAGAGAACAGCCCACTCACGATAGACATGACACGTTCAGCCGTCGCAAGGAGGCTTGATGAACGATGAACTTCAGCACCTGAAAAATCTCGGCAAGACCTCGGCGCAATGGCTGCATGCGGTCGGCATCCACAGCGCTTCGGATTTGCGCCGCCTGGGGGCGGTCGATGCCTACCGGGCCGTGCGAACTCGTGGGTTCCGAGCTTCGAAGGTCCTGCTTTATGCCATTGAAGGTGCGTTGCTGGATGTCCACTGGAACGATATTCCGGTCGAACGCAAGGAAGCGCTTAACCAGCAATTGGAGGCATTCTCGTCTCGCCACCATCTCTGATGCTGCCCCGCTCATCCATCCGCCGAAGAAAAAGTTTGAAGAAGCAGTTGACACTGTAATGAGAATCGTTATGATTATCACAACTGGTCGCGAGACTGGTTGGATACTTTGAATGACCTTAGGTCGGACATTCAGATTATCTCCTCATCAGGCTAATCACGGTTATTTGACCCGGCAGTTTTGCCGGGTCTTTTTTTGCCTGTGGAAAAGCTCGACCCGGGGTGGTTCATCGGTCAAGCTTGCGCAATCGCCTGCTGCGGAAACCGAACATGCACCACCTCTGTCACTCAGCCGACCTTGGCGAGGCGCAAAGCCGCGGATTTGATATCGATGGCCTGAAAATCTTCGCTATCCGGCGCGGCGGCCAGGTATTCGTCTATCGCAACCGTTGCCCTCATCGCGGCGTTGCCCTTGAATGGCAGCCTGACAATTTCCTCGACTCCAGCGCCAGCCTCATCCAGTGCGCCACCCATGGCGCGCTGTTTCTGGTCGAAACCGGCGAGTGCATTGCCGGCCCTTGTGCTGGCGACTCACTTACCGCTGTGCCGTGCAGTGAAGATGCCAACGGTATCTGGGTCAGCCATTCAGCCTTCGAGTAACACCTGCAAGGCACGGTCGATGCGAATGTGTTCAGCATCCAGGTGCACGCCATAGGCCAGGACCTCAACACCATCGCTCACGGCTGCTTTCAGGGCCTGAGCGTAGGCACCGTCGATTTCCACTGCCGGGCGAACCGCCTCGATGCCACTGAGGTTCACGCAGTACAACTGCACTGCGCGGATCCCCTGGCGTGCGAGAAAGCCGAGCTCACGCAAATGCTTGGCGCCACGCTGGGTCACGGCATCCGGAAACGCCGCCACGTGTGTGCCATCGAAACCAAGCGTCACGCTCTTGACCTCGACGTATGCCGGCCCTGCGGGAAAGTCCAGGCGAAAGTCCACCCGGCTGCCTTCTTCTCCGTAAGCCACTTCGCGCTTGAGCCCGGTAAAACCCGCCAGCTCGGTGATCAAACCGGCGTGCAATGCTTCTTCGACCAGCGCGTTGGCACGCCCCGTGTTGACGCACGCCAGACGGCCCTGCGGGGTCTCGCTGATCTCCCAGGTACCTGGCAGCTTGCGTTTAGGGTCGTTGGAGCGACTGAACCAGACTCTGCCACCTTCGCGCATGCAGTTGTGCATCGAGCCGGTATTGGGACAATGAATCGTCATTTGTTCGCCACTGGCCAGCTCAATATCGGCGAGGAAGCGTTTGTAGCGGCGCAGTAGCCGCCCTTCTTCGAGTAGAGGAAAGCGCATCAGCCTTGCCAGCTCCGCAAGCCGCGACCAATGCGCTCTACTGCTTCTTGCAGGCGCGGCAGACTTTGCGTGTAGGCAAAACGCACATGATGCCCGGCCTGATGCCGCCCAAAGTCCAGGCCAGGAGTGAAGGCAATATGTTCGGTCTCCAGGAAATGCTGGCAAAAGGCAAAGGCATCGCCACCGAAAGCACTGATGTCGGCATAGAGGTAGAACGCGCCTTCTGGCTCGACAGCGATACCGAAGCCCAGCTCGCGCAAGGCTGGCAGCAGGAAGTCGCGACGACGGCCGAACTCGGCGCGGCGCTCTTCCAGAATCGCCAGCGTCTCAGGCTCGAAACATGCGAGGGCGGCGTGTTGGGCCATGCTCGGCGCGCTGATATAAAGATTCTGCGCAAGTTTCTCCAACTCCGGTACTGCAGCAGCCGGCGCCACCAGCCAGCCCAGACGCCAGCCGGTCATGCCGAAATACTTGGAAAAACTATTAAGCACGAAGGCCTGGTCGTCGACTTCCAGCACACTGGTCGCGTCCTGGCCGTAGGTCAGGCCGTGGTAGATCTCATCCACCACCAAGTGCCCGTTGTGCGCCCGTGTCGCCTTCGACAACCCTGCCAACTCATCACGGCTCAGTAGCGTGCCGGTCGGGTTGGCGGGCGAAGCAACCAGTGCGCCGACCGTGTCCTGGTCCCAGTAACGCTGGACCAGGTCTTCGGTCAATTGATAGCGCACCTCTGGCCCTACCGGTACCAATTGAGCCGCGCCTTCGACCAGCCGCAGAAAATGCCGGTTGCACGGGTAGCCCGGGTCGGCCAGCAACCAGTGCTTGCCCGGATCGACCAGCAAGCTGCTGGCCAGCAGCAAGGCACCAGAACCACCGGGTGTGATCAGGATGCGCCCGGGGTCGACACTGACGCCATATCGCTTGGCATAGAAGCCGGAAATGGCCTCGCGCAGCGCCGGGATACCTCGTGCGGCTGTGTAACGGGTCTGGCCACTGGCCAAGGCGGCCTGCCCGGCCGCGATAATCGGCGGTGCCGTGGTGAAGTCCGGCTCGCCAATCTCCAGGTGAATCACATCATGCCCAGCGGCCTGCAGTTCGTTGGCTCGCGCCAGCAGCGCCATGACATGGAAGGGTTCGATAGCGCGGCTGCGCGCACTGTAGGGCTGAGCCATTAGCCTTCTCTCAATTGGGTGTAAAATAGTCATTCTACCGAACGACTGCAGCGAACGTGGCGCTAAACGATTGGTCTACATACTTCAAGAATTACCACTATCCTGTCTGCGACAGGTGAAAAACCGGGAGTAGCGCGGTCCGATTCGATCTGGTAAGTTCGGCGGCTCGCAGTCGCAGGGCCGACGGGTGTCGGAGATGGAGCATCCTGCGCAATGGATTAGTTGAGTGAGAGGCGGTCAATTCATGTCCACCAATGCAGCCACAAAGAACGATCTTAAATCCTTCACGCCTTACGTCGAAACCAAAGGCGAGGAATACATGGGCAAGCCCATGCGCGCCCACTTCACCAAAATCCTACAGGATTGGAAGCAGGAATTGATGGTCGGCGTCGACAAGACCGTGGACCACATGAAAGACGAAGCGGCCAACTTCCCTGACCCGGCCGACCGTGCGAGCCAGGAAGAAGAGTTCAGCCTCGAACTGCGCGCTCGTGATCGCGAGCGCAAGTTGATCAAGAAGATCGACAAGACCCTGCAACTGATCGAAGACGAAGAGTACGGCTGGTGCGAATCCTGTGGCGTCGAGATCGGCATCCGCCGCCTTGAAGCCCGCCCAACCGCCGACCTGTGCGTCGACTGCAAGACCTTGGCAGAAATCAAGGAAAAACAAGTCGGCAAATGACTTGTCGGCAACGGGGCGTTAACAACGCCCCTTTGTGTATATGCCCCCTTCGCAAATTAGCTGTAGCCTCGCGCAGATGAAATCCCCCGCCTATATCGGTCGCTTCGCGCCCACGCCCAGTGGCTATCTGCATTTCGGCTCACTGGTCGCCGCCCTTGCCTCGTACCTGGATGCCCGCTCTGTTGGCGGCCAATGGTTGCTGCGCATGGAGGATCTGGATCCACCCCGCGAAGCACCCGGCGCCCAGGCAGCGATCCTGCAGACCCTGGAAAGCTACGGGTTTGAATGGGACGGCGACGTCGTCTACCAAAGCGGCCGCCATGCTGCCTATGCTGAAGTCGTCGAGCGTTTGTTCAATCACGGCCTGGCCTACGCCTGCACCTGCTCGCGCAAACAACTGGAGCCCTACAACGGGATTTACCCCGGTTTATGCCGCAATGCCGGCCACGATCCGCATGATGCAGCCATCCGCTTGCGCGTACCTGAGCTGACTTATCACTTCGTCGACCGTGTCCAGGGCTGCTTTGAACAACATCTGGGACGCGACGTCGGCGATTTCGTGATTCGCCGCCGCGACGGGCTGTATGCCTATCAATTGGCAGTAGTGCTCGACGACGCTTGGCAAGGCGTCACCGATATCGTGCGAGGGGCCGATTTGCTCGACAACACCCCACGCCAGTTGTACCTGCAAGAATTACTGGCGCTACGCCAGCCGCGCTACCTGCACGTACCGCTGATAATCCAGCCCGACGGGCATAAACTGGGCAAATCCTACCGCTCCCCCCCCTTGCAGGGTGAACAGGCAAGCCCGCTGCTGCTGCGGGCATTGAGGGCTTTGGGGCACACGCCCGACCCGACACTGGAAAGTGCCCTTCCTCGAGAAGTACTGGCTTGGGCCATTGCACACTGGGATGCCACGGCTATCCCACGCACCATGACCCTGGCTGAAGCCGAGCTGCATTGAGCCAGGTATTGATCGCTAGCGAAAAGCCAATGGTTTCAATTCTTTGCGCCAAACCCGCGAAGCCCGTTTGCAGCCCGCCCCCCATCCGTTACCATCGCGACACCTTTTTTACCCGTTCACACAATAATAAGCTCAAGCACATAGCGGTTTAACCTTCGAGGCCAGCATGTATATCTATCGATTGGTCCTGCTCCTGGTAGTGGGGATATACCTGTTCTCACCAGCCATCATGGACTGGTGGATCGAACCTACAGGTGCCTGGTATCGCCCTTACCTGCTCTGGCTGATTTTGATCGTCGTGACCTTTATCCTGCAGAGCCAACGTGATGCCGATGAGCTTTAGCCTCACCCAGATGATCCTGATCAGTGCCGCCTACCTGTTGGTGCTGTTCGGCGTGGCCTGGATCAGTGAACGCGGGATGATTGCGCGCGCGATCATTCGCCACCCCCTGACTTACACTCTGTCACTGGGCGTGTACGCCAGTGCCTGGGCGTTCTACGGCACGGTGGGCCTGGCCTACCAGTACGGCTACGGCTTCCTTGCCTGTTACCTGGGGGTTTCCGGCGCCTTTCTGCTGGCACCGGTGCTGCTTTATCCGATCCTGAAGATCACGCGCACCTATCAGCTGTCGTCACTGGCCGACCTGTTCGCGTTCCGCTTTCGCAGCAGCTGGGCCGGCGCCCTCACCACCATCTTCATGCTCGTGGGCGTACTGCCGCTATTGGCTCTGCAAATACAGGCCGTAGCCGATTCGATCAGCATTCTCACGCGCGAACCGGTGCAGCACCGCGTGGCCTTGAGCTTTTGCGCCCTGATAACCCTGTTCACGATTTTCTTCGGCTCACGGCATATCGCCACCCGGGAAAAACACGAAGGCCTGGTCTTTGCCATTGCCTTCGAATCGGTGATCAAATTGTTCGCCTTGGGCGGCATTGGCCTCTATGCGCTGTATGGGGTATTTGGTGGGCCGCACCAGCTGGAGCTCTGGCTGCTGCAGAACCAGACCGCCCTGGCTGCGCTGCATACTCCGCTGCAGGAGGGCCCGTGGCGGACCCTGCTGCTGGTGTTCTTCGCTTCGGCGATCGTGATGCCGCACATGTACCACATGGCCTTTACCGAGAACCTCAACCCGCGCTCACTGGTCAGCGCCAGCTGGGGCCTGCCGCTGTTTCTGTTGCTGATGAGCCTGGCAGTACCCTTGATCCTCTGGGCCGGGCTCAAGCTGGGCGCTACCACGAGCCCGGAATACTTCACCCTGGGCATCGGCTTGGCCGCCAATAGCAAGTCACTGGCGTTGCTGGCCTATGTCGGCGGCCTTTCTGCCTCCAGCGGGCTGATCATCGTCACCACACTAGCGCTTTCCGGCATGGCGCTGAACCACTTGGTACTGCCGCTGTACCAGCCCCCAGCCGAAGGCAATATCTACCGCTGGTTGAAGTGGACCCGCCGCGGCTTGATCGTCGCCATCATCATGGCCGGGTATGGCTTTTATCTACTGCTCGGTGCCGCGCAGGATCTGGCCAACCTGGGCATCGTCGCCTTTGTCGCCACCTTGCAATTCCTTCCCGGCGTTTTGTCGGTACTGTATTGGCCAACGGCTAACCGACGCGGCTTCATCGCCGGCCTGCTGGCCGGAATTACCGTGTGGATGGTGACAATGTTGCTGCCATTGGTGGGCAACCTGCAGGGCTTCTATATTCCCCTGCTGAACATGATCTACGTGCTCGACGACACCAGCTGGCACATGGCAGCCATCGCCTCCCTGGCCGTTAACGTACTGATGTTCACGCTCATCTCGTTGTTCACCAACGCCAGCAGCGAAGAAGAAAGCGCAGCGGAAGCCTGCGCCGTCGATAATGTCCGCCGACCACAGCGGCGTGAACTGCATGCCGCCTCACCCCAGGAATTCGCCACGCAATTGGCCAAGCCATTGGGCGCAAAGGCTGCGCAGAAAGAAGTCGAGCAGGCACTGCGCGACCTCTACCTGCCCTTCGACGAGCGCCGCCCCTATGCCTTGCGACGCTTGCGCGACCGTATCGAAGCCAACCTTTCCGGACTGATGGGCCCAAGTGTTGCCCAGGACATGGTGGAAACCTTTCTGCCCTACAAATCCGGCAGCGAGAACTACGTTACCGAAGACATTCACTTCATCGAAAGCCGCCTGGAAGACTATCACTCGCGCCTGACCGGCCTGGCCGCAGAGCTTGATGCCCTGCGCCGCTACCACCGCCAGACCCTGCAGGAACTGCCCATGGGTGTCTGCTCGCTGGCCAAGGATCAGGAGATCCTGATGTGGAACAGGGCCATGGAAGAGTTGACCGGGGTCCCCGCCCAGCGGGTGGTCGGCTCACGCCTGATGTCCATCGGCGAACCCTGGCGCGGCCTGTTGCTGGGCTTCATCAATGTGCCGGACGAGCACTTACACAAGCAGCGCCTGGGCCTGGATGGTCAAACTCGCTGGTTCAACCTGCACAAGGCGGCCATCGACGAGCCTCTGGCTCCAGGGAATAGTGGCTTGGTGGTGCTGGTCGAAGATCTGACAGAAACCCAGATGCTCGAAGATAAACTGGTTCATTCCGAGCGCCTTGCCAGTATCGGGCGTCTCGCCGCCGGGGTGGCCCACGAAATCGGCAACCCCATTACTGGTATCGCCTGCCTTGCGCAGAACCTGCGTGAAGAACGTGAGGAAGATGGCGAGATTACCGAACTGAGCAGCCAAATACTCGAACAGACCAAGCGCGTCTCGCGTATCGTCCAGTCGCTGATGAGTTTCGCCCATGCCGGCAGCCATCAGCAGTCCGACGAACCGGTGTGCCTGGCCGAAGTGGCGCAAGATGCCATCGGCCTGCTGGCACTGAACCGGCGCAACTTCGAAGTGCAATTTTTCAACCTGTGCGACCCCAATCACTGGGTCGAGGGTGACCCGCAACGCCTGGCCCAGGTACTGATCAACCTGCTGTCCAACGCCCGCGATGCCTCGCCGGCCGGCAGCAAGGTGAGGGTCAAGAGCGAAGCAAGCGAGCATACCGTCGACCTGATCGTCGAAGACGAAGGCAGCGGGATTCCCAAGAACATCATGGACAGGCTATTCGAGCCATTCTTCACCACCAAGGACCCGGGCGAAGGTACCGGACTGGGGCTCGCTCTGGTCTATTCCATCGTTGAAGAGCATTATGGACAAATCACCATCGACAGCCCGGCCGATATCGAAAGCCAGCGCGGCACCCGGATAAGGGTCACCTTACCGCGCCATGTCGTAGCGACGTCCGCTGTGAACTGAGACCGTCGAGAGAATTGAATCAATGCCGCATATTCTGATCGTCGAAGACGAAACCATTATTCGCTCAGCCCTGCGCCGCCTGCTCGAACGCAACCAGTACCAGGTCAGCGAAGCGGGCTCGGTACAGGAAGCCCAGGAACGCTTCACTATCCCGACGTTCGACCTGATCGTCAGCGACCTGCGCCTGCCGGGCGCACCAGGCACTGAGCTGATCAAGCTGGGCCAGGGCACACCCGTGCTGATCATGACCAGTTACGCCAGCCTGCGCTCAGCGGTCGATTCCATGAAGATGGGAGCGGTGGACTACATCGCCAAGCCGTTCGACCATGATGAAATGCTCCAGGCCGTCGCCCGCATCCTGCGTGACCGGCAATCGGCGCCGGCGACCCCGGCCGAGCGCGTCAACAGCAAAGGCAATGGTGCGGCGGAAAAAAGCGCAAACGACAGCGCCAATGGCGAGATCGGTATCATCGGCAGCTGCCCGCCCATGCAGGATCTCTACAGCAAAATTCGCAAGGTCGCGCCCACCGACTCCAATGTGCTGATCCAGGGTGAGTCGGGCACCGGCAAGGAACTGGTCGCACGCGCCCTGCACAACCTGTCGCGACGCGCCAAGGCACCGATGATCTCGGTGAACTGCGCAGCCATTCCCGAGACGCTGATCGAGTCGGAACTGTTTGGCCATGAAAAAGGCGCGTTCACTGGAGCCAGTGCCGGCCGTGCCGGGTTGGTAGAAGCAGCGGACGGTGGCACCCTGTTCCTCGATGAAATCGGCGAATTGCCGCTTGAAGCCCAGGCTCGCCTGCTGCGTGTACTGCAGGAAGGTGAAATTCGCCGGGTAGGCTCGGTACAGTCGCAGAAGGTTGATGTGCGCCTGATTGCAGCGACCCACCGCGACCTCAAGAGCCTGGCCAAAATCGGCCAGTTCCGCGAAGACCTGTATTACCGCCTGCACGTAATCGCCTTGAAACTACCCGCATTGCGCGAGCGTGGCGCCGACGTCAACGAAATCGCCAATGCCTTCCTCGCCAGGCAAAGTGCTCGAATCGGCAGAAACGACCTGAAATTTGCCAGCGACGCCGAGCAAGCCATCCGCCACTACTCCTGGCCGGGCAACGTTCGCGAACTGGAAAATGCCGTGGAACGTGCGGTAATCCTGTGTGAGAACCCGGAAATTTCCGCTGAGCTGCTGGGCATCGACATCGAACTGGGAGACCTTGAGGACGACGACACATTCGCCGGCCTGCCTGCGCAACAGAGCAGCGCCAGCGCGACCAGCCATGAACCGACCGAAGACCTGTCGCTGGAAGACTACTTCCAGCACTTCGTTCTTGAACACCAGGACCACATGACCGAGACCGAGCTCGCTCGCAAGCTGGGTGTGAGCCGCAAATGCCTTTGGGAGCGCCGCCAGCGCCTTGGCATCCCTCGGCGCAAAACGGGCGCCATCAGCGAGGGCTGAAGCTTTTGCGTGTGTGCAGGTAACACCTGCAGATTTGGCGCAAACTGTTACCTTGTCAGCATGGCGTAACAAAAACCGGGGTTTACGGTAACGAAACCCCGGTTTTTTTTGCCCTGATTTTCTCCAGCGAATCCCCCAAGCCCTTGTTTTTAAAGGGTTCTAAAAAGTTGGCACGGGTTCTGCTATATGTCTGGTACAAGAACAATAACAAGCAAATGCATAAGACAATAAAAATAAGACGAATCGACTCACGCACAATAAAAACAACACGGCGGAGGCGCAGCTAACTGATTCTTTTGGCGACGAGTTGCATCCGGGGCTAGCCCCACGACCAGGCAGAGAACAACAAAAACTGCACTAAAGCAGAGCCTGAACTGGTTGGACCGAAAGGTCACCGCAACGTCAGCGATCAAAGCAATCCGTTTGCTCTTGGCTCCCGATTGGGAGGTGTCACAAGCGAAAAGCTTTGTGGCAAGGGCACTTAACAAAAACAAAAAGCCCAAAAAAAAATAAAAAAAGAGCACGCAACTACTTCTGGGGGAGCTTCGGCTCCCCTTGTAGTTTCCGCTATAAACCCTTCTGCAACACCCCCTCTGCGCACCGTCCTACACCATCCCTCGACTAAATGCTAGAATCCACGCCCATCATGCGGTCATTCTTCGATTTGGCCGAACATTCCTTCAAACAGTGCATCCCATGCTGAAGAAGCTGTTCCAGTCTTTACGTCCTCCGGTGCGTCGTGTGCAACACCAGCGCACCACGCCAGAAGTACTCAATAGCGGTCAACACTCGTTGCAGCGCGGCCAATTCAGCCGCCACGCGGTGGGCATCGTCGAACGTCTGCAAAACGCCGGCTACCAGGCCTATCTGGTAGGCGGATGCGTGCGCGACATGCTGCTGGGCATCACCCCCAAGGATTTCGACGTCGCCACCAGCGCCACGCCCGAACAAGTTCGGGCCGAATTTCGCAACGCCCGCGTGATCGGCCGGCGTTTTAAACTGGTTCACGTGCATTTTGGCCGTGAAATCATCGAAGTCGCCACGTTTCGCGCCCATCATCCACAAGACGAAGAGGAAGACAGCAACCAGTCCTCTCGCAATGAAAGCGGCCGGATCCTGCGTGACAACGTTTATGGCACGCTGGAAGACGACGCACAACGTCGCGATTTCACCATCAACGCGCTTTACTACGACCCGGTCAGCGAGCGGATTCTCGACTACGCCAATGGTGTGCATGACATCCGCAACCGCCTGATACGCTTGATCGGCGATCCGCAACAGCGCTACCAGGAAGACCCGGTGCGCATGCTGCGGGCCGTGCGTTTCGCGGCCAAGCTCGATTTCGGCATCGAAAAGCACTCCGCACTGCCAATCAAGCCTATGGCGCAGTTGCTGCGCGAAATCCCGTCGGCGCGCCTGTTCGAGGAAACCCTGAAGTTATTCCTCTCCGGTTATGCCGCCGATACCTTCGAAATGCTGGTTGACCTGGAACTGTTCGACCCGCTCTTCCCGGCCAGCGCAGAAGCGCTCGAACACCACCCGACCTACACCCACACGCTGATCAGCCAGGCGCTTATCAACACCGACCTGCGGGTCAAGCAAGGGAAACCGGTAACGCCAGCCTTCCTCTTTGCAGCCCTGCTCTGGCCTGCACTGCCGGGCCGCGTGCTACGCCTGCAAAGCCGTGGCATGCCGCCTATCCCGGCCATGCAGGAGGCCGCACACGAACTGATCAGCGAACAGTGCCAGCGCATTGCCATTCCGAAACGCTTCACCATGCCCATCCGCGAAATTTGGGACATGCAGGAGCGCCTGCCACGGCGTAGCGGCAAACGCGCCGATCAGTTGCTCGATAATCCTCGATTCCGTGCCGGTTACGACTTCCTTCTGTTGCGCGAGCTCGCCGGCGAAGAAACCGATGGCCTTGGCCAATGGTGGACCGAGTACCAGGAGTGCAATGAAAGCGAACGCCGCGACATGATTCGCGACCTCGGCGCCAAGGACGAAAGCGGTGCACCGCGCAAACGCCGACGCAGTGGTACCAAGCGCAAGCGTAGCGGCTCCGACGCCTCGAGCGCGGCAGGCGAATAAGCATGGCGCGCGTCTATATCGGCCTGGGCAGCAATCTGGCTGACCCCCAGGAGCAACTGCGCAGCGCCGTGCAATCGCTTGGGCAGTTGCCCACAACGGCCTTGGCGGGTGTGTCCTCGTTTTATACCAGCGACTCCCTGCTGCCGGGCCAGCCGCGCTACACCAACGCCGTGGCCGCGCTGGAAACCGCCTTGGCGCCGCTGGCGCTGCTCGATGCCCTGCAGGCGATCGAGAATGATCAAGGCCGCGAGCGCAAAGAACGTTGGGGGCCTCGCACCCTGGATCTGGACATACTGTTGTTCGGCGACCGCCTGATCGACGAGCCCAGGCTCAAAGTTCCGCACTATCACATGCATGCCCGTGCCTTCGTCCTGTACCCCCTGGCCGAACTGGCGCCAGCCGACCTGCAACTGGCAGACGGGCGTCTATTGCGGGCCCTGCTGGCCGATTGCCCGTTCGTCGGGCTTGAGCGCCTGCCCTCTGAACCCACCCTGCGGTAACGCCCGTAACACTGCCTCAGTAACATTGCAGTAACACGGGTAATTGACTTCACGCCCCCTCCTCACGACTATAGGCGTCCCGTTGCTCTGAACCGACGCAAAACGGCGCGGATGCTTGTAGAACAGGTCGCTTTTAAAACAGCACGCCAGATGATGTTCTGTTCCAGGCTTCGTTACCACGCACGTTGAACGCAGTAGTTTTCACAGCGCCTGACCGAGGACACCTTTTCATGCCAGACATTACCCTGACCACCCTGCAGAGCCTGAAGCTCAAGGGTGAGAAAATAACCATGCTGACGTGCTATGACGCGACCTTCGCGCAAGCTGCCAGCCAGGCCGGTGTTGAAGTCCTGCTCGTGGGCGATTCCCTGGGTATGGTCCTGCAGGGGCACGACAGCACATTGCCGGTAACCACGGCTGAGATGGCCTACCACGTTGCCAGCGTCAAGCGCGGTAACCAGGGCGCCCTGATTCTCGCCGACCTTCCGTTCATGGCCTACGCCACCACCGAACAGGCCTTCGCCAACAGCGCCACGCTGATGCAGGCCGGCGCGCACATGGTCAAGCTCGAAGGCGCGGCCTGGTTGGCAGAAACCATTCGCCTGCTCGCCGAACGAGGCGTGCCAGTGTGTGCGCATATGGGCCTGACCCCTCAGGCGGTCAACATCCTGGGGGGCTACAAGGTCCAGGGGCGCCAGGAAGCCCAGGCACGGCAGATGCGCGCCGATGCCATTGCCCTGGAACAGGCAGGTGCAGCCATGCTGCTGCTCGAATGCGTGCCAAGTGAACTGGCCGCAGAAATCACCCAGGCGGTGAAGATCCCCGTCATCGGCATTGGTGCCGGCAGCGCCGCAGACGGCCAGGTGTTGGTTTTGCATGACATGCTCGGCCTGTCCTTGAGCGGCCGCGTACCGAAATTCGTCAAGAACTTCATGGCCGGCCAGGCTGATATCCAGGGCGCCCTGAGCGCTTATGTGAATGAGGTCAAGGCCGTCACCTTCCCCGGTATCGAACACGGATTCAGCGCATGAACACTGTCAAAACCGTTCGTGAACTGCGTGCTGCGGTCGCCCGCGCTCGCGGCGAAGGCAAGCGTATCGGCTTCGTCCCGACCATGGGCAACCTCCACAGCGGCCATGTGGCACTGGTGGCCAAGGCTGCCCAGCGGGTCGACTTCGTGGTGGCCAGCATTTTCGTGAACCCACTGCAGTTCGGCCCCTCCGAAGACCTGGACAAGTACCCGCGCACGTTGGCCGCCGATCAGGAGAAACTCCTGGAAGCTGGCTGCCAACTGCTGTTTGCCCCGACGGTCGAGGAAATGTACCCCGACGGCATGGGTGTACAGACGCGCGTCGCTGTCCCCCAGCTTTCCGAAGGCTTGTGTGGTGCCAGCCGCCCCGGTCATTTCGAGGGCGTGGCTACCGTGGTCGCCAAACTGTTCAACATGGTCCAGCCTGACCTGGCCGTGTTTGGTCAGAAAGACTTCCAGCAATTGGCGGTAATCCGCTCGCTGGTGCGCGACCTGAACATGCCGATCCAGATCATCGGCGAACCCACCGTGCGAGCCAACGATGGCCTGGCGCTGTCCTCGCGCAACGGCTACCTCACCGATGAGCAGCGTGCCGTTGCACCTGCCCTGTATCGCACCCTGAGTTCGATGGCCGAATCCATCCGCCAGGGCGATCGCGATTACAACGAGCTGGTGCGCACAGGCCTTGAGCAAATTGGCGCAGCCGGTTTTCGCCCCGATTACCTGGAAATTCGCCAGGCCCTGAACTTGCGCCCGGCAACTGCCGAGGACCGCGATGTCGTGATTCTGGCTGCAGCCTATCTGGGCGCTACCCGCTTGATCGACAACCTGCACCTGAATCTCGACGAACACGCTTGAAACCCTTGTTGCCCGGGCCCTGAGCTTCGGGCACACTGCCGCCGCCCGCGGGGTTCAGGAAGACTCCGACCCCTGAGTGAAGACCTGTCAGAGGAAGCACCCATGCACGCCATCATGCTCAAGGCCAAGTTGCACCGCGCAGAAGTCACCCACGCCGTACTCGACTACGAAGGCTCTTGCGCCATCGATGGGACATGGCTGGACCTGGCAGGCATTCGCGAATACGAGCAAATCCAGATCTACAACATCGACAACGGCGAACGCTTCACCACGTATGCAATCCGTGGCGAAGAAGGCTCGCGCATGATCTCGGTCAACGGCGCTGCGGCACACAAGGCCAAGGTTGGCGATCGGGTCATCATTTGCGCCTACGCGCATTTCAGCGAAGCAGAGCTGCTCAACTTCAAGCCAAGCATGCTGTACATGGCGCCGGGCAATGAATTGAGCCACACCAGCAATGCGATTCCGGTGCAAGTCGCCTGATCGAACGGACTCATGCCGGACAAAGCCCGCCTAGGCGTGCGATAAAGTAGCGAGCAAAACCGTGGGCCGGCGCAGACAGGCGAGCCAAGGACGTTTACTGTAGGTAAGCCCGTCCGGTTCCCCGTCAGCCAGGCCTGCCGGCTGATTTCGCCACTTCAACGCAACCTGGCCGGGCTTTTTAATGTCCAATGGCAGTTAAAGCAATTTAAGGAAACCAGTAGCGATGGCGTATTACCGCACTCCTCACGACGTTACCGCTCTGCCCGCTTGGCAGGCGCTGAAGCAACACCGCGAAAGCATGCAGGATTTCAGCATGCGCGAAGCGTTCAATGCCGATCCGCAGCGCTTCAACCAATTTTCCTTGAGCAGTTGCGGCCTGTTCCTCGACTACTCGAAAAACCTGATTTCCAACCACACCCGTGAGCTGCTGGTAAAACTGGCAAATGAAGTGGGTTTGCAGGATGCAATCAAGTCGCTGTTCGCTGGCGAGATCCTCAACGCCTCCGAAGGCCGCCCGGCACTGCACACGGCCTTGCGTCGCCCGGTCGGCGACAAGTTGAACGTGGATGGCGTCAATGTGATGCCCCACGTGCACAAGGTCCTGAATCAGATTACCGAGCTGGTCGGGCGCATTCATGACGGCCTGTGGCGCGGTTACACCGAAAAGCCGATCACCGATGTGGTCAATATCGGTATCGGCGGCTCATTCCTGGGCCCGGAGCTGGTCTCCGAGGCCTTGCTGCCGTATGCCCAGAAAGGCGTGCGCTGCCACTACCTGGCCAATATCGACGGCAGTGAATTCCACGAGCTGTCGGCCAAGCTGCGAGCTGAAACAACACTTTTCATTGTTTCCTCGAAATCCTTCAGCACCCTGGAAACCCTGAAGAACGCCCAGGCAGCACGTAGCTGGTACCTGGCTCAGGGTGGCTCGGAAGCCGAGCTGTACCGCCACTTCATCGCCGTATCGAGCAACAATGCCGCCGCCGTCGCGTTCGGCATCCGCGAAGAAAACATCTTCCCGATGTGGGATTGGGTCGGTGGTCGTTATTCGCTGTGGTCGGCCATCGGCCTGCCCATCGCGCTGGCCATCGGCATGGCCAACTTCAAGGAGCTGCTGTCCGGTGCCTACACCATGGACCAGCACTTCCAGAACTCATCGTTCGATCAGAACATGCCAGTTTTGCTGGCCCTGCTGGGTGTCTGGTATGGCAACTTCTGGGGCGCGCAAAGCCACGCGATCCTGCCGTATGACCATTACCTGCGCAACATCACCAAGCACCTGCAGCAGTTGGACATGGAATCCAACGGCAAGAGCGTGCGCCAGGACGGTACCCCGGTGAACCATGATACCGGCCCGGTCATCTGGGGCGGCGTCGGTTGCAACGGCCAGCATGCATACCACCAGCTGCTGCACCAAGGCACCCAGTTGATCCCGTCGGACTTCATCGTACCGGTGGTCAGCTTCAACCCGGTGGCCGATCACCACCAATGGCTGTATGCCAACTGCCTGTCACAAAGCCAGGCCCTGATGCTCGGCAAGACGCGCGAAGAGGCTGAAGCCGAACTGCGCGCCAAGGGCATGGCTGAAGCCGATGTGCAAAAACTGGCCCCGCACAAGGTGATCCCGGGTAACCGCCCGAGCAATACCCTGGTGGTCGAGCGTATCAGCCCGCGGCGCCTGGGTGCCCTGGTTGCAATGTATGAACACAAGGTGTTCGTGCAAAGTGTGATCTGGGGCATCAACGCCTTCGATCAATGGGGCGTGGAACTGGGCAAGGAGTTGGGCAAGGGTGTCTACCAACGCCTGACCGGCAGCATCGAAGAGCCTGCCGAGGACGCTTCGACCCAGGGCCTGATCAATTACTTCCGCGGTCGTCATCGCGGTTGATCACCCAGGGAGCGGGCACCCCGCTCCCTCCTGGTCGAACGCCCTCCCTGTAGGAGCTGCCGCAAGGCTGCGATAAGGTCCGCAGGACCTTCGCTTGCGACCGCTATGCGGTCGATCGCAGCCTAGCGGCAGCTCCATAAGACCGGCGTTGTCCTGCCCCCTTGAACCCCATAATGACAAAGCGCACCCTTAGGCTTGTTGTAAAACAAGAATAAGGAACCGCCATGTTCGATATCAGCGCTTACCCACAAGCCGATGCCGTCAGTAAAGCGGCGCAACTCGGCCAGGATGACTATCAACGACTGTACCTGCAATCGATCGATCAGCCGGACCAATTCTGGGCCGAGCAGGCCAAGGCCCTGCTCGATTGGAGCAAGCCCTGGGACAGCGTCCAGCAGTGTGACTTGAAGACCGGCCAGGCGACCTGGTTCGCGGGCGGCCAGCTCAACGTCAGCTACAACTGCATCGACCGCCACCTGGCTGCACGGGGCGATCAGACCGCCTTGCTGTGGGAGGGTGACAACCCTGCCGATTCCCGGGTAATTACCTACAACACCCTGCACCGTGATGTTTGCCGCTTGGCAAACGTGCTGAAAAGTCGCGGGGTGAAGAAAGGCGACCGCGTGTGTATCTACATGCCCATGGTGCCGGAGGCCGCCTATGCGATGCTGGCTTGCACCCGCATCGGCGCGATTCACTCGGTAGTGTTCGGCGGCTTTTCCCCGGACGCACTGCGCGACCGCATCCTCGACGCCGATTGCCGCACAGTCATTACTGCTGACGAAGGGGTGCGCGGCGGCAAATTCGTGCCGTTAAAAAACAACGTCGACAGCGCCTTGCTCAGTTGCCCTGATGTCAGCACGGTCGTGGTGGTCGAGCGCAGTAAAAACCCCATTCAATGGGTACAAGGCCGTGACCTCTGGTATCACCAGGCCATGGAGCAAGCCGACAGCGACTGCCCACCGGAGCCCATGGATGCCGAAGACCCGCTGTTTATCCTCTACACCTCCGGCAGCACCGGTAAACCCAAAGGCGTACTGCACACCACTGGCGGCTATCTGTTGCAGGCCACACTGACCTTCAAGCATGTCTTCGATTACCGAGCCGGCGAAGTCTTCTGGTGCACCGCCGACGTCGGCTGGGTCACCGGCCACAGCTACATCGTTTATGGGCCGCTGGCCAATGGCGCCATCAGCCTGATGTTCGAAGGTGTGCCGAATTACCCGGACACCTCGCGCTTCTGGCAGGTGGTCGACAAGCACAAGGTCAATATTTTCTACACCGCGCCCACCGCCTTGCGCGCGCTGATGCGCGAAGGGCCGGGGCCGCTGAGTACAACCTGCCGCACCAGCCTGCGCCTGCTCGGCAGTGTGGGCGAGCCGATCAACCCGGAGGCCTGGGAGTGGTATTTCCATCAGGTCGGCAAGGAGCGCTGCCCCATCGTCGATACCTGGTGGCAGACCGAGACCGGCGGCATCATGATCAGCCCCCTGCCCAGTAGCCAGCGCGTCAAGCCCGGCTGTGCAACACAACCGCTGTTTGGCGTGCACCCGGTGTTGCTCGACGAAAAAGGCAAGCCGATCGAGGGTGCCGGCAGCGGTATCCTGGCGATCAAGGCTTGCTGGCCCGGGCAGATCCGCAGCGTGTATGGCGACCATCAACGCATGGTTGATACCTACTTCAAGCCGTTTCCCGGTTATTACTTCACCGGCGACGGCGCCCGCCGAGACGATGACGGCGATCTGTGGATCACCGGCCGAATCGACGATGTGATCAACGTTTCCGGCCACAGGATCGGCACAGCCGAAGTGGAAAGTGC
The DNA here is from genome assembly GCA_964453495.1 of uncultured Pseudomonas sp. GTDB lineage: Bacteria > Pseudomonadota > Gammaproteobacteria > Pseudomonadales > Pseudomonadaceae > Aquipseudomonas. The sequence goes on along the minus strand of CAYVPI010000036.1, from coordinate 6,825 downwards.
GCTGGTGTTGCACGACAGCATCGCCGAAGCCGCCGTGGTCGGTTACCCTCATGACGTCAAGGGTCAGGGTATTTATGCCTTTGTCACACCCATGAACGGCGTGACTGCGGACGAAGCCCTGCAAAAGGAACTGCTGGCGTTGGTCAGCAAGGAGATCGGCAGCTTCGCCAAACCGGAGCTCATACAATGGGCGCCTGCCTTGCCCAAGACCCGTTCCGGGAAAATCATGCGGCGTATTTTGCGCAAGATTGCCTGCAATGAGTTGGACAGCCTGGGCGATACGTCAACCCTGGCCGACCCCAGCGTGGTTCAGGGCCTGATCGACAAGCGCCTGGACCATTGACCTGCATCGCGCCGCGCGGCGGCGCCATGCCTCAGCACAAGCCTTTATGGAACGTATTCGTCGACGCATCGAAAAGCAGGTCCTGAGCCTCACCGGCCTTTCACTGGGCCAGCTCGACCTTGAAAACCCCAAGGGCGACCCCGGCCTGTTCGGGCCGGACGCCGTCTGCTGGCAAGTCCATGGCGACTTCACCAGCATGCTCATCGGTGGCATCAGTGCCTTGCTCCTGCAAGTCATGCACCCACTGGCGCTGGCCGGGGTATGGGACCACTCCAACTTTCGCCAGGACATGCTCGGGCGCCTGCGCCGTACCGGGCAGTTCATCTCCGGCACCACCTTTGGCTCTACACAGGATGCCAATTGGCTCATCGAGAAAGTAAAAGCCATCCACCTGCAGGTCGTGGGCCGAGCCGAAGACGGTCGCCCCTACGCTGCCAGCGACCCTGACTTGTTGACATGGGTGCACGTAGCCGAGGTCAGCAGTTTTCTCGCAGCACATCTGCGCTACCGCAATCCACGCCTATCGCCGGCCGACCAGGATACCTACTATGCCGAAATCGCCCTGGTGGCCGAACGCCTGGGCGCCCGTGATGTACCTCGCTCTCGCCAGGCCATCGCCGATTACCTGCAGCAGATGCGCCCCCACCTGATGTGCGACTACCGCAGCCGCGAGATCGTTCAGGTGCTGATCGATGCACCGGCCCCCAGCCGCCTGACCAAGCCCTTCGGCAGCCTGATGATGCAAGCCGGCATCGACCTGCTGCCCGGCTGGGCCAGCGAGCAACTGGAGCTCACCCAACACCCGCTGCACCGTCGCCTGGTGCGCCTGGGTGTGGCCAACACCGCCCCCGTATTGCGTTGGGCAGTGCGGGACGGCTCAGTACACCGGGCACGTCGGCGCATGGGTATAACCTGATGCAACTCGGGGCTCCACTGAGCCCCGTGGCTGTTAAACTGCACATCCCTAGTCAAGGCCACGTGCATGTCCCTCTTGAATCAGGCGCTGCGCGCCGCCCTCGATGCCCGCAAAGATCTCCTCGCCGAACTGCATCAGCAAGGCACCAACTGCTACCGCCTGTTCCATGGCAGCCAGGAAGGCGCTGGTGGCTTGACGGTGGACCGCTATGGCCCGCAATTGCTGGTCCAGAGTTTCCACCAGACGCTGGAACGCGATGCGTTGTTCGAGATCAGGGACGCCGTCGACCAGGGACTGGGCTTTGCCACGCTGCTGGTCTACAACGATCGCTCCCAGGGTAACTCGCGCATTGACCGCCACGACCCGGTGTACCGTGCCGAAGAAACTGCCCTGGCCGACCTGGTTGCACAGGAATGGGGCCTCAATTACCGGGTTCGCGCGCGCCATGCCGGCCAGGACCCGCTGCTGTTTCTCGACCTGCGCAACGCCCGCGGCTGGGTCAAGGCGCACAGCAGCGGCAAAAGCGTACTGAACCTGTTCGCCTATACCTGCGGCGTGGGCCTGAGTGCCGCAGCCGGGGGGGCCCGCGAGGTCTGCAACCTGGACTTTGCCGAAGGCAACCTGGCCGTCGGCCGCGAAAATGGTGCGCTCAACCCCCAGTTGCCGGCCATGGAATTCATTCAATCCGACTATTTCCCAGCGATCCGGCAACTGGCCGGCCTGCCAATCACCCAGCGTCGCGGCCAGAAACTACCCAGCTACCCGCGCTTGCAACAGCGCCAGTTCGACCTGGTATTTCTCGATCCGCCCGCCTGGGCAAAAAGTGCGTTCGGCACGGTCGATCTGCTGCGCGACTATCAGAGCCTGCTCAAGCCAGCACTGCTCAGCACAGCAGATGATGGCGTGCTGATCTGCTGCAACAACCTGGCAAAGGTCAGCATGGACGATTGGCGCGAGCAGGTCCTGCGCTGTGCAGAAAAAGCCGGCCGCCCGGTACGCGAATGGCAAGCACTGACACCAGCAAGTGACTTTCCTTCTCTTGATGGGCAACCACCTTTGAAGACGTTGATCCTGCAGCTGTAGGCTCAGCGGCGTTTTTTCGAAAATCGGGGTGGTTACTTCGGAACTGGATTGGCGTGCCATACTCCAAGGCACTTCAGTTTCCAGCTAGACGACGCATCACATGCCCAAAGGATTGAAACGCGCCATCGGCGCCTTGTTGACCGTCTTCGCCCTGTACAGCCTGCTCGGCTTTCTGATTCTGCCCGGCGTTGCCTTGCGCATCGCCAACCAGCAGTTGGCGAACTACTCCACCGTCCCGGCGCACTTGGAGCGCCTGGAACTCAACCCGTTCAGCCTCGAGGTGACGCTCTGGGGCTTGCGCATTGGCGAGCCCGGCAAAGAACAGGCAGGTTTCGAGCGCCTCTATGCCAACCTGCAAGTCGACAGCCTGTGGACCCATGCCGTGCATCTGTCAGGCATCGAACTGGTAAAACCGCGCACCGAAGTGCTATTTGGCAAGGGTGGCGGCCTCAACCTCGCCCAACTGTTCAAACTGCCTGCCAGCGAACCCCTGCCCGAAGATGCCCCCAGCCAACCATTCCCCGTGCGCCTGGACAGCATCAAGTTGGTCGATGGTTATTTGCATTTCGAGGACAACCGCCCCAGCGAGCCCATCGAGTTTCTCTATGACTCGATGAACCTTGAGCTGAAAAACCTCAGCACGCTGCCTGATGACAATGCCGACATGACCCTGGTCGCGATCGGCCCTCACGGTGGCCAGATCGACTGGAGCGGCCGGATCAGCCTGGTGCCCATTGCCTCTGAAGGCACCCTGAAACTTTCCGACGCCAAGTTGAAGGCCGTGTGGCCCTACGTGCGCGACGCCGTACCGCTGGTGCTGGAAGAAGGCGTAATGAGCCTGAGCACCGATTACAAACTGAACCTGTCCAAAGGTACCGAACTGTTATTGGAGAACACTTCGGTGAGTATCGCGCCCTTCGCGATCAAAGCGCCGGATGGGCGACCGCTGGTTCGTATGCAACGGCTGGATGTCAGCGAAACCTCGGTGGACCTGGCCAAACAGTTGGTCACCGTGGGCAAGATCCGCAGCCACAAGCTCGAAACCTGGGCTGCACGCGAGGCCGATGGCCAGCTCGATTGGCAGAAACTGTTCGCCAGCCAGCCCGCCAAGCCTGCACCGCAGGAGAAAGCCGCCCCGGCGACGGCCGACGAAAAAGCCTCTGAGCAACCTGTGCCAAGCGCCCCGGACAAACCTTGGCAAGTGCTCTTGAAGGATGTGCAGCTGCGCGACTATCAGGTCCACCTGGCCGACCGGGTTCCCAAGGAGCCGGTCGCCCTGGAGCTTGGCCCGTTGAACGTCGATATGCAGAATTTCGATAGCCTCAACCAGTCACCTTTTTCTCTGCGCATTGACTCCGGGCTGGGCAAGCAAGGCAAGATCACCGCTTCCGGTGAGTTGAACCTGGCCCCGGTCAGCGCCAAGTTAAAGGTGACGACTCAGGATATCGACCTGCGTGTCGCGCAAGCGTACATCAGCCCATATATTCGCCTGGAGCTGCGCAGTGGCATGCTCGGCAGCGACCTTGCCGTCGATCTCAAGAGTACCGAGCCCCTGGCCTTCAGCGTCACCGGCAAGGCCAGAGTCAACCAGCTACACACCCTCGACACCCTCAAGAGCCGCGACTTCGTCAAATGGCAGCAGCTTGATCTCGACGGTCTGGAATACCGTCACGGCGATGCCTTGTCGATTGCCAAAGTCAGCCTGCAGCAACCTTACGCGCGCTTCATCATCAACGAAGACCGCACCACCAACATCAATGATCTGTTGATCCCCCAGGCACCGGGCAGTGCACCCAAAGCCCAGGCCTCCCCTGCCAAGAGCGCCGAAAAGCCACTGGGCATCCATATCGGCGCCATCGACATCAACGACGGCTCGGCCAACTTCGCCGACTTGAGCCTGACCCCCGACTTTGCAACGGCCATCCAGCAACTCAACGGCCAGATCGGTACTATCGACAGCCGCCAGCAAAAACCGGCCAAGGTCGATATCAAGGGCAAGGTCGACCGCTATGCGCCGGTCACTATCAAGGGCAGCCTCAACCCTTTCGACCCCTTGGCCAGCCTGGACATTGCCACCAGTTTCAAACGGGTCGAGCTGACCAACCTGACGCCGTACTCGGGCAAATTCGCCGGTTTCCGCATCCGCAAGGGCCGACTCAATCTCGACCTGCACTACGTGATCACCAAGGGGCAGCTCAAGGCCGAGAACAAGGTTCTGGTTCAGCAACTGCAATTGGGTGAAAAAGTCGACAGTCCGGATGCGGTGGACTTGCCTGTGCGGCTGGCGGTGGCATTGCTCAAGGACACCGAAGGCAATATTTCCATCGAGCTGCCGGTGTCAGGCGACCTCAATAACCCACAGTTCAGCGTCATGCCGATCGTCTGGCAAACCCTGCGCAACCTGGTGCTGCGTGCAGCTCAGGCACCGTTCAAGTTCATCGGTGGGCTAGTCACCGGAGGCGGCGCTGAAGACTTGGGCAGTGTGTCGTTCGCCGCAGGCTCCAGCGAGTTGAACAGCGACGCCCAAGGCTCCCTGAACAAGCTGGCTGCCGCGCTCAAGGCGCGCCCTGCCCTACGCCTGGAAATCGAAGGAACCAGCGCCCAGAGCAGCGATGGGCCGTTGATAGCCGAACAACGGCTTGAGCGTGAATACCAAAGCACCTACTACAAGATCTTGCAGCGTCGTGGTGACAAGGTACCGGCCCAGGCCTCCATGCTCGAAGTACCAGATAAAGAGAAGACGCCACTGCTTGAAGGCATATACCGGACCCGCCTGAAACAACAGCCGCCCGTGGAATGGGAACAGCTGGACACGGCAGAACGCACGGCCAAGCTGCGTGAAGGCGTGATCAAATCCTGGGCTGAAAGCCCCCTGCTGCTACGCCAATTGGGTCAGGCACGGGCCAACAGCATCAAGGACTACCTGGTGGACAAGGGGCAGTTGGCCGATGAGCGGGTCTATTTCATCGACGCGTCGCTGGGTGAGGCCGAGAGTGATGGGCGGGTGGTGACGCCGATGCATCTGGATGCGGAGTGAGCCAACTGCGCGTCGCTTGCATCGCTGGCAAGCCAGCTTCTACAGGTTTGCTGTGAGTCATGTAGGAGCGGGCTTTCCCGCGATGAGGCCCAACCAGACCTCCGCAAACAAAGAAGCCCCGGCATTGCCGGGGCTTTGAGTACCACATCCCTGTGGTCTTCGCATGCACCTCTGCGGGTAATAATCGTTACCAGCGGGCTGCGAGGAAGACCTCTTTAATTTGCTCTCAGGCCATCAGCAGAAACCGCTGTAACGCCTTTGATGTTCTTGGCAATACTGACTGCCATTTTTTTCTGAGATTCGGTAATCATTTTTTCAGAAGAAAGCGAAACGACACCCTTGTTGGTTTCTACCTTAATGTCACTTCCAGGAACGCCGCTTTCGGTCATCAGGTCGGCCTTCACCTTGGTGGTGATCCAGGTATCGGAGGTGTCTTCTTTCATCTCGGTGACTTCACCTGCGGCGATAACCATCGGCGACTGAGAAGCCTGGGCTGGCTGTTGGGCGAATGCCGCTTGGGCCATGGTCAAGCTCAGGGCGGTGGCAGTAGCGGCAGCAATAGCTAACTTCTTCATACGAGTCACTCCTGTTTTTCGAAAAGTCTGCGCCTAAGTTCCTGGCTGCAGGGTTACGTTAACTAGTGCAGGGGTTGTGCCAACCTCAAAGATAAAAAATAGTGTTAAATTTCAATCAGTTATAAATAACATCAATTTGCCTTGATCGTGCACATTGCATGATCGGTAAGTTGCACGCGTGCAAGATGCATGTCCCCCAGGCAATATCGACTCAATTATAGGCAGGCACAAAAAAAGGACCCCGCAGGGTCCTTTTTTCAACAACGCCGGGTGATTACACGCCCGACGCCTTGGCTGCAGCTACGTCCTTGATGGAGAGCTTGATACGGCCGCGGTTGTCCACGTCCAGTACCAGCACTTCCACTTCCTGGCCTTCTTTCAGGATGTCGGTCACTTTCTCTACGCGAGCGTCGCTCAGCATCGAGATGTGAACCAGACCGTCCTTGCCAGGCAGGATGTTGACGAATGCGCCGAAGTCGACGATGCGCTCAACCTTACCGACGTAGATCTTGCCGATCTCGGCTTCAGCGGTGATGCCCAGAACGCGCTGACGTGCAGCTTCAGCCGCTTCCTTGGTTTCGCCGAAGATCTTGATCGAACCGTCGTCTTCGATGTCGATCGAAGCCTTGGTCTCTTCACAGATCGCACGAATGGTCGCGCCGCCTTTACCGATGACATCACGGATTTTGTCGGTGTCGATCTTCATCGCGATCATGGTCGGAGCGTTTTCCGACAGCTCGGTACGCGACTGGCCAATGATCTGGTTCATCTGGCCGAGGATGTTCAGGCGCGCTTCCAGGGCTTGGCCCAGAGCGATTTCCATGATCTCTTCGGTGATGCCCTTGATCTTGATGTCCATCTGCAGCGCGGT
>CAYVPI010000035.1:0-36745 GCA_964453495.1 uncultured Pseudomonas sp. | reverse complement strand
AATACGTGTCAAAAGCTGCTTGAGAGCTTCCCCTGAACCATAGAATCTCCCACAACCACTACACACCTACGGGGTCTGAGGCGGCTACGTACCAGGCAATACCTTCGGCATCCGCTTGCACCACAACCCGACCCCGCTCCACCAGATAATTCAAGTTGGCCAGGCTCTCACCGGTGGCCAGTGACAACAGGCCATGATCGATCTTGCGCACAAACAGTGCGGGGAATACATCGACGGCGCGCTTGGGTCCCTCTTCAGCCAGCAATGTCTGCAACCGGTCAAGTGCGCGCAGGTGGCTGCCTTCCAGGTGGTTCAGGCGTGCATGCAGGCCAATGAACGGATCGTCATGGGCCGGAAGTACCAGGACGTCATCGGGGATCTGCTGCCTGAGCTTGCCCAGGGACTCCAGCCAGTCGTGCATGGGGTCGGCCAGCGGCTCGGTGGGGAATACCGACACGTTCGACGAGATACGCGGCAATACCTGGTCGCCAGAAATCAACAGTTTCAGTTCAGCGCAGTAGAAACAGGCATGCTCGGGCGAGTGCCCGGCGCCAACCACTACTTGCCAATCATGATCACCAATGCGCAGTACCTGGCCATCGCGCAGACGCCGGTAGCGTTGCGGCAGCGGTGAGATCATTTTGCCAAAACCGCCAAAACGCTTTTGGTAATGCTCCAGTGCCGCCTCATCCCAGCCGGCCCGGCGGTAGAAGTCCACGCCCTCGATGGGCGCCTCGCAATCGGTGTCGGCAGCCAGCACGCGGCAGTTCAAATACTCCTGGCGGGTCATCCAGAGTTCGCAGTCATGCATACGCGTCAGCCAGCCGGCCATGCCCACATGATCGGGGTGCATGTGCGTGACCAGCACACGGCTTGGCCCCTGTTCGCCCAGTGGTGCACCCTCGCCGACCAGCACTTGCCAGGCATCAACCGTGGCCGTTGTATGCATACCGGTGTCGAAAATCGCCCAACCTTCCCCATCACGCACGGCCCACAGGTTGATATGAGAAAGCGCCAGTGGCAACGGCATGCGCAGCCACAGCACACCCGGGGCGATCTCCTTTACCATACCTACCGCCGGGGCATCGCCACACGGGTAGACCAACGGTACACGCACCGGCCGGCTGGTAGGCTCGGTTACCGTGGCCTCTTCGAGTACGGCCGAGGGCTCCTTGAAATCTTGCATATTGTGTCTCGTCCGTTGATTAGGGAATTAGGCACCGATATAGAAAGCGTACTGAAAGTGCAATCTGTTTCCACCCCCCCAAATGGTGTGGGTCGGACGCCACCGCCGTACTTTCAAGTCCGCTCCTGAGCCTGTGCGTCGGTCAAGGCATCATCTGCAATTACCCTGTTGCGTCCATTCTGCTTGGCCGTATACAGGCGTCGGTCGGCCTTGGCTACCAGCTCCTCCAGGTTCGCTGCCCGGTCGGCATTGACCTCGGCCACACCGATCGAGACTGTCAGGCGAATTTCTGCCGACGGTGCCGAGCCCAAAAGCGTAGACGCCTGCGGCAGGCAAACCGATTGGGCAATGCTTTCGCGCAGCTGTCCTGCGATGTCCGCGGCGTGGGCCAACCCGGTCGCTGGCAACAGGATGCAGAACTCTTCACCGCCATATCGCGCAACCAGATCCTGCGGTCGTACCTGGGCACGACACAGGGTCGCCAGGTGTTTGAGTACTTCGTCCCCAGCCGAATGGCCCCAGTTGTCATTGATGTGCTTGAACTTGTCGATGTCGATCATCAATAACGCAATGGGTTGCTGCCCCTGGAAGCGTCGGACCAACCCTTTGAAGTCCATCTGCAAACGACGCCGATTGGCCAGTTGCGTCAACATATCGACCAGGCCGAGCTCGCGTAGCTGCTCGTTGAGCGACAATTGCCTCTTGAGCAAATGGTCGACAATGGACAGCGTCACCACCAGCAGCAAGGCCAATGATATCCAGATACCGATAAAGATCGCGCTGAACTGCGAAATCACTCCCCAGCGCAACGCCTTTGCAGTGACATGATGGATAAGCATCAACTGCGCCTCGGGCAGTTCCCGATACAGATAGTAGTCACCAGCGTCATGCAAGATTCCAACCTTGCTCTGGAACAAGGCATCAACCGATAAACCGGGAATTTGCGTGGGCAACGTGTTGAACCAGCTGCCTTGCAGGGGGGTGAAGGTTTTTTCATTGGAGGCCAAGATTGTGCCCTGGCTATCAAGCAATGCATACGGTTCACCCGGCCTTGCTTTCTGGTAAAGGTAGTTCTGCAAACGTTGCTGTGGCCCACTGAGAATGAATACACCGCGTACAGTACCGTGGAGCAATATCGGCAAACTGTAGAGCAAATGTACGTCAGCACCGGGCTTGAGGTGTTCGGCGTGCTCAGAAGTCATTCGCAACTGCGACCCCGTACCGGTGGACAAGAATTGAGCGCCTGCAAGCCCCCTTAGCAGCTGTTCGATGGACGTACCGCCAATTGCCGGAAAGGTGACGATCAGTCCGGTACGGGTTACCAGCATCACATGGGCCAGCCCCTTGCGTGTCTTGTACTGAGCGCTCAAGAGTGGGCCCATGGCGCGAGCCAGTTTCAAGTCCTGGACCAGCGCTACGGGGTCACGTTGATAACCTGCAATTGCGCTCAGGCGTTGATTCGAGATCGAGCGCACCACCGCGTCCGTTCCGGGAATAGGCAACTGCCACACCGCTTCGTGCCCGGCCTGCAAGGCATCGAGCAGCACGTGATCATCAACCCCACCTTGCTCGCCCTCGGCAGTCGCCAGCACATGTTCAGCCGATAGTTGCAGGAAGCGAAGCTGTCCCTCGCGCGCCCCGATAGCCGCACCGATAGTGTTGGCCAGCAAATGCAGGTGATGCTGTCGATCTTTGAGCTGCCGCTCGCTGCCCAACCAGAGTTGCCGCCCGGCAAGCACCAGGGTGATAGCAAACACCACGGCAAAACACAGATATACCGTTTGCCGCGGGCGCGCATTGGCCAGCAACGAAAGGGTACGCCATCTGGAACCGGGCCGAAGCATGCTGTGCATACACTTCATCCAGCAAAATGATGGAATGAGTGTAGCCGTGGTCATCGCACCATTCGATTGAGGGAATGATTGTCGTGCCGTCTGCCTATGTGCGCGTAATTGAAGCCCCGCCATCGACCAACGAGGCGGTGCCCGTCACAAACGCCGAGTCGTCCGAAGCCAGGTAGAGCACTGAACGGGCCAATTCCTCAGGGCTGGCCACGCGCTTGAGGGCATGCAGGTTGGTGATGAACGCCTGGGATTGGGGCGTATCGTTCATGCTGCGGTACATATCGGTGTCCACAGCGCCGGGCAGGATCGCGTTGACGCGCACACCCTGGGGCCCGAATTCCGCGGCCAGGGCCTGGGTCAGGCCGATCAGCCCCGATTTGCTGGCTGCGTAAGCGGCGACACCCCCAAATGCGAAGGTGTACCCCACGAAGGTCGAGGTGAATATCACCGAACCACCGCCCTGCTGGATCATTTGCGCGATCTGGTGCTTGGCACCGAGAAAAGCACCGGTCAGGTTGATGGCCAGGGTATCGCTCCAACCGGCCTCGGACACCTGGGTACTGGGCCCACCCTCTCCCAGTGTGCCGGCATTGTTGAAGGCTACGTCCAGGCGGCCATAACGCTCGAGCGCCAGCGCCACCAGTGCCTTGGCGTAGTCTTCCGAACGCACGTCACCGGCCAGTGCGACAGCCTCGCCACCCGCGCGGCGGATTTGTGCGACCAGCGCATCGAGTTCTTTCTGGCGACGGGCACCGACCACCACATTGGCCCCTTCGGCGGCAAACAACAGTGCTGTGGCATGGCCAATACCCGCACTGGCACCGGTGATGATTGCAGTTTTGCCAGCCAGGCGCCCTGTCGCATGCACAGGCGCCTTGGCTTGAGGCCGTGGGCGCCCCTTGACCATGACGAACAATTGCAGGCGGTCATGCAGCTCCTGAAACAGGTGCCTGAAGGCATCGGGACGTTGCGACGCGGTAGGGTCGGCAAAGCTCCAGGCGATGACCTCATTGGCCAGCGGTAATTGCGGGACGGTTTCAACGGACTTATCGCACAGATCAATCACATAATCGAAGTTTTCGCCCGCGAACTCCGTCACCGATTTACAGCGCAAGCCGCTGGTTGAGATGCCCACATGGACCAGGGTGTCAATGGTTCGTGGGTCGATGGCCGTCGGCGTCACGCCGCCGCTGAACGCCTCGAAATGCTCGGCATCGATATGCCTGAGCAACGCTTCGGCCAGCTGTGAGCGCACATCGTTGGCCTTGCAGACGAACAGTACCCGGTGCCTGGCGGCCATCGGCGCCTCCACAAAATGGGGTTGTGACAGGGTTTTCGATAGCCAAGTGTAGTTCAGCCAAGCGCTGCACGAACGCTATCACCAAGCTTCATCGGTAGCCATTGGCGCCTGCAGCATTGGCATGGACAAGGCTATGCAGCAGCCCAAAGCGCAAACCCGGTTCGGACAGGCTCATGCTCTCGATGCCAAACACCTTGAACGCGGCCAGCATGATGGCCAGGCCACTGGGCAGCGTGCCCAGTCGGTGTGGCTGCAGGCCTGCCAACTTCAGGCGGCGCACATGCCCGGCTTCCAGCAGGCAAAGCGACAAACGCAACAACCCCGCATAGGTGATACCGCTTGCGCCGTCATCATTCAGGCCATTGGCCTTCAGAATTTTGGCCAGCATCCGGGCGGTGCCGGAAGAGCCAATGGCTGTATGCCAGTCATGCTGGCGAACCTGTCGGGCGATGCTCGAGAATTGCAGGCACGCCGCCTGCTCTGCCATCTGCATCGACGTGATACCGACTTTGCCGCTGGAGAAGTATCGTTTGGCGAAAGTACCGCTACCGACTGTCAGGCTTTGCAAGTAAATCGGTGTTTGCCCGCGCCCGACAATCAACTCGGTGGACCCACCGCCGATGTCCACCACCAAGCGGGTGGTTTTCTTGCACGGCATGCTGTGTGCGACCCCGGCATAGACCATGTGCGCCTCTTCCTCACCGCAGAGGATGGCAATGGGGAAACCCAGGCGCTCTTCGGCACCGGCAATGAACGTTGAAGCATTGCGCGCCTGACGCACCGCGCTGGTCGCCACCGCTCGTACGCGACCCTCCTCGAAACCGCGCAGACGCTTACCGAAACGCTCCAGGGCCTGCCAGCCGCGTTCCAGCGCCAGCCTATCGAGGGCATCGCCACGTAGCCCCTCGGCCAAGCGCACCGGCTCGCGCAGGGTCTTGACCTTCTCGATGGTCGAGCGCTGTGCACATGACACTTGCTGGCCGATAGTCAGACGAAAAGCGTTGGAGCCCAGATCGATGGCTGCAATCAATGAGTCGTTGCCTTTCATACACCTATTCCTGATGTTTCGGTCCGGCACAGCCAATGGCGGCCATGCTCATTACCGGAGCCGGTCTGGCAGCAATAGTGCACCTGATGCATGACATTACGATGAAAAAGCGGCGACCGAAGTCCCGGGAACGAATTACGCCGCTTCCAGGTTGCGCCGCCTGCGCCCCAGCCAGCCTCCCGAGGCCGCCCACAACAGCGCCAGTGCCACGCCAATCAGCATCGCCAGTTGCGGGTGCTCGCCCAGTACATCCAGCCCGCGCTTGACCCAACCGGCGACGGCATCGCCCCCTCGGTACACCACGGTATCGATGAAATTCTTGGCCTTGTACTTCTGCTCAGGGTCCAGCACGGTGTAGAGCATTTCCCGGCCGGGGCGTACCAGCGCGTATTCCCCGGCCCGGCGAATGACCATGACCACCACGAACACCGCAAACACCGGTGCCAATGCCAACCAGAGAAAACCCGCCGCCATCACCAGGGGCACCCCCACCAGCAGAACCGCTACGCCCAGCTTCTGCGCAATACGCCCGGTGAAGAAGATTTGCGTGAGGATCGCCAGGGTTTGCACCACCGTATCGATCAGGCCAAACACCTGGGTTTGTCGAGTACGGTCGCTGAACGTTTGTGCCACCAACCGCGCCTGTTCGAAGTACAAGAAAGTGCTGACACTGGCCAGCAGCACCACGAATACGGCGATACCCAACAAATAGGGCGAGCGCACGACAGCCGTGAAACCTGCGAAAGGATTGCCGCCCAACGGCCTGGAACGCGGGTGCTCCGCTTCGGCCGCCTGCGGATGGCGATCGCGCCACTGTTGCAGGTAAGCCACCGCGCCAATGCAGCCCAACAGAAACACCGTCGCCAGCAACACCAGGCCGGCATGCCCGATAATGCCGACCAGGACCGCCCCCAGGATCGGGCCGACCAGCCCCCCCAGGCTCGCACCCGCGGCCAGCAAACCAAACAGGCGCTTGCCCTGCTCGTTGGAAAACAAGTCGGCCAGCACGCTCCAGGCCAAGGAGATCGCCAAAAGATTGAACACCGACAACCAGACATAAAAGGCACGCGCAGCCCAGAGGTTGTCCGGCTGCAGCGCAAAGACAGCAGCAAACGCCAGCAGGTTGCTTGCCAGGAAACCATAGGTCCAGTGCAGGATGCGCCGACGCTCGACCCGTGAGGCGAGCCAACCGAACACCGGCAGCGCCAACAAGGTGACGATGAATGTAGCGGTGAACAGCCATTGCAGGTTCTCCACGCCACCGGCCACGCCCATGGTCTCGCGTACCGGGCGCAGCATGAAGTAACCGGCGAACAGTAAAAAAAACAGCGACAAACCGCCCATTACGGCGCCGCCCTCGTGCTCGCGAACGTAGAACCCCTGCCCCAACACGGCGCTGAGGCGGCTGCGCATTAGCGGCTTGGCCATGGGCGGTTCGGCTCAGGCAAATTGTTTGATCAGGCTTTGCTGCTGCTCGGCACTGAATAACGGACCACTGCCGGCTTTCAGTTGATCGAGCTGGCGGTCTGGCCGGCTGGTGGCCGGGATTACAGCTGTGACTGCAGGGTGGCTGATGGCGAACTTGAGAAACAGCTGGGCCCAACTACCAACTCCGATCTCCGTCGCCCAGGCGGGCAATGGCTGGTCCTTGACCTTCGAGAACAGCCGGCCGTCATCGAAGGTGCGGTTGATCAATACCGCCACGCCCTTGTCCTGGGCCAGCGGCAGCACGGTCTTGGCCGCATCGGATGAGTTCACCGAGTAGTGGATCTGGATGAAGTCGAGTTTTTCGGTGCGCAGGATGTGCTCCATCTCGTCAAGGCCACTGTCGATGTAATGGGTGACGCCCACATAACGCGTCTTGCCCTGGGCCTTGAGTTCGTGGGCGTAGGGCAATTGTTCTTTCCAGTCGCGCATGTTGTGCACTTGCAACAGGTCGACCTTGTCGGTGCGCAGTGATTTCAGCGTCCCCGCCCATTGTGCCTTGGCAGACGCGAGGCTGTCGGCGGCGATCTTGGTGGCCAGGAAGGTGTTGCGGTGCCAACCGCCCTCGGCCAGCAATTGGCCCAACACTGTGTCTGCGCCGCCGTAGTTGGGTGAAGTGTCGATGACTCGTGCGCCGTGCTGGAAGAATACTTGGAGTACTTGTTTGAGTTGTTGGTACTGGGCAGAACCGGGTTCGACTTCGAAGCTGCCGGAGGTGCCGGCGCCGATTACTGGCAGGGCTTCGCCGGTTGTGGGGATTTTGCGGGTCATCAAGGTGGTGGATTGCGCGTTTGTGGCTTGGGCGAACGCGCCGGTGTTGATGGCTAGCAGGCCGAGGGTGGCGCTGGCGGTGGTAGCCAGGAAGTGGCGACGGGTGTACATGCTGGATCTCCCGAAAGTGGGCCGATCCGGGTAAGGATAGGAGGTTTGATCGCGGGAGGTGGTTTATCTCTGCTGAGTTGGGTGCTGTGGTCTGTGGTCTGATCCATTATTTCGGGTGGTGCCACTGGCGGTTCCGCCCTTACGGCGGGTCACTTTTTTCAGACGCCAAAAAAGTAACCAAAAACGCTTGCCCCTCCATTGGCCCTACGCTGCGCTCCGGGTCTCCTCCCTTCGGTGCCACTGCGGGGGATTGCGGCCTACGGGTTGCTGCGCAACCGCTTCATCTCGCAACCTCGGCTACGCCTCGGGCGCTGCGCGCTCCCCCCTCCGTGACACCTGCGCTCGGCCTGCTGGAAACGGGGCGCAAGATCAAGATCAAAAGCAAGATCAAAAGCAGATCAAGAGCCGCCACATCCCGTAGCAGCTGCCGTAAGGCTGCGTCCGCGCGCGAAGCAGGCGCAGGAACCAATGGAGGTCCTGCGGACCTCGACGCAGCCTGCGGCAGCTGCTACAGGTCACCTTGTTGGCTTTGGCTTTTGATCTTGATCCACCCGCCCTTTCGGCAGGCCGACTGTGCGCAGCACCCTCGGCGTCAGCCGAGGCGCGAGATGAAGCGGTTGCGCAGCAACCCCTAGGCCGCGAGCCTGCGTAACAGCACCGGAGGGAGGGGACCCGGAGCGCAGCGCAGGGCCGTACGTCAGGGCGAAAATTATTGGTTACTTTTGTCCGAGCCGGCGCACCGGGCGCCTGAAAAAAGTAACCCACCGTAAGGGCGGAACCGCCAGCAGCCACACCTTAAAAATCGGATATGCCCCCGATATGTCCCCAATCCCCAATCCCCAATCTTCAGCCCGAAGCCAAAACCCGCCGAGCCCGGCTCAACACCGGCGCATCCACCATCTGCCCATCCACCTCAAACGCCGCCGCACCACAAGCCGCCCCATCAATCACCCGTTGCGCCCAAGCCCTCTCCTCGGCGCTCGGCGCCATAGCCTCGTGTACCACCGCCACCTGACGCGGATGAATACACAACGCACCACCCATCCCCATATCACGCCCACGGCGCATAGCCACGGCCAACCCCTCATCATCCATGAACGCCGGATAAACACTGTCCAGTGGCGCCGCCAACCCATTAACCCGCGAATGCAAAAGCAAACCAAAACGGACCTGATCGAACAAACCAACCGCCCCCACGCTTTGCGCGTTAAACCCCATATCGAGCGCAAGGTCCAGCGCCCCAAACGTCAACCGCGCCACGCCACTGCAGGCAGCAACCTGCGCAAGCGCCAACACACCCCGGGCACTTTCAATGATCGGCCAGACCGGCTTACCCGTCGCAGCCACAGACTCCACCTGCGCCGACGACTCAGCCTTGGGCAACAGCACTGCGACGACACCCGCCAGCTCACCACACAATTGCAGGTCAGCCTCGTGCTCGGCATGCCCGGCAGCGTTGACCCGCACCAACACCCGCTGCTGCGGATGCTGCTCAAGAAAGGCCGCCAGATGCAGGCGCGCCTGAGGCTTGTCGGCCTCGGCAACGGCATCCTCGAAATCGACGATCACAGCATCGGCACCACTGGCCAAAGCCTTGGCGAAACGTTCCGGCCGGTTGCCCGGTACAAACAGCGCCGAGCGCACCAGGTGCATGTCCTCATTCATGACGACTGCCTCCAATAACTCCGGCCTGGCTCAAGCGCTGGATCTGCGCAGCGCTATAACCCAGTTCTTCCAGCAGGCTTTCACTGTGCTCGCCCAGACCGGGAACCGCTGCAATACGTGGGCTATAGGCATTGCTGCTGGAAGGTGGCAGCAACGTCGGCAACACCCCCACCGGGCTTTGCATCTCGGTCCAGCGCTGACGCGCCTTGAGCTGCGGATGGGCCCATACCGCGGCCATGTCGTTGACCTGGGCATTGGCGATCTGCGCAGCATCCAGGCGCTCGATCACCTGGGAGATGCCCAGCCGGGCGAAGGCTTCGACGATGATTGAGCGCAAGGCCGCACGGTTGTCCGAGCGCTTGAAGTTCGCGCAAAAGCGCTCGTCGGCGCGCAGTTCAGGTTGCTCCAGGACCTTGTCGCAGAACATGGCCCATTCGCGCTCGTTCTGCAGCCCCAGCATGACCGTGCCCTCCTCGCCCACCGGGAAAGGACCGTAAGGGTAAATCGTTGCATGGGAAGCGCCCGTGCGCGGCGGCGGTGCGGCGTCTTCGAACGCGTAATACATCGGAAAGCCCATCCACTCCACCAGGCTTTCGAGCATGGACACCTCGACCCGGCTGCCAACACCGGTCTTGCCGCGCAGCAACAGCGCCGAGAGAATGCCGGTATAGGCATACATACCGGCAGAAATGTCGGCGATCGAGCAGCCGGCCTTGGCCATACCGCCTTCCGCAGCGTCACCGGTCACCGAGAGAAAGCCGCTTTCACTCTGAATCAACAGGTCGTACGCCTTCTTGTCCTGGTAGCTGCCGCCTTCGCCATAACCGGAAATGTCGCAGACAATCAGCCGTGGAAAGCGCTCATGCAAGGCCTCGAAATCCAAGCCCATGCGCCCCGCTGCGCCCGGTGCCAGGTTCTGCACCAGTACGTCGGCCTTCTGCAGCAAAGTGTCGAGTACTTGCTGTGCCTGGGCGTCCTTGAGGTCCAGGGCCAGGCTTTCCTTGGAACGGTTGGTCCAGACAAAGTGCGAGGCCATGCCCCGCACACGCTGGTCGTAGCCGCGAGCAAAGTCACCGGAACCGGGGCGCTCGACCTTGATCACACGGGCCCCAAGGTCTGCTAACTGACGCGTACAGAACGGCGCGGCGATGGCGTGTTCCAGGCTGACCACGGTAATGCCATCGAGAGGACGGGGGGCTTCAGCGCGCATTGGCGAACTCCATCAAATCACTGAGGTCGGCGGCATCACGCAACCGCCAGACACGCTCGATCAATACCCCGGCCCGATCGGCATCCAGGGCACCGGAAAATGCCAGCAGGCGGCGGAACTTGTCTTCGAGTTCATCGCGCGAAAGGGTGTTGTCGGGATCGCCCTTGGGCGAATCCACCGCTGCACGGAACTGGCGACCATCGGTGCAAATCACCTCGACCCGACCCAACCAACGCTGCGGGTAGGCACCGTCGACTTCGGCATCCAGTTGCATGGTGACCTTTTCGCGCAAGGCGGCGACATCGGGGTCGGTCAGGGCGAACGCCTGGAATTCAGGTAGACCCGCCTTGCCATGCACAGCGATCAATCCCAGCACCGCGCCCATGGAGAACTTGGCCTGATGCACGCTCTGGGGCACGGTCACCCGGCCCAGCACATCAATGGCCCCCTGGTGCACGCGCGTCACCACACTGGCGATGTCGCTGTGCTTCAGGCCTTCGCGTTGCATCAGCAGCAACAGCGCATCGGCGGCCGGATGGGTGTGGCGGCACGACGCGTGGAACTTGAACGAGGTTTCCAGCAACGCCCAGCGGCTGCCCAGGCGATCGGACAGGCACTGCGGCCGCGCATCACTGGACATCCCAGCGGCCATGCCCTGCTCGCCTTCGAGAATATTACGGGCACCGGTCAGGCCATCGGCCGTCAGGTACGCCGCCAGCAGACCATCGGCAGCGGCTTTTGCGGTGTGCAGCTGTTTAGAGTCGGCCGCATCACGCAGGAACTCCCAAAGCCCGGCGGCCTGGGTACCGGCGCTGCCAAGCAGGTTGATGAAGGCTTCCTCATCGAAGTCCATCAGCTTGCCCACTGCCACCGCCGCGGCCAGGGTGCCGACCGTCGCAGTGGTATGGAAGATGCGGTAGTGAGAGCGCCCTAGAAACTCACCGATACGAATGCCGGCCTCGTAGCCAGCCACCGAGGCCAGCAGCAGTTCGCGGCCGGTTTTACCCAGGTCCTGCGCTGCGGCCAGCACTGCCGGAAACACCACGGTGGCCGGGTGCAGCACCGAACTGTTGTGCAGGTCGTCCTGCTCCACCAGGTGCGAGGACGCTGCATTGACCAATGCGGCAAAATACGGCGAGCTGTGCAGCCCATTGACCAGAATCGTCGAAGGACCGGCGGCCGGCCCCATCTTCGCAGCAAAGCGTTCAAACAACGGAATCGGGTGCGAGCCCTGGCTGGCCAGGGCCGAACCCAGCCAGTCGAGGAACAGGTCCTCGGTACGGGCCAGCACCTGGGGCGAAAGGTCGCTGTAGTCCAGGCGCGCCAGGAACGCGGCCAATGTGCGGGTATGGCTCATGCTCGGCTCCTCAGAAGCTGCGTGGCAGCTCGAGCAAGTGCTCGGCCACATAGGACAGGATCAGGTTGGTGGAAATCGGCGCCACCTGATAAAGACGGGTTTCACGGAACTTGCGCTCCACGTCGTATTCGCAGGCGAAACCGAAACCGCCGTGAGTCTGCAGGCAAGCATTAGCCGCCTCCCACGATGCTTTGGCCGCCAGGTATTTGGCCATGTTGGCGCTGGCACCGGCGTTGATGCCGCTGTCATATTCTTCGCAGGCGCGCCAGCGCATAAGGTCAGCCGCCTCGATTTCGATGTGGGCCTCGGCAATGGGGAATTGCACGCCCTGGTTCTGGCCGATCGGGCGGCCAAATACCACGCGGTCGCGGGCATAGTGGCTGGCCTTCTCGATGAACCAGCGGCCATCGCCGATGCACTCGGCGGCGATCAAGGTGCGCTCTGCATTGAGGCCGTCGAGGATGTATTTGAAGCCCTTGCCTTCCTCGCCGATCAGGCTGTCGGCGGGAATCTCCAGGTTGTCGAAGAACAGCTCGTTGGTCTCGTGGTTGACCATGTTGGCAATCGGTTGCACGGTCAGGCCGTTGCCGATGGCTTCGCGCAGGTCCACCAGGAAAATCGACATGCCTTCGGATTTTTTCTTGACCTGGTCCAGCGGCGTGGTGCGGGCCAGCAGGATCATCAGGTCCGAATGCTGGATGCGCGAGATCCACACCTTTTGCCCATTGATCACATACTTGTCGCCCTTGCGCACTGCGGTGGTCTTGATCTTGGTGGTGTCGGTGCCGGTGGTGGGCTCGGTCACCCCCATGGACTGCAGGCGCAACTCACCGCTGGCAAGCTTGGGCAGGTAATAGCTCTTTTGCGCCTCGCTGCCGTTACGCAGCAAGGTGAACATGTTGTACATCTGCCCGTGCACGGTGCCGGAGTTACCACCACAGCGGTTCACTTCTTCCAGGATCACCGACGCCTCGGCCAGCCCAAGGCCCGAGCCGCCGTATTGCACCGGGATCATCGCCGCCAGCCAGCCGGCCTTGGTCAATGCGTCGACGAATGCCTCGGGGAAACCCTTCTGCTCGTCGATTCCACGCCAGTAGGCGGCATCGAACTCGGCGCACAGGGCACGCACGCCTTCACGGATGGCATTGAGCTCTTCACTGTTGGGGTTCATCAAACGTCCTCGATTCTTGTTGTATTGGGTTGTAGCGGCGCAGACGCCGTCACTGGAAAAATTCAGTCGAACGCCAGCTCGGCCTGTTGCGCCATGCCGGCCTCGTTGCCGGCCCAGAGCTCGGCCTTGCCGGGGGCGACAACGCGGCCACCGACGCTGAACGGTTGCGGGGCAATCAACGGCCGCACACCGCGATAGGCAAAGTGCCGCAGCCGCGCCTGGGGATTGGCCCGACAAAAGGCGCTCAGGCTGAGCGTGGCGATCAATGGCCCGTGCACGACCAGGCCGGGGTAACCTTCGACCTCGGTTGCATAGGGCCAGTCGTAATGGATGCGATGGGTATTGAAGGTGACGGCGCTGTAGCGCATCAGCAGCGTCGACGTTGGCACGACAGGCTCCTGCCAATCGGCGGCAGGCAGCGCAATGTCGCTGGCAAGCTTGGGTGGCGTTGGCTCGCGGTAAACGATGTCCTGCTCTTCACGCACGGCCAGCTTGCCGCCCTGCAGGTAGTCATGGCGCAGGGTCACGAACAGCAGCGCACCGCTGCGCCCCACCTTTTCCTCGGCATTGAGCAGCGTGGTCACACGGGTCGCCTCGCCATCGACCCGCAGCGGCTCGAAGAACTCGACACGTCCGCCTGCCCACATGCGGTTGCGGCTGGCATCGCGCGGCAGGATCGGCAGCTGGGCCGGATGACCATCGCGCCCCAAGCCCGTTTCGTCGATCGTCGGCTGAAAGAATGCCCATTGCCAAAGTGGTGGCAACGCATCGCCAGGGGCCGGCGCTTGCACACTCAAGGTGGCGGCGATGCGCTTGACCAGGCAGCTGTTCAGGCGCTCGTGGGTGTGTTCGCTGCGGCCGATCCAGTCGGCATAAGGTGATGCGCTCAAGGAAGTACTCCTGGCCAGGTCGTTTTGCCCAAGCATGCCGTGGCGCTTGCATTTGGCAAATCAGTCTTTACATAATCCAGCGTTCGTCACAGCCGAACGCCAATAATTGCCGACTCATGCGAGCGCCCCCATGCATTTCGACCTGGCTGACCTGCGCCTGTTTATTCATATCGCCGAAGCCCCCAGCCTGACCCAGGGCGCACGCAAGGCTTGCCTGTCACCGGCTGCAGCCAGTGCGCGGATCAAGGCCCTGGAAGGTCAATTGGGCAATCGCCTGCTGTACCGCGACAACCGCGGCGTGCAAGTCACCCCGGCGGGCCAGCGCCTGTTGCACCACGCCCGGCTGATCCTGCGCCAGGTGGATTACCTGAAAAGCGAGTTCGCCGACTACGGCACCGATACCACAGGGCACATCCGCATCTTCGCCAACACCACGGCGGTGACCGAGCTGTTGCCTCAGGTTTTGGCCGGCTTCCTCGCCCAGCGCCCGGGCGTGACCATCGACCTGCAGGAAAAACTCAACCGCGATATCGTGCGCGGCGTACTCGACGGCTCGTCCGACCTTGGCATCATCGCCGGCCCCGTGGTTGCCGACGGTTTGCAAGTGTTGCATTTCAGCACCGACCGCCTGGTGCTGGCAGTACCCCAGGACCACCCCTTGGCCAGCCGCACTCGCCTCAAGCTGGCGGACACCCTGCAGTACCCCCATATCACGCTGCAGGACGGCAGTACCCTGCACACCTTCATGCGCGAGCAGGTGGAAAAGATCGGCAAGACCCTGTCCCTGCGTATCCAGGTGTCCAGCTTCGAAGCCATTTGCCGGATGATCGAAGCCGGTGTCGGCATCGGCGTCATTCCCGAAACGGCGGCGCGCCGCCACAGCCTGAGCATGGCGTTGGCGATCGTCGAACTCGATGAGCCCTGGGAAATACGTGAGCGCAGTATGCTGGTGCGGGAGCTGGAGGCACTGCCCGGCTGCACGCGGGCGTTGATTGAAACGCTGCAGGCGTCTGGGCAGGTGATGGTTTGATGCAGGAAAGGTAACGCACCCATAGGTGCCCATCGCCGTATCTGCAGGAGCGGGTCTTGCCCGCGATGCTCCCACAGCGGTACTTCAGGCACACCGCATTGTCTTCATCGCGGGCAAGCCCGCTCCTACAGGTCACATGCAAGTCTGGCTTGCTGCCGCCAGAACGCCTACTGGATCGATTGAACCGTTGGCAGCACACGCACGCTCGCCAGGCTCTGCCCTTTGCCTCCAAGCCCCGCCGAGGCCGACTGCACTTGCAGGTAATAGGCACCGGCGCGCGCCAGCGTCAGCGGTGCTTCATAGATGCCCTCCCCGACTTCCCGGGCCACTGCAGTGGCTTGCCAGGAAGATGGCGCCATGTAGTAACGCACCTTCACGTCCGAAAGCCCTTGCCAGGCTGTGCCAGTGCCAGCCTGCACTACGCGAAAGCGCGCCATGACCGGCTCACCACCGGCGACCACAGGCGCTGCGTCGAGCATGAACTGCACCTGCGCAGTGGCGCGCAGCTTGATGAGCGCGGGGTTTTCCTGCACATCCACGGAGAAACAGTGGGTCATCTGCGGCTGATTGAGCATAAAGGCCATGTCCAGCTTGCCCGCAGCCGGCAGTTTGATTCTTCCACCGAAAACGCCCGGCTGCACCTCGCGCAAGCTACGGTCGACCACCGTCGCGGCACGGGCCGTGTGGCCGCGGTTGAGGTAGCCGGACATCGGCGCATTCATGCCTTCCATGTAGTAGTAGGCGGTGTTGTCGACCGGGTTGACCACAAACACCGCCGCCTCGTCCCGCGCAGGCGTCAGACTGTCGGCCAGCGGCAGGTTGCCGGCAAGCTTGGGCGCCGCAGGGCCGGCCTCGAAGGCCTGGACGATCGGCTGCTTGTTCTTGCCCAGGGATGACAGGTTGATCATGCTCACTTTCGACGTGGCCAGGCCACGCACGTAGGCGTAGGCCCGGGTAAAAGTCAGCTGATAGGGCTCGGCAGTCACTTCCAGCTCATGCACCAACTGATCGCTGCCGGCATCGATCACCAGCAGTTTGTCCTGCAGCGTATTGAGCACCAGGCCGAAACGTCCGTCCTGGGTGAACCGCATAGGCCCCACGCCCTGGCTGACCGGGATCACTTTGCGTACCGCAAGGCTCCTGCCATCGATAACGCTGATGGTGCCGGCCTTGCCATCTGCCACGTAGACCGCCTGGGCCAGCGTCGACCAGGCCGCCGACAACGGTTGTGGCCCGGTGGCGACATCTTGCACATGGCGCAGTTGTGCGATATCGAACACGCTCAAGGTGCCGCTGTCGCGGTTGCTGACAAAGGCATGGCGAGAATCGTCGCTGAAGGTGATTTCGTGAAAGCCCTGGCCGGTGGGGTAGTGGAAGACCTTTTCCAGGCTTTGCGTGTCGATCACCGTCACCCCGCCGCCTTCACTGGCATTGTTGCCAACCCACAGGTAGCGCCCGTCCGGTTGCAACGCCACCCGCACCGGTTCGCTTCCGGCTGCCACGTTGGCCTTGACCTGGAAGCTGTCGGTATCGATCACCGCCACTTCCCCGGCATCGGGCATCGAGACGTACAGGCGTTTGTCCTTGCTGCTGGCCACCCAATCCATGGGCGCGCGCTTGAGTGGGATGCGGCTCAGGGTACTGGTGATACCACCGACCGAGATCGAAGGGTCGATCACCGAAATGCTCGGGTCCTTGTTCAGCAGCAACAGGTAATAGCTGTTGAGGTCCAGCAATGGCCGCGCGCCCATCACACCCTTGAGGTACAGACCAATGCGCGCCTTGCAGCCCAGCTGCCGGCCGTCCTGGCCAACGCTGGTCTGCGCCTGGTCCAGCCAGGCGCCGGGAGCCACGCCGCTGATCGGCAGGCCGCTGTTGGCATCACTGATGTGAAAGCGCACATCGGCCAGGTTGCCTTCCATCAACTGGCCATCGGCACTTGCCGGCAAGGCCTCGAACTCGATGGCGACCCCGTCGCGCACTAACCGCTGGCGTTCACTGGCAGCGCTGGTCAGGCCAACGGGGCTCGCGCCTTGTGGTGCCGTACGGCTTTCGAGGTACCCACCTGCGCCAGCCACAATGGCCAATAACGTTGTGGCCAGCGCCACTTGCGTCATCCGTTTGCGTTCCACCTGTCGCCCTCCTTGTGGGTTGCCCCACTATTGCGCCGTTGTCGGCACTGGCTCGTCACTGACCCGCAACAGCCCCCAAATGCCGCCCAGGTTGCCAAAGGCCGCGTAGTCCCGGTACAGGTAGTCGCCCGGCACCGCGTTGGCACCGCCGGCGCTGGGGAACATGAAACTGAAGTGCGCCGCCGGCAGCACGCTTTCCTGGGCACCGATGTACATGGCCATAGGGTTATAGCCGAAACGTACCGAGCCGATACCGGCGTCTTTCATCGGGTAGCCCCACAGGTCCACGCGCTCGGCCTGGAACGGGTTGAACGCCCAGACATGGCCATCGAGCTGGAAGGTCGCGCCACGGCTGCCACCTGACGGCATCAGCACATGGGTACGGAACGGCTGCCCAGGCTTGACCCGCAGGATCGGCGTGACCGGGTCGCCACCGACCAGGGCGTTGCTGTAGGCCATGTGCGCATTGGGCACATCCGCAAAACCATTGCCGGCGGCGTGGCCGAACGGTGCGTTCGGTGCCCGGGCGAAGCGGTACCACAAAGGCTCGCTCTTGTAGTTGATGGCCATGTCCGAGTTGTCCTTGGGATCGTTGGGTATGCCAGGCCCTTCGGACGACATGTTCTCCACTGGCAGGCCGTTGGCCCAGCGCATGTTCAAGGACTTCTGCCAAACCATCGCAAAATCACGATAGCTGCTGCCGTCGCGGGTCTGCACCGTAGCCGACGCCCTGGATGCACCATCCTCCTGCCAGGTCGCACCTGCTGGCACGACCGACATGGCCGCCACCAGGCCTTTTTGCGGTTGCTTGATCGGGTCGGCCGGCATCAGGTTCAGGCCACCGAACTCGATGGGCGTTGCCTCGATGACGTCGACGTTACGCCCCAACTGCGAGGCGCTCGGCTGGCCGGCACGCTCCAGGTGCCCGGCGTAATACTGATACGTCCGGTTGGGCCAGGCACCGCTGTTGCCTACCCGTGGCGCCACGGTCTGCACCGGGTTACCGCCGACGTTGAAGCCGTCCGACTTGCTGACGTCGTAGGTCAGCAATTGCGCGTGCAGGCCGACGTGGCTCGATGGGCGCATCAGGTTGTTGTTGAAAGTGGTGGAGCCTTGCGCGCCGGATCGGTCGCGTTTGACCGTGCCTTGCATCACCGCGAAGTTGGGCAGGTCCGGCATCACCACCGGCAAGCGATTCTCCAGGGTAATGTTGATGCAATCGCCTGCCGCGGCACGCAGCACCAGAGGCTCGAGCGGCACACCGGGCTTGAGCTTGCCAGTGACAGGGTCCAGGTCGGCCTTGCGCACATACACGATCGCCGTCGGGTCGTGCAGCGGGCCGGATTGCCCACCGATGGTGAAGGTCTCGCCATCTTCGGGGTCGAAGATGGTCACCAGCGGCACGTTGACCGGCCTCGGGTTGTAGACCAGGGTGCCACCCTGTGGATTGAGCGGCCCACCCACATGCTGGCCGGCAGCCGTCGGGTCGCCGATGGTCAGGCCCAGCGGATTGGCGAGGATGTCGTTGGCCAGGGCCGCGACCACCTCGTAGTTACGCTGCACGGTCGGCCGGGTGCCGATGCCATTGGGGTTGGGGCTGGTGCGCGGGCACACGCCATTGAAGTTCACCGTATTGCGTGCCGCCACTGGTTTAGGATTGTTGGGTAGCGGGAAAAGGTCGCTGCGGCTTTGGGAATAGTTGCGCATGATGCCCCACAGGCCACTCCAGTAGCCCTCCAGCGAAGCATCCAGCGAATACAGGTAGTCGCCAGTGTCCGCGGCGGCGCTGGACATCATTGCCACTGGCGCCATGAAGCCCAGCTGCTCGGAGATCGCCACCATTTGCGACGCCTTCCAACCCGTGTTGGAGCTGTTGCCGAAACCGCTGCCCGAATGCAGCCACTTCACCCCGTGCAGGGTCACGTTGTGCTCCTCTTCGTGGCCACCGGCGTTCAAGCGCAGGCGCACGTTGTCGCCGGTGTAAGTACGCAAGGTCGGCGTGAAAGGATCGCCCGGCAGGTCGCCCCGGTTGATGTGCCGCGGGAACAGCGTGACCCCGCCGGTGGGCCCGGTAGCTGCGCTGATTGCACTGGGGGCCAGGTTGAGCGCCGGGATCGCCCGGTCGGTTCGGCTTTGCAGGGCATAGGCCAGGTCACCGCCCAGGCCGTCGGCCTGCATCCCGGGCTTGCCGTCAGGTGCCACTTTGTTGGGGTCGTAGACGCGCAGGCCAAGGGGCTCGTGACGGTAGTTGACGACGAAGATGCCCGGGTCGGATGCAGAGATCGCTTGCGGGCAAGGCCGCGATGGGCACGTCAGCAACTGGCCGCTTGCGACTTCCAGTACCGAATCGAGCAAGTTGGCTGCCGTCTTGCGCGCCGGCGGGTTGATGGCGTAGCGGAAGCTGTCCGCCGTGGCCGGGAAAGCCCCCGCATCGGGAATGCCATCGGGGCCTGCACCCACATACACGCCGGCTTCATAGGCGTGCTGGAAGTCGCTGAACTCAAGGAAGAACTCACGGAAGCTGTCGTTCTTGTTGTCACCGTTGTGGTCGCCGGTCGATATCACCGCTTGCCAGGATGTCGGGCCGCCGTCCTCGCGCCCACTGCCATTGTACAACGGCTCGCCGGTCTCGGCGTGGTACCAGCTGGAACCTGCAGGTTCGGCCAGCACGGTGGCATACAGGCCGATCTGTTGGTGAGTCGATGGGCCGAGGTGGTCGTGGGTAAAAATGTTGCCAAGGCCACGGTCGACGTTGTGCACGTTCACCACAGGGTCAGCGAACCAGCGTTGCAATGTGGTCCTTGCGCCGAGCC
The DNA here is from genome assembly GCA_964453495.1 of uncultured Pseudomonas sp. GTDB lineage: Bacteria > Pseudomonadota > Gammaproteobacteria > Pseudomonadales > Pseudomonadaceae > Aquipseudomonas. The sequence continues at coordinate 16,732 of CAYVPI010000035.1, read as the reverse complement.
AGTCGCTGCGGTTGAACTGGCCGAAGTACGGATGCGCCTTGGCCACGGGACAATCCCCAGTGCCTTCACGGGGGTCACCCTCCTGGCAACTGTTGAAGCGGCGAATGGCATGGATGCGCTCCACCACCGTGGAGGGTGAAAGCACGCCGTCTTCGTAGTTCCAGCCGTTGGCCGAGCCGTCGGCTGAAGTCAAGTCCCACTTGGGCAAATGAATGTGCTGGCCGATGACGTCGGTGGGCGTACGCACCTGAAAGTCATCCAGTTCGTACACCGACGGCACCAGGTTGGTGTGCTGGTACATGGTGCAGTCGAAGGTGTTCATGCGCATCACCAACGGCTCCGGTGGGCGCTGCTTGTTGATCACCGGCCATGCATCCTCCCACAAGGTCAGAATGCGGGTTTGCGGGAAGTGGTAGCCGACCTTGTTGAACACGGCGTCGAACTGGATGTTGGCGCCCTTATAGACGCGTGGGTGGTCGGCGCTGAAGGGGGATGCGCCACTGAACGACTGGGCATCGAGGCGCTCGCCGCTGTTGAAGAAGCCGGCACCGGCACTGCGGGTCAGGCGTTTTTGCCGGTCGTCCATGCAAGGTTCGAAAAACGGCGCGCCGGCAACTGGCGGCGCACCATTGGTCAGGAAACTGCGTGGCTGCAATTGGCCATTGGGCAATACGGCGAAGCTTTCGTGCTGGGGCTTGGCGTGGAAGGCCATGGCCGACTGTTCGACCTCGGTGCCCTCTTCCGGGAAGTACACGGGCTTGGCCCGTTCCAGGGTCTTGCTCATGTCCAGCACACTGGTGGTCACCTGGGCCTGGCCACCCGCTGACCAGCCATCGAGGCCGTGTCGTGGCAGGCCGCCATCCCAGCCACCGGCCTGGGCCGGGTCGAGCGCCGCCCACAGTGCCTTGCCGCTGTCGCGCAAGGCGGTGGCGGTTTGTGCATCGAGCATGTCCAAGGGGGGTGTCGGCGGCCGCTGGCCTACCGTACTTTCCACGCCACCGATCCAGAAGGGATAGCCCGGGTTTTTCAGGCTGCCGTCGGCGTTGCGGTTGGCTTCGCTGCGGTCGACCAGGGCCAGGGAGCCGACCACACGCTGGGCCCCTGCAGTTTGCTCGTCATCACCTTCCTCGTCTTCATCGTCATCATCACCGGCCAGCGCTTCACCGCTGAGCTTGGGCACCACCACCACTTTGCCCGGCATCGGCGGCAAAGCCTTGCCCGGCAGCGGCACGATGGCCGGAATAGGCGTGCCGGCGACAATCTCGCCATCGGGCAAGGCCCGGGCGCCCGGCGCCGGCAGGCCACTGCGCAGGGCGAAGGGCTCGCTATGGAAGCCCTCGTTGCCCTGCTGGGTCACCGCCAGGCGCGTGCCTTCCTCGAACACGTCGTGGATGCGCCACATGGCCCACATGCCCTGGGCGAAATGCGGGTAGAAATGGCAGTGGTAGATGGCATCGCCCACCACCCGGTTACGGTTACCAGAACCGCCATTGGCAATTTCGTAGGTGTACCCCGAACCCGGGCCTACGCCCTGGGCGTCCATGTAGTCGGAATTGTCGTCGTTGGGGTTGAACAGCCATTGGTGGCCGTGCAGGTGGAACACGTGTTGCTCGTACCCGGTGCTGATGTTGCGAAACTTCACCGCATCGCCCAGGTAGCTGTGGGCGACGTTGGCAGGCTCGGCCGGGTACAGCGCCATACTGGCCTTGATACCCGTGCTCTGTGCCGGCGGCACCTGGCCCGGGGCAAGCTGCTCCAGGCCGATGTTGGCCGGCACGTCCACCAGCATGGCGATATCGCCGACCGTATGGGCACTGAGGAAAAACTCTTCGTAGGCACAGGACAGGCAATCATGCATGGGCCCTACGCCTATGCGGTTGGCGATCACCTCCGCGCCCATGCCACCGGAACCGTAGTTGACCATGAAGGCGTCGCGGGTCGGGTCGAGCACCTGGCCAAACACCGGGTCGCCCCAGAAACCCGGGAACGCCTGGATGACCGCCGACTGGTCGTGGAATACCGCGGCGAAATCGCGGAATGGCTCCAGGCGGTTGGGGTTGGCCGGGTTGCGCTTGCCCTGGCTCTCCAGTGGGTAGGTAGCCGGCGGGAAACTGCCATCGGCATTGGGCCCCATGACCAGGGCATCGGCGTTGGCGGCGATGATCTCGCTGCCATCGACCATGGCGAGAATCGGCTTGCCGGCCTTGCCTTCGGTGATCCAGGGTTGGCGCGCCGGGTAGCGGGCTTCGTAATCGATCACCGGCTGGCCGGCCGGTGTACGCCCGCGGGTGGCCAGGCGCATCTCTTCTTCGGTCACCGTGTTGTGATAAGCGCGCCCGCCCTTGGGCAGCACCACGACCTGGGCGAACAGGCCGTTGCCGACGTTACCGGACGAGCCCTCGCTGCCGAAGGTGGCGCCATAGCTGGTCGCCACGAAGGTGCCTTCGCGCTCGGCATACAGGGTGTAGCTGCGGCTTTGCCCAGGCAACAGCAAGGCATTGTCGTTACGCCCGGTGTTGGCGGCGATATCACTGATCGCGCCAAACGCCTGCATACCATTGACCTGGAAACCCACATGCCGGTCGGCAACCTGGGCGTCGACGTGCAACTCACCGTTGGCGGCGTTCTCGTGGTCGACACCTTCGCCATTGGGGTTGGCCTGGAACGCCAGCAGGTTCTGCAGATTGATCGTCAGGCAATCGCCGGTAGCGACGCGCAACACCAGCGGGCGCGGTCGCTTGTCCGGGCGCAGGGTGACTTGCCCGGGCGTGGCGTTGCCCCCTTGGGTGATCAATACGCCCTGGGTATCCACCACATCACCGCGCAGAGCGAACATCATGCCATTGGGGTTCTGCGCGCCGAGTCGGTTGAACATCAGTGGCTGATCCATCGCCACGACGTTGGCCACCAGGGTGCGCTGGCACTGCACGGACGCCTCCGCCGCCTCACCCCCGGCGAGCCACACGCCCGCAAGCAAGACCAGCCTGGCCGGTTTTGAAAGCCAGCGCTGGATGTCATCGATGGCGAGTCTTGAGTGCAAGTGGGCGCAGATCATTTGGGGCCTCCACGTCAGCCAAACCTTGGTTGACGTGGAATCAGCAAGCCCCGTGCCACAAAAAATTCATCTTGGATCCAATAAGTTAGGCTACCTGCCCGCCCACTCCGGGCCAATTCCCCACCCGTTTACCCCGTTTTGGGGCCAACTGCCATCAATGGCTCATGTGCCGCGTGCACTCGAAGCGGTTGAGCAGCCCATGCACCAGGAACACCGCAAACAAGGTCAGTACGACTGCCACACACACTGAACTGAAACGGTAGAGAATCTGGAAAACGATGTCGTTGGCCGGGCTCAAGGATTGCCCGAACAGAATCGCCAACGTGGTCAACGCACTCAGGCCAACGCCAGAAATGCCCTTCTCCAGGCCATGCCAGCGAGCGCCGATCATCATTGCAACCCACAGCACCAGGGTCAGCAGCGGCAACACGTCATGGTGGCTGTAGAACAACAACATCATCACCATGGCCATGGCGCAGCCGAGCAAGGTGCCGACCGCGCGAATGCGCCCGGCGAAATGCGCGCCCTTCCAATGCATGGGGAACAGCAACAGGTTGCTGGCCACCAGGGCCGAGAGCGAGTCGATCAGGTTCAGGCTCTGGAAGACCAGCACCGACAAGGTCGCCACCGTCGCGCCCAATAGCGCTTCGTGGCGCATGCTGGCCCGGTCCTTGTTGGCGGGAGCGCGTGGCTGACGCGGCTCGACATCGGGGAACAAGTAGAACATCAGCCCGGCCACCAATGCTGCCAAAGTCACTGCCACGCTATTGCACCAAAGCATATCGATGACGTTGGTCTGGGGGTAACTGGCGAAGTTCAGCTGGATCGCCAGGAACACCACACCCAGCGCGCTGAACAGGAACAACTGCCCGCGGGCCATGAGGGCGAAACGGTAGAAGAACAGCAGGAACACAATGGGGATCATCAACCTGGGCCGATCGCCGAATAGCCCATACAGCAAGCCGACCTCCAGGTTCACCACCACACTCTGGGCGAAAAACTGACGCACCAAATGCCCGTTGAGCCTGGGCACCAGGCCCAGCAGCAACACTGGGTAAACGCAGAAAAACGCCCCGTACTCCAGGTTGAACAGCTTGCTGATGAAAAACATCCAAGTGCCACCCGTGGCGATCCGCAAGCATTGGCGCAGGTCATTGCCACTGAGCAGGCTCGGCGCCGTGGCAGGCAATACGTCAGTAGACATAATGCAGCAGGCTGACCAAACGGATTTGCGCCTGCGACAGCAGCCGCGCCAACAGGTTATCGAATGGCTGCAATTGCACCGTCAGCTTCGCCCCGGTTGGCAGCAGCACCGGCAGGGGTTGCTCCAGTACCAGATGCACCCGTTGCCGCTGCGCGTTGCGTACCCAGCGGTCTGATTGCGCCGGCGTGGCCAGTTCACCATTGGCATCCATCTGCCCCTCCCGGACCCCGGCATCCACATGGCTGACCCTGGCGACGAACAGCTCGCCCGGCCGTGCATCGAACGCCACCATCGCACGCGTGCCGACCTGGCTGAAGCGCAGGGCTTTCTCGCGAAAGTCTGCAATCACATCGACCTCGTCCGCCACCAGCGCGGTAACCGGTGTGCCAGCTTGCAGGTAAGTACCCGTGCTCAGTTGCAGGTTGCTGATCACCCCGGCCTGCTCGGCGCGCACTTCGCTATAGGCCAGTTGCAGGCGCGCCTGGCGCAGGGCATTGCGGGCCTGGCGCAATAGCAGGTTATCGTTGTTGCTACTGCCGCGCCGGGCTTGCAGTTCGACCACGCGGGCTCGGGCCGCCTGTGCATCAGCCACTGCTACCTGGCGGTTGGCTTCGACCTGCTCGTAACTCTGCCGGGAAACATGTTGTCGGGTGAGCAAGGTGCGAAAGCGCTCGGCCTGGGCAGTAAGCTCGGTGACCTTGGCCTGCGCCGAACTGACTGCCGCCTTGGCCGCCTTGAGATTGGCGTCCAGTTCCGCGTTGCTCTGGCTGGCCTGCTCAACGGCCAGCCGGGCGTGCTCGACTTCCAGTTGAAAGGGTTCAGGGTCGAGCCGAAACAGTAGATCGCCGGGTTGCACATGTTGGTTATCACCGACGGCGACCTCAATCACCTGCCCCGACACACGCGGGGCGACTTTCACCACCGAACGCATCAGTTGCGCCTGAGGCGTGAGTGGTAAAGCCAGGTCGGCGACCAGGAAATAGGTGAAAAGCACGGCAAAAGCCACGATAGCGATTTTGACCCAACGGACAAATCGTTGATCGGGTGTCATGGGAACCTCGGAGGAAAATCATGAGGTTCAGTATATTTCGGGTTGTTTTAGTAACTATTGGCCTTCGAAGTAAAGAACTTGTGCGTCGGGGGTAACAATGACATTCCCGCCGTTTTACAGGCACCGCGGCGTCTGTATCGCTGGCAAGCCGGCTCCCACAGAGAAATTGAGCGCACAGCAATCCTTGTGGGATATGCATTACAGGTATGATCCCGCCAAAACCCCTGGGGCACGGCACCACCATGAGTCGCAAACTGCGCTTTCATTCATCGGCCATCCACTATTTCGACATGGTCCGCCACTGCAATTCCATCCGTGAGGCGGCGCGACGCCTTAACGTCGCCTCCTCGGCAGTGAACCGGCAGATCCTCAAGCTGGAAGACGAAATCGGCGCCCCGCTGTTCGACCGGCTGCCCGGTGGCCTGCGTCTGACCCCGGCCGGGGAGATCCTCGCCCGCCATGTGACCGTGGTGCTGCAAGACCTTGAACGGGTGCGCTCCGAGCTCGACGCCATGCAGGGGCTGCACAGCGGCCACGTGGAAATCGCCGCGGTCGAGGGCGTCACGGTCGACCTGCTGCCCTGCGTACTGGCGCACATGCGCGCCCGTTATCCCCACGTAACCATCGGCGTGACGGTGCTGGGCTCACAGTCGATCCCCGAGGCCGTGCACAGTGGCCGGGCCGACTTGGGCCTGGCTTTCGCCCTGCCCCGCACCGCGCAGCTGCAGCAGCTGGCGGTGGGGCATTTTCGCCTGGGTGCAATTGTCACGCCGGAGCATCCGCTGGCAACGCGCCGCGACGTGAGCTTCGCCACCTGCGCCGAATACGGATTGATCCTGGCCAAGAGCGAGCTGTCCATCCACCACCTGCTCGACCCGCTGTACAAGCGCCTGCGCCTGACAACCCGCCCTGTGCTTGAAAGCGGCTCCATGGAACTGGCCCGGCAATTGGCCAAGCGCAACCTGGGCGTGGCCTTCCAGACTCGCATCGGCATCGAGAGCGACCTGGCCAGCGGCGAACTGGTGCATGTGCCACTGCGCGACAACGGTGGCGTGCTCAGTGATCTGGGTTTGTACATGCGCGCCGAGCGTAATTTGCCCGTGGCCGTGGACGCTGTTTCGCGATTATTTGCCGACGAAATCGCCCGCCGCGAAAGCGCCGAGCTCGCCAAAACCGCGCCCTGAACGGGCCGGCGTAAGCACCTGAAATACCTGACTTTTAGGTCAGATTATGTGATGCCGTTTCGGCATCGAGGTGCTCGATATTCTGTTCTTTGGTGATCAGTGAAATCTGTTGATACTGCGACCGAGCAGTCACCACTCATTCCATGAACGGGAAAACAACAATAATGAAATGGAAAGTACAGGGCGTTGCCGTGGTTGTTGCCATGGCAGGTATGGGGCAAGCCAATGCCATTGAATGGATGAACAACAGCGTCGGTTTTCGCTATGGCACGGAGTTCACTAACCCGAACAACCCACACTACATTGCCAAGCGCATCTACAGCTTCACCCACGCCGACGGCTATCGCTATGGCAGCAACTTCCTCAATATCGACGCGTTCTTTTCCGACAGCGATGACCCGCGCAAAGGCACCGACCACGGCGGCAGCGAAGTCTATGGTGTTTATCGGCACCAGCTGTTCGCATCCAGGGTGTTCGACCAGCCGCTGGGCACAGGCCTGATCAAGGATTACGCCTTCACCCTGGGTTTCGATGCCAACCGCAACAACAACCGTGCCTCGTCGAACAAGCGCGCGGTTGTGTTCGGCCCTACCCTGAAATTCAACACCGTCGGTGTGCTGGACTTCAGCGTGCTGTACTACCGTGAGCGCAACCAGACCGGTATTCCCGGCGCCAAACACGAAGAGATGACCTTCGACGGCACCTACAACCTCAACCTGTCCTGGATGCGCCCCTTCCAGGTCGGTAACCACGCCGCCAAGTTCCAGGGTTTCATCAACTATGTCGGTGAGAAAGGCGAAGACTACTTCGACAAGGACACCGCCCCCGAAACCCTGATGCGTACCTCGTTGATGTACGGCATCTTGCCGGGCAAGAACGTCAAACCCAATATCTGGTTCGGTGTGGGCTACGAGTATTGGCACAACAAGTTCGGCGTGGACGGTGGCCAGGGCAGCCGCACCTCGGCACCCACAGTCAACATGGAAATCACGTTCTAAGAGAAAAATGGCGGAAGGCAGCGGGAGTCGAACCTGCCCGGGAGCGGCTGCCGCCCCCAACCGGGTTTGAAGCCCGGCCGCGCCACCGGGCGCGATTGCCTTCCATGACTTAAGCCCACGGTTCAAGCGCTATGGCTTTGCGCCAGTGCATTGTCCAAACGGATGCGGCGCTGATCGCCCAACCGCCGGGTCAAGCCGATGCGGTCGAAGAACTCGAGTATCTGAATACTGCGCTTGCGGCCGATTGCCAGTGCATCGCGAAACGCCGCTGCCTCGATAGTCTCGTTATCGGCCCCCAGTTGCAAGAGCATAGCCGCCAGTTGCTTCACCGTGACGTCGGTATAGAACAAGTCGCGCACCACCTGATGCACCTTACCCAGCCGCGCCAGCTTGCGTAACAGCAGGCGCACCTCGGCTTCGTCTCGTCCCGTCACTGCCGCCAGGTCCCGCACCCAAGGCGGGTCGAAGCCGGCCTGCTGCAGCAGTGGTTCGATCTGTTGCCACAACAGTGCATCCTCATCGCTCAGGCGCACTTGATGGTCCGGCAGATGCAACCAGGGCCCGCTGGCGGCGATGGCGCCACTGGCCAGTAACTCCTCAAGCAAACTGATAAATGCGGGGCGCTCCAGCGGGCTCGCGGCAAAGCGGCGCAGGCGGTCGCGGTCCGGGCCCAACTGGTCCGGCTCAAGCGTGTGGAATTCTGCCAGTTGCGCAAGCAGCAAAGCCTTGAGTGCCTGCCAGCGCTCTTTGCTGAACAGGAGCGGCCCTTGACGCGTCGCCACCACCAGCACATCCGCCGGCAAGCGCCAGGTGGCGCGCAGGCGATTGAACTGGCGCTCCAGGCGTTGAGGGTCAAGCCCCACTTCTGTGTGTTCAAGCAACGCCGGCAAGGCCTGCTCCAGGCTGTCGCTGGCAGCCAGCGCTTGCAGCTGAGCCAGGCGTGAAGGTTGGCGGCGCTGGCGGGCCGGGGCGAAAGGATCAAGCACACGCCCGCCGCCCAGGGTGCGTTGGGCGCTGTGGTCACGCAGCACCAGCCGATCGCCATGCACCGCATGCAGCGGCGCATTGACCAGCAATTGCGCGAACATGCGCTCCCCCGGGGCCAGGCTACTGCCTTCGAGCAACGCCACCCGCGCCGTCACATCCTGGGTGCCCAGGTGCACATGCACCGGGCTGAAATGCTCGAAGGCGCGGGGTTCGCCGGGCAGCAGTTGCAGTTCGATGTCCAGGCGCCGGGTCGGTGCGTGCAGCCACTCGGCCTGCAGCCAGTCACCGCGATGAATCTGTTCCAGGGCCAGGCGTTCGGCGTTCAGGTTCAGGGCTACCCGTTGGCCGGCACAGGCCTCCCTGGCAGGCTGGTTCTGCGCATGCAGGCCACGCACCCGCACCGTCTTGCCGGCATGGCCAAGCACCAGGGTATCGCCGACCGAGACTTGCCCGGCCAGGGCGATACCGGTCACCACGATGCCGGCACCGGCGACGCTGAAGGCGCGGTCGATGGCCAGGCGAAAACCACCGCTGGAGCTACGCTGGCGGACATCGCCCTGGGCAACCAGCAAGGCCTCGCGCAAGGCGTCGGTGCCCGCGCCGGTAATGCTCGCCACTGGAAACTGCGGCGCCGCCCGGTAAGGCCCCGAGGCGAGCAAGGCCTGGACCTGCGCCTGCACCTCCTGCACGCGGGCAGGCTCAACCCGGTCGCATTTGCTGATCACCACCATCGCCTGCGGGATGCCCAAGAGTTCAACGATCGCCAGATGCTCCCGGGTCTGGGGCATCACGCCGTCATCGGCCGCCACCACCAGCAACACCAGGTCGATGCCCTGGGCGCCGGCCAGCATGTTGTGAATGAAACGCTCATGGCCGGGCACATCGATAAAGCCGGTCAACGGCGCGCCAGGTTCGAGCGCCGCATAGAGATAGCCCAGGTCAATAGTGATGCCCCGTTCACGCTCCTCTCGGCGGCGATCGCCAGCCTGGCCGGTCAAGGCCTGGAGCAAGGCGGTCTTGCCGTGGTCGATGTGCCCCGCGGTGCCGACGATCACGCGGTCATGCCTCCCGCCAATTGCTTGAGTTGGGCCAGCCACACCTCTTCATCGTCCAACTGGCGCAAGTCGAGCCACAGTGCATCGTCGTCGATACGCCCCAGTACCGGAATGGCCAAGTCACGCAAGGCAGTTTCAAGCTCAAGCAAGCGTCGCCCACGCAGACGCTTGGACACATGCGGGCGCAGGCACAAGGCCGCACTGGGCAGGCGCGCTACCGGTTGGCTGCCGCTGCCGATCATGCCCAGGGTCGGCAACGCTGCCACGCCCCAGCCAACGCCGAGCGCCTGCGCCAACGCCGGGCGCAGGCGCTCGGCCTGGGCCAGGATATCGGCCTGGGGCCGGGTCAGCAGGCGCAGGCTTGGCAGGCGCTCGGCAAGGCGGTCCGGGTCGCGGTAGAGGTTGAGCACGGCTTCCAGGGCGGCCAGGGTCATTTTGTCCACGCGCAATGCACGCTTGAGTGGGTTCTTCTTGATCCGCGCAATCAGTTCCTTGCTGCCAACGATCAACCCGGCCTGGGGACCGCCCAGCAGCTTGTCGCCGCTGAAGGTGACGATGTCGGCACCGTCGGCCAATGCCTGGCGCACCGTCGGCTCAGGCGGCAGGCCCCAGCGGCTCAGGTCCAGCAGGCTGCCGCTGCCCAGGTCCTCGAGCAAGGGCAAGCCGTGCCGGTGAGCCAGTTGCGCAAGTTCGGCGGTCGCAACCTGGGCGGTGAAACCCTGGATGCTGTAGTTACTGGTGTGCACCCGCATCAATAAGCCGCTACGCGGGCCGATGGCAGCCTCGTAGTCGCGCGCATGGGTGCGGTTGGTGGTGCCCACTTCATGCAGCCGTACTCCGGCCCGGGCCATGATGTCGGGAATACGGAACGCGCCACCGATTTCGATCAGCTCACCACGGGAGATGATGCCTTCCTTGCGCACGCCCAGGCTGTTGAGTGCCAATAGCACGGCGGCGGCATTGTTATTCACTACAGTGACGGCTTCGGCCCCGGTCAGTTCGCGGATCAGGCCTTCGATCAGATCGTCGCGGTCGCCGCGCTTGCCGCTGTGCAGGTCGAATTCAAGGTTGAGCGGATAACGTGCGGCAAGTGTCACCGCTTCGATGGCTTGCTCAGGCAGCAACGCCCTGCCCAGGTTGGTATGCAACACGGTGCCAGTGAGGTTGAACACCCGACGCACCCGGCTGGCATGCTGGGTGGCCAAGCGCTCGCCGGCCCTGCCGGCCAGTACCTGGGCGCTCAGTTCGATGGCATCAAGCTGACCAAAGCGGGCCGGTTCGCGCAGGTCATCGAGCAGCTGGCGCAGCGTGGCAAGCAAGGCTTCACGGCCATAGCGCTCGGCCAGAGGCTGGCAGGCGGGGCTGCGCAGCAGGCTGTCGATGGAAGGCAAGTGCGGGGTTGCTTGGGCTGGGTTGGAAGGCATCAAAGAACTCCGGCATGCGTTTGCAGGAGATTGTAGTTGGCCGGGCGGGCCTCATCGCCGGCAATCGGAATGCCGCAGCGATTGGAAGGCGAAGCCTTCCCCTGATACAGCAGCTTGGTGTAGCTATTAAAGCCCGGGCAGACTTGCGCATTCCATTCTGCGTGCGCTAAAAAACTTACTCTTCGGATACCGACACCCATTCCATCGTCTGCACCCTAATACGCGGATGGCTGGCTAATGCTTCAAACTCATCAACAAACACGAAACCCTGTTTTTTATAAAACCGTGATGCCCTTGGATTCTCTGGAGAAACGCTTAGAATCACCCGTCGATATCCCTTGTTGATCGCACATGCTTTCACAGCATTGACCAAAAGCTCGGCAACGCCAAAACCTCGAAACTGCGCTCTAATCCACATCCCGATCAAATTAAAGTGACCGGCTTGATCAACCCCACCCCAATCATTCCAATGGGGGTACTTCCATCAAAGGCCAACCAAAAATGTGGCCCACTTTCCGATGAAACCAGCTCCTGCCATCGTTCATCTGTGTAGTTGATAGCAGTCTGGTAACTGACACCGAACGCCGTCGGCGCATCAAGAAGCGCTTCGAGTCGGACGGTTTTCAAGTTAACCCAGTCCTGTGCATTGGTTTCACGGACTATCATGGTTCCCAGTGCCTCATAAATTGGATGCGCGACATACTTGGAACCATGCAGAAAGTCCGGACAACTAAGACTATCAGTACACAAACTTACGTCCCGCATGCAGGCCGTAGCCTTTCATAGTAACCCTACACTACACCAATCTCTGTATGAACTGCCGTAAATACCGCAATTTTTGGTGAGCACTCATATCTACCCGCAGAGATAAAGCTCACCATCAAGATGAATGGTCTGCAGAAAAGCCACGTCGTGAGAGACCACAATCAAAGCTCCGAGATATTGATTGAGCATTGCCTCCAACGCAATGCGGCTGGGCAGGTCCAGGTGGTTGTCCGGTTCATCCAGCAACAACAATTGCGGTGGCCACTGTGCATACAACTGCGCGGCCAGCGCGATCTTCAAGCGCTCGCCGCCGCTCAACTCTTGGGTCTTGAGAATCGCACGATCTGCGTCGATGCCCATCTGCGCCAGGCGGGTTCGCGCCTCCGCTTCGGGCAATGCCGGATTGCTTTCGTGGAGCCATTGCACTGCCGTGCGTTCGGGGAACTGCAATCCGGCGTGTTGATCCAGCCAGCCGACATGGCAACTGCGTATGAGTTCGCCTTCGCGCACCGGCAGTTGGCCGGCGATCACTCGCAACAAGGTTGATTTGCCGCTGCCGTTGGCGCCCAAGATCGACATGCGCATAGGCCCGGTCAGCGTCAGATTGACCGGTGCCGCGTAACCGAACGGGAGAATCACGTCATTGAGTTGCACAATCAGCTTGCCATTGGGAACTACGCTTTCCGGAGACAACATCATGCGTTGAATGTCCGGCGCACACCGCGCACGGGCCTCGGCGATCCGTTGTTGCTGCTGCTCCCGGGCCACCTGTTGATTGAAGCGCAATTTTCCCTGACTGTTTTCACTGCGCTCTTTCTGGGCGTTGGTGATCAGCTTGGTCTGATTACCGTCACGGGCCTGACGGTCGCCGCGGGCATTGCGCCGTTGCTGACGCTCCATCTGCACGACCATCTCACGTTGCTCACGCTTGGCCTGCGTCCGCTCACCTTGTAATGCCGCTTGGAACGCCTGCTGCTCCTGCTCGCGCGCCGCAGCATATTGACTGTAGTTGCCGCCATAAGCCGCCAGCCCCTGGGGTGAAAGCTCGACGATTTCGTTCACGTGCTCCAGAAGGCCCCGGTCGTGGCTGATCAACACCAGACCGTTAGGCCAGCGCTTGATCTGCTGCGCAAGTTTGTGTTGCTGATCAATATCCAGGTGGTTGCTGGGCTCATCGAGAATGAGCCAGTCGGCCCTCGATAGCCACGCGCCCAGCAGCGCCACCCGTTGCCGTTCGCCACCACTGAGTGCGTCGGTGCGCGCGTCGGCACTCAAGTGACCGAGGCCGATCTGCTGCAGTTGCGCCTCAAGGCGTGTGGCGCAATCCCATTGGTCGACCGCCAGCGCATGGTCGTCATCGTCGACACTGCCCTGGGCAATGCGCTCCAGCGCCGCCAGAAGATGGTCGACCCCCGCCAGCGCGGCGACGCTGGGATAGCGCTTGGGTTCCAGTAACTGCGCCACGGCGTAAACCCGCCCTTCGCGCCGGACGATGCCGCTGGTGGGCAGTTGTTCTCCTGTCAGGAGCCGGCCAAGCAAAGACTTGCCACAGCCATTGGCACCCACGATGCCGGTGGTCCTGGTGCTGAAGGTGTGGTTCAAGTGATCGAACAGAACGCGCCCGTCGGGCAGGTTGAACGACACGTGATCAAGTTGGAGTAACCGTTGAGTCATGACGCTTCCTTAAACAATCGGCCCGATAGGCACTGAACCACTCCCTGATGGTGCGCTTGTTCGTCAACACAAAGGGGAAAAGCCGCTTTTGCTGTAAAGACGCCGGGACACTGCGCAAAAAACCAGCAAAATCATGCTCTGTTTCTTCAATAAACTCGAGTACACTTTCTGGCATCGCCGTAGATAAACATGCAGGACAGATTCTTTCCAAACAAAAACACTCAAAGCATTTTGAAAATGGAAACAGACCAAAACATGCAATGCCTCAGATAGCCTGCTTTCTGCAATATCACCCCGAAGAAACCTTTGCAAGAAAAACCAATCTGCAAATCTGTAATACCATTCCTACAACTTACCACTCAGATCTATAGTACTTTTCCCACAGCCAAATCACAGGATCACCCTTCAAACCCTGAAAATCAAAGCAACTTTTAAATGGACTTAATCTTATGGATGACACAAACAGAAACACACTTCACCTGAGTCTTGAACAACTCGCTCATCACGAAAAACGCTGGCAAGCGCTAATAATTGTGTTGGATAACTATCGTGAATGTTGCGCTACCCTCCATCAAGCTTGATTTGATGGCCGGAGTCAGTCGCTTTGGCGAATTGATTTTTCGACCGCTTCGCGCACGGAGGTAGCCTGGCGGCAGCTACAGCGATTGCAACGTCAAGCTATGCATCCCCACCCGGCGCCAGCATCAGGTTCGGCGCCAGGCGCTGGTAGCCTTGTTCATCCAGGCGGATGTCCAGGGCAAGGCTGGCCAGGTCCGCCGAAAGCGCTTCGCCCTCGGCGTCGTTTTCCAGGTACAGCAGCTTGGTGTAGCTGTTGCACCCCGGGCAGACCTCCGCCTGCAGCGGTGCCTTGTCGGGCGCATGGCGGTCGTTTTCGAAGCTGACGTAGCGCAACCCTTTGCTTTGTTCGCAATGGACGCACTTGACCCGCACCACATGCCACTCACAGGCGCACAACGAGCACACCAGGTAACGCAGCCCGTTGTATTTACCACGCTGGTGTATCACCCCGGCCATGGCTGGCGAGCCGCAGGCCGGGCATTGGCCGAGGCTGTCGCAGGGTTTGAGATCGGCCAGCGGCAGGGTCAGCAGCCAATGGCTCCAGGTTGCCTGCAAGGCAGCTCCCAAAAACGGCACCAGGGCCGCTGGTACCCCAGCATATTGGCCGCTGACCAAGGCAACAGCCCATACCTTGCGCTGCCCAGCATCGGCGCTGCGCAAGGTTGCAATGGCCATCTTCACCTCCGGTTGCGCAGGCTCCGGGTAAAGCGTGAGCAAGGCATCCAGAAACGCCAACCAATGGCCCTCACGCACCAGGCTGTCGGCAGCCAGCGGCGGCAAGCCGTGGGCCTGGCACTGGGCCAGGCGCTGGCCATCGAGCGCTGCCACTAGCGGTGGTTGCTCCAGCAGGCTTTGCTGTACCCGACACAGGCTCGCGACCAGTTGCATGTATGCCTGCAGTGGATGACCTTCGGCCAGCCGCGCAAGGCGCGCGGCACGCAAGGCGAACAGATTAGCCGGCGGCAGGCGCAAGAACGGCGGCGTGCTTGCCGAAGCCTCTATCTGCCCGGGTTCGAGTATCAGGCTCAATGCATCATCCTTTTTTGCTCACGCGGCTGGCCGGTGGTTCGTCGCGAGTCACCTCACGGTACCAGAGCTCGTGGTGCTTTTTGGCCCAGGCGCGGCTGACCCAGCCATGCAGCATGGCGCTGACCGAGCCCTTGATCCAGATCCCGGCATAGATATGCACGATGATGCTCAGCACCAGCACGAAAGCCGCCAGCGCGTGCAGCAGGCTGGCCCAGCGAATGGAGGAGATACCGAAGTACTCGCTGAAATAGGCCCGCCAGATCACCAGGCCGCTCAACAGCAGCACCAACATGCAGATCAGCAGGGTCCAGAACAGAAGCTTCTGCCCCGCGTTGTACTTGCCCACTGGCGGTACGCTCTCCTCGTCATTGCTTATTACCCTGTCGATGCGCTTGAGCCACAGCCGGTCATTGGCGATAAACAAATTGGCCCGCCAGAAGCTGATTACCAGCCCGAAAAAGAACACGAACATCAGCACCCCCATGAACGGGTGCAGGATGCGCGTCCAGGGCCCGCCGCCGAACAAATGGCTGAGCCAGAACAGTGCCGGGTGGAACAAGGCAAGCCCCGACAGCGCCGCGAGGATAAAGAGAATGGCCACCAGCCAGTGGTTGGTGCGCTGGTTGGCGTTGTAGCGCAGGATCGTTTTGTCTCTCATGGCCGTTGATCCTCCTGTGGGCCCGGCTTGCGCGGGTCGTATTCATGCACGGCCGGGTCGACCTCATGCACGCTGGTGTCCGCTGGCGACGGGTGCTCGTCCTCTTCAACCCGGTTCGGGCCGATGCGCACATAGTGAAAGAATCCGGCCAGCACCGCAGCGCCCATTGCAAAAAGCGCCAGGGGCTTGCTCACGCCCTTCCACAACCCCACCAGCGGGCTGACCACCGGCTGGTCCGGCAGGCCGGCGTACAGCGAGGGTTTGTCGGCATGGTGCAGCACGTACATCACATGGGTGCCGCCGACGCCGTCCGGGTCGTACAGGCCGGCATGCTCGAAACCGCGCGACTTGAGATCGACGACGCGCTCGGCGGCGTGCTCCTTCATATCCTCCTTGGTGCCGAACACGATCGCCCCGGTCGGGCAGGTCTTGACGCAGGCCGGTTCCAGCCCCACCGCCACCCGGTCCGAACATAAGGTGCACTTGTAAGCCTTGTGGTCCTTCTGGGAGATGCGGGGGATATTGAACGGGCAACCGGTGATGCAATAACCACAGCCGATGCAATGGTCCTGGTTGAAATCAACGATGCCGTTGGCGAGCTTCACGATTGCCCCCGGGCTCGGGCAAGCCTTCAGGCAACCGGGGTCGTCGCAGTGCATGCACCCGTCCTTGCGGATCAACCACTCCAGGTTGCCCTTGTCGTTTTCGTACTCGGTGAAGCGCATCAGGGTCCAGGTTTCGCTGCCCAGGTCGGCGGGGTTGTCGTAGGTGCCGTGGTTATGGCCAATATCGGCGCGCAGCTCGTTCCATTCAGAACAAGCCACCTGGCACGCCTTGCAACCGATGCACTTGGTGGTGTCGATGAGTTTGGCTACCTCCTCCTGCTGGCGTACCGAAGGCGATGGTGTGGTGGTGGCCGAACGGGCAATGATGTCTTGGCTGGCCATCAGATTTTCTCCACGTTGACCAGAAACGACTTCGATTCCGGGGTCTGGGTATTGCCGTCACCGAGGAGCGGCGGGCGATGCAGCGGTCAGTCAGCTCAGGCGTGCGCCAGGTGCTGCTCGAT
>CAYVPI010000034.1:0-36916 GCA_964453495.1 uncultured Pseudomonas sp. | reverse complement strand
CCCTCCTCCTCCCTTCAAGTCTTACCATACAAGCTGGCTTGCCAGCGATGAGGCCCTTGCTGACTGCCTATTGCCCAACCCATTCCCGAATCTGCTCCAGACTCGCCGTCGCCCCACCGCACACCACGACCAGCACATTGCGATACCCTGCCAATTCCGGCTTGCGCCCATACAGCAGCGCCAGGCTCGCCCCGCACGCCGGCTCGACCAACACGCGGTGGTCTTGCAGAAATTGCTCACACGCCAGCAACGCTTCCCGGTCCGACACCACCGCGCAGTGGATCGGATACGACTTCGTCAGCTCGAAAGCCTGCTCACACACCTGCTTGGCCCCCAGCGAGGTCGCCACACTGGTGATTGCCGCCAGCTCGATCCGCTGCCCGGCGACAACCGATTGCGCCAGCGACGAGGCGCCTTCGGTTTCAGCGGTAATGACCGGCACATGGCCCCAGCCATTGCGCTTGAGGCCCTCGACAACCCCCGACAGCAAACCGCCACCGCCGACCGATAGCACCACGGCATCGGGCACGAACTGGCCGGCCTTGGCGACTTCATCGATCAGGCTGGCATGCCCTTCCCACAGCAATGGATTGTCGAAGGGATGCAGGAACGCATCCTCGGCTGTAAGCAACGATTGTGCATGGGCGTTGGCCTCCATCCAGCTTGCGCCATGGACGATGACCTCGGCGTTCTCCTGGCCGATCAACGCCTTGGCGCGCTCGGTGGTGGTTTGTGGCACGACCACGGTAACCGGGATATTCAGCCGGCGCCCGGCATAGGCAACGGCGATCCCGGCATTGCCTCCGGAGGAAGATACAAAGCGCTTCTTTCCTTCCCGGGCATAGCGCTCGCAGGCCGCGCCAATGCCACGAATCTTGAAGGAACCGCCCGGTTGCAGGGCATCGAGCTTGAGCCAGATGTTCTGCCCCGTGAGCAGGCTCAGCGGGCGTGATTCGAGCAGCGGTGTATCGATGTGCAGAGGCATTGGAGATTCCTTTTCCAAGAGTAGGTCCTGCGGGTGATTACACCGGCTTGCGCGGCAGCAGGCCCGGCAAGGCATGCATCAACGCATTGACGGCGAAGCCGATGAACATCAAGCCGCACAGGCGGGTGATCCATAGTTCGTAGCGGGTGTACAGGGTACGCACATGACGCGCCCCCACTACGCCCACCAGGATGGCATAAGCCAACAAGCCACCGAGAAAGCTCAAGGCGATCAGCGTCGGCAGCATCGACCAATTGAGCAGTTCGGCACGGCTGGAAAGCAGCGCGGTAAAGGTTGCCACGGCCACCGGGTAGGCCTTGGGGTTGGTCAGGCCGAACACCACGCCGTGCCAGAACGGTTTACGCGCCGGCCCCTGGTTGGCCTTGCCGTCACCCGGGCGGCTGCGCAGGGCGCGCAGGCCGAGCCAGAACAGGTACAGGCCACTGAGCACGCCGAGAATGTCGAATACGGAACTGCCGATTTCCCGCGCCCCGACAATCGCCACCAACGCGGTGCTGCACCAGAGCACATCGCCCAGCAAATGCCCGCAAAGAAAACCCGCACCGGCACGTCGGCCGTGGGAGGCACCGATCCCCAGTACCGCCAGCACACCGGGCCCCGGCGTAATGCCGTAGATAAAACCTGAGGCGAGTACGGCAAACAACAACGAGAACGACATGAGCGCGACATCCTGGGAGCCTGGGAAGAGACAGGATTCTACGATACTTTCGATCGGGCTTCGCTGGCTCCACGTGCAGGTACCCAGCGGCTACCAGCGGGATGCGTGGTAAAGTCGCGCCCTGCCCTCTGACCTGACCGATTAGAACCATGGAACTCGCCCCATTCGATGCCACCCTGGCCACATGGCCAGATTTGCAGGCAACCTGCAACTGCACCGGGCTGCTGGTAGGCAACGGTGCCAGTCGTGCCGTATGGCGCAACTTCGCCTACGACTCCCTGTTCGAGCGAGCACAAAAGGTGCGTAACAAACCGCTGGGGCAAACGGACCTGGCGCTGTTCAAGGCCATGGGCACGGAAAATTTCGAGCAGGTGCTAAGCGCCCTGAACACCACCGTCAAGGTCAACGCCGCGCTGGCGATCAGTTCATCCTCGCCGCTCAATCGCTACTACGCAATCAAGGAGGCGCTGATCCATGCCGTGCGTAGCGTGCACATTCCGTGGAAGTTGATACAACCAACGACCCTGCAGGCGCTCAACGATGAACTGCGCAACTACCGCACGGTGTACTCGACCAATTACGACCTGCTCAACCATTGGGCCATCCTGCACAACCCGCAAGGGTTCGAGGACCTGCTCCCTGACGACGGCGGCTTCGACATCAGCAATACTGCCCACCAGGGCAACCGAGTCCTGCATCTGCATGGCGGCCTGCACCTGATCAAGAACATCGACGGCAGTACCCGCAAGCGCAACGCCGCTGGCAGTAGCCTGCTCGACGGTTTCGCCATCAACACGCCAGGCGATGTGCCGCTGTTCGTCAGCGAAGGCACTGCCCAGGACAAACTGAGTGCCATTCGCGATTCCGATTATCTGAATTGGTGCTACGGCGAACTGGCCAGACATCAAGGTGCACTGTGCATCTTCGGCCACCGCCTGGGATCGGCAGACCAGCATATTCTCCATGCCATACAACAAGCCGGCATCAAAACCCTGGCGATCTCGATCTACCCACTGAGCGAAGCCTCGATCATCAGCCAGAAGCAGCATTTCACCGGTCTGTTTGCAAACCAGGGTACGCGCCTGGAGTTCTTCGACTCCAAAACCCATCCATTGGGCGCAACTGCCCTGAATGTGCCGGTAGAGTTGCTCGGGCCGACCAAGCGCAAGCGCGGGAAATAACGGGTAATCGCCATCGAACGCCAACTTCGCTGGATGCAGAACAACTGTATGGATGATTCTGTGTTCAGCTGTAGCAGCACTCGGGTCGGGGCTGTGGCTCAATACTGATATTCCGTGTCTACGCTGCCAAGGCCTGCGCCATGTCTACTCGCGAAAACACCGGCATGGCCTTGGGCCTGCTTGGCGTCATCATTTTCAGCCTGACCCTGCCCATGACTCGCATTGTGGTGCAAGAACTGCATCCCTTGCTCAATGGTCTGGGCCGCGCTTTGTTCGCCGCCATCCCAGCGGCGGCATTGCTGCTTTGGCGTCGAGAAAAATGGCCGACCTGGGCACAGGTCAAGGGGCTGAGCCTGGTGATTCTTGGCGTTATCCTGGGTTTTCCGGTTTTTTCGGCCTGGGCCATGCAAACATTGCCCGCCTCTCATGGCGCGTTGGTCAATGGCTTGCAGCCGCTGTGCGTAGCGGTCTATGCCGCCTGGTTGTCCCACGAACGCCCTTCCCGGGCCTTTTGGCTCTGCGCAGCAGCTGGTAGTGCCTTGGTGCTGGCCTATGCAATGATCAGCGGCGCGGGCAGTATCCAGGCCGGCGATCTACTGATGCTGGCAGCCATTGCCGTGGGCGGCCTGGGTTATGCCGAGGGAGGTCGGCTGGCGCGGGAAATGGGCGGTTGGCAGGTCATCTGCTGGGCACTGGTGTTGTCCACGCCCCTGCTGATCGGTCCAGTCATGTATCTGGCGCTGCAGCATCAAGGCCCAGTTTCCCCGCGTGCATGGTGGGCGTTCGGCTACGTCGCGCTGTTCTCCCAGTTCATTGGCTTTTTTGCCTGGTATGCCGGCCTGGCGCTGGGGGGCATTGCCCGCGTCAGTCAGGTCCAACTGCTGCAGATTTTCTTCACCATCGCTTTTTCGGCCCTGTTCTTTGGCGAACATGTCGAACCGATCACCTGGTTGTTTGCCGCTGGTGTTATTTTTACCGTGATTCTGGGACGCAAGACTGTTATCCGGCCAGCACTGGCAAGCCCCCTACCACCCAAGGCCTGACACGCTAGGTGGTGGGCTGCACCTCCGCTTTCGGCTGCTGGTTCGCCGATTTAACGGCGGCAGTGCGTAAATCGGAACCCGCCCTGGGTAAATGAACCTCAGGGTTGGGCATGCCACTGGGGGATAATTCATGGGTCATTTCAAACTCCGCCCGAACCGACCAGCCACATGCTTCGTTGGTGCATTGCAAATAAGCGATGCGCAAAAAAATGTGTCGCCCTTCACTAGTACGAATACGCATGCGACTCAAGCAATGCGGGCAAACCAATTTGTAAGTACTCATACTCATCCTTCCTTTTTTAAGTCTCTGAACAAAAAATTGGTCATTTTCTGGTTGATTTACCCCGTATTCTTTCGCAACGCTTCATCCACTCGATACCTTTGTGTAAGTCGACCAGTAATACAAAGAAGGAAATTTCCTTCTACCATTTAAGAATTAGCCGCATTGCGCTATATCTTCCGATTGGTAGTGTTCGATATTGCAAAAAGTTTCTACGCTAATCGAGTAAATATTTGCGACAAAGTGCATCAATACACGGGAGTATGACTCACTATGAGTAGCAAAGGATGTGCTGCCGTGCTGGCGCGCTTGAAGCAAATCACCCATTCCAAAACCGATAACAGCTTGTCAATAGCACTGGGCATAAGCCCACAGACTTTAAGTAGCTGGAAAATACGCGAGCGCATTCCATATGCAATCTGCATAGATATCGCCGACCAGCACGGTATATCGCTTGATTGGCTATTAGTCGGTGATGGCCCGCAATTTCGGCCACCGCACAACGTGTGCGCTTCTTGCGCCAATACGCCATGGGAAGCTGAACTGCTCAACCAAATACGTACGCTGCCCGAAGTGGACCAACACGCCATAGCAGTTGCCGTGCAGGAAAAAAGACGCGTATTGGAACTCGAGCGCCGACTCGAAGCCCTGACCGCCAGTTACCCCTATCCCCTGCATTGCCCCTGAAAACCTGTTGCTCGCAGCATCTCAACGGCCACCCCGCAGGCGTTGAAAAATATCCCGCAAGTCCGCCACATCGAGCCAGACCATGACCTTGATACTGATCGGGATGACCACCACGGCAGCGACAAATGCAGCAACGCCACTGGAAAGAAAAGGCCCCATCGACAATATCAACGGCGTGAAGAGGTAACCTACTCCAGCCGAAAGCAATAATGAGCCCATGCGTTGCCAGGCCTTCAAATGCTGCCGGGTACTGGTTACCAACCAGGCACCCAGGACAGCGCCAAACAAGGCATCACCGTCGATCAAGGGAATAACAGAAGCCAATCCAAGTCCGATATACAAACTGGAAATACTGGTTGAGGCAGGTTCAGTCACGAAAACAGACTCCCTCTGCAAGCCCAGGTATGAGCACTCAAATACATTTGCATACCCGAAACTCCCAATCAGGCAGTCGCCAGCACACCTTGCTCAAATGCTTTGAGCAAAGCCGCAGACCGTGAAGAAACTGAAAATTTTTTACGAATATTGCCGAAGTGAAAGTTCGCGGTAGCTTCCGTGCAATTCAAAATCTGGGCAATTTCCCACGACGTTTTACCTTGTGCACACCACTGCAAGACTTCATGTTCGCGCGGCGTCAAGCGAACAGTCGCCGCACTTTCTGCTTCCTTGATTTGAATTGGCATCCTGGCCTACTCCTTGTGAATGGCTCACAGGGAAATTAACCAGGGTGCGCTGATCAGACAACGAGATGGGTCTGTAGGACGCGGAACTACAATCAGGCCAGTAACCCGTCAGCCTTGAGCAGGGTTTCCAGGCAGTGCTCCTCGATGGCATAGAACGCCTTGAGCGCTTGTATTTTTTCCAACAGCGCCGTGGGTTCCTGTGGCTGCGCTCGCTTGACCGCCAGGATCATCTTGTTCTTGTTGGTATGCTCCAGCGAGATGAACTCGAACACCTTGGTCTCATAACCACAGGCTTCCAGGTACAGAGCACGCAAACTATCGGTGACCATCTCCGCCTGCTGCCCCAGGTGCAGGCCATATTGCAGCATGGGCTTGAGCAGGCCCGGGCTCTGGATCTGCTGGCGGATCTGTTTGTGGCAGCAGGGCGAACACATGATGATCGCCGCGCCACAACGGATGCCGGTATGGATGGCATAGTCGGTGGCGATGTCGCAGGCATGCAGGGCAATCATCACGTCGATTTCGCTGGGCACCACCGTGCGCACATCACCGTGCTCGAACACCAGGCCCGGGTGTTCGAGATGCGCAGCGGCGTTGTTGCACAGGGTGACCATTTCTTCGCGCAGCTCTACACCCGTCACCTGCGCCTGCCGTTGCAGGTTGTTGCACAGGTAGTCGTGGATGGCAAAGGTCAGGTAGCCCTTGCCCGAGCCGAAGTCGGCAACACGCACCGGCTGCCCGTCGGCCAGGGTCGATGAATTCAGCGCGTGGGAAAAGACCTCGATGAACTTGTTGATCTGCTTCCATTTGCGCGACATGGCCGGGATCAGTTCATGTTGCTTGTTGGTCACGCCCAGGTCGGTCAGGAACGGCCGGGTCAGTTCCAGGTAGCGTTTTTTCTCACGGTCATGTGCCGCGGTGGCAACTTCACGCGTTTGCTGGGGCGTGTTGCGGTGCAGCATCGGTTTGCCTTTTTTGCTGAATTCCAGCTGCAGTTCATCGCTCAGGGTCAGCAAATGAGCATTACGGAACGACTCGGGCAGCAGCGTGGCAATCAGCGCCTGGGCCTCTGCCAAGGGCAGGTTGCGGGTGATGTCGCGGGTCTTGTAGCGGTACACGAATGACAGGCACGCCTGCTCCTTGACCATCAGCGGCTTGATGGTGACCCGCTGCAAGTCCACTTCACTGCCGACGTGGCGGGCCAGTACCAGCTTGATGAAGGCGTTTTGCTGCAGGCTGGTTTCGAGCTGCGCCAGAAATTGCGCACGGTGATCCGGTGCAGGTTTGGCCGGGGATGGGGTAGCGGACATGCTTGGGTGCCTCAGGGGTGCGGGGCGACGTTAGGGTCGCATTGGCCGCTATTTTAAAGGGGGCAGCGGCCAAGGGCACGGGCATTTTTTTGAGATATCGCGAATCGACAACCTGATACAAGTTTATCCATGCAGTTAAGTGCCATGAGCATGAGCTGCATTAACAAACCACAACACCCATTTACAACCTAACAATTATACTAGTTTCTTTTAAAACACATATCGATTCCAATTGATCGCAGGCACAAGAAGTGCCGACCATCAATTGGAGAAAACAAATGAACAACAACTCGGAAAACATTCACACCCTGTTATCAAAAGCAGCCGAAGGGGATGCAGATACGTCCAGGTTGCGGACTAATGTCAATGACGAAAGCTATATCCATGCCTCGTTATACCCGGATTCGCCAATCGGGCATCCGCTATCGTTTACCGGCACCAGCATTAGTAGAAATTCGGATAGCTCAAACCGCATCTGGTTCGTTGCAGGGATTGGCGCCTCATACCAAGGTCAATATGTTGGTTTCTCCTTCTCCATAAAGGAAACAGATGTTGAGCCAAATAAACAGTACGAGATCAGCGAGAACGGGCCTGTCCGTGCGGTCTTGACCCTTGGCTCTGGCGGTAACCCTGCAAAGTCAGGAACGCTTTATCTGGAAGAGGTCGACATTGGTAGCAGCTCTGTTTACTTCAAAGGTAAAATTGTCTTCAAAACGACCATGAGTGGCACTACTTACAAACTGGACGCGACAGAATTCAGCGTAAAAAAACTCAGGTAAAGGCACCCATCATATAGTCACATGGTTTGGTTGCACCAGCAGCCAAACCATTCATGAAGCTACGCAATAAAAGTTAAAACTGCAATCCACGCGATTTGCCAATCACGTCAACACAACCAACCGATTCGGCAATTCATTACGCTCGTGGGTCAGCGGCACATGCACCTTGAGCAATTGCCCACAGGCATCGATGCAACTGACAAACCCCTGCAAGGTCTGCCCCTGCTTCACCTGCACGGTAAACGTCGCGACGATCGTCGCCCAGACGCTGTCGTCAAGCCGACTGGAAATCCCCTGGTCCACGAGAATTTCCACATAGCGTTCGGCTTCGCTGACGAATATCAAAATTCCAGTGCTGCCCACCGTATGGTGCAGGTTCTGTTCGAGAAACTGCCGGCGCGCCAGGTTTGAAGCCCGCCAGTGACGGACTGAACGCGGAATCAGGCGTGTCGTGATAGCGGGGATGCGAAACAGCAAACCGAGAATGATCAAGCTCAGCCATTGCACCAGCAGCAAGCCATGTACGCTTGGCCAGCCAGCCAGGTAATAAACGACACCAGGCACGATCAGGGCCAGCAGGCTGGCCCAGAGCAAGGGGATATAGGCGTAGTCATCGGCGCGGGCGGCCAATACGGTGACCAGTTCCGCGTCGGTATGCTGTTCGACGCGGGCAATGGCCTCAGCCACCTTACGTTGCTCAACTTCATTCAATAGCGCCATGGGTTGCGATACTCATCCATTAATGTTTCACCAACCACCCGACGAACCGCCGCCGCCGAAGCTGCCACCCCCGCCACTGAAGCCACCGCCACCGCCAAAGCCGCCACCGCCGAAACCACCTCCCAGGCCACCGCCATAACCTCCCGAACGACCGCCTCCGCCGCCCGTGATACCCAGCGCCTGGAGCACGTAGAAGATCACGAACAGCAGGATGATCAGGGTCACCACCCAATTGGGCGGCATGCCGTCGTCACCACCGGCCACCTGTTTGGGCTCCGCCAAGGGATTGCCGCCCAGCACCTGGATCATCGCTGCCACACCGGCACTGATGCCCTGGCTGAAGTCGCCCCGCTTGAACGCCGGAGTAATCAACTGGTTGATGATGACCGACGATTGCGCGTCGGTGAGACGATCTTCCAGGCCATAACCGACCTCGATGCGCAGCTTGCGCTCGTCGCGGGCGACGATCAGCAGTGCGCCGTTGTCCTTGCCCTTCTGGCCGATACCCCAGTGGCGGCCAAGCTGGTAGCCGTAATCTTCAATGTTGGCGCCCTGCAGGTTTGGCAAGGTAACCACCACGACCTGCTCACCGGTCGCCTGCTCATGGGCCTGAAGCATCTGCGTCAACTGTGCCTTGCTTTGCCCATCGAGCAGATTGGCGTTGTCCACCACTCGCCCGGTCAGCGGTGGAAACTCCAGCGCTGCCTGGGCGACAGTTGCGGCCAACAGCAGCAGGAGCACCAGCCCCAGCTTCAAGCGGCGCATCAGAATTTCACTTGCGGTGCTTTATCGGCCTCGGGTGTCGTCGCTTCGAAGCTCTCGCGCACCGGCAGGCTGCTGTACATCAAGGTGTGCCAGATGCGCCCTGGGAAGGTGCGGATTTCCGTGTTGTAGCGCGCTACGGCAGCGATGAAGTCCTTGCGCGCCACGGCGATGCGGTTTTCCGTGCCTTCGAGTTGCGATTGCAACGCCAGGAAATTCTGGTTGGCCTTGAGGTCGGGATAACGCTCGGAGACCACCATCAGACGACTGAGGGCGCCGCTCAACTGGTCTTGGGCCTGCTGGAACTGCTTGAGTTTTTCCGGGTTATCCAAAGTGCTGGCGTCCACCTGGATCGAGGTCGCCTTGGCCCGGGCTTCAATCACTGCCGTCAGGGTTTCCTGTTCATGGCGGGCGTAGCCCTTGACCGTTTCCACCAGATTGGGGATCAGGTCAGCACGGCGCTGGTACTGGTTCTCCACCTGGCCCCAGGCGGCCTTGACCTGTTCGTCGTAGGTGGGGATGTTGTTGATGCCGCAGCCTGCCAACAGGGTGCTCAGTGCCAACAGCACCGCCACTTTCCAGCTCCAGCCAACTACCGGATGTGCTCGCATGCTCGATATGCTCCCTCGATTCACTTGCATAGATGGTGAACAAACCTAAAACCCCGGCACTTGAGGCATAATCCGTCGCCGTTGCTGGATCATGTCGGTCCAATCGGCTAAAAGATTGCCCCAGCAAACTACAACAATAGCCGCTCTCCCAACTTCGGCCGAACAGTATTGACCGTGAGTACTGTTGCAGCCTCGAGAATCGAATACATGAATAAGCTGTGTTTGCTGGGCCTGCTCGTCGGCCTGGCCAGTCACCCGGCCTTGGCCGACACGCAATCTGAACTGTTGAAGAACAAAGAAGCATTCGTTGGCGATTTGCTCAAGCAAATGACCGTGGATGAAAAGATCGGGCAACTGCGCCTGATCAGTATCGGCCCGGAAATGCCCCAGCCGCAGATCCTCAAGGAAATCGCCGCCGGCCGCATCGGCGGGACCTTCAACTCGATCACCCGCGCAGAAAACCGGCCATTGCAGGATGCGGCAATCAAGAACAGCCGCCTGAAGATCCCGATGTTCTTCGCCTACGACGTGATCCACGGCCACCGCACCATTTTCCCGATTCCGCTGGCCCTGGCTTCGAGCTGGGACATGGATGCCATTGCCCTGACCGGCCGCACCTCGGCTATCGAAGCCAGTGCCGACGGCATCGACATGTCCTTCGCACCCATGGTCGACATTTCTCGCGACCCGCGTTGGGGCCGCAGCAGTGAAGGCTTTGGCGAAGACACCTACATGGTCTCGCGCATTGCCCAAGTCATGGTCAAGGCCTTCCAGGACCCGGGCGCCAATGCGCCGACCAGCCTGATGGCCAGCGTCAAGCATTTCGCCCTGTACGGCGGCGTCGAAGGCGGCCGTGACTACAACACCGTCGACATGAGCCCCACGCGCATGGCCCAGGTTTACCTGCCGCCTTACCGCGCGGCCATCGACGCCGGTGCCGGTGGTGTGATGGTTGCGTTGAACTCGGTCAACGGGGTGCCCGCTACCTCCAATACCTGGCTGATGCAAGACCTGCTGCGCAAGGAGTGGGGCTTCAAGGGCGTGACGGTCAGTGACCACGGTGCCATCACTGAGCTGGTGCGCCACGGCGTCGCCCGCGACGGTCGCCAGGCAGCGAAGCTGGCGATCAAGGCCGGTATCGACCTGAGCATGAACGACTCGCTGTATGGCCAGGAACTGCCCGGGTTGCTGAAATCCGGCGAAGTAAGCCAGGCCGAACTCGACAACGCCGTGCGCGAAGTGTTGGGCGCCAAGTACGACATGGGCCTGTTCGAGAACCCGTACCTGCGCATAGGCATCGCCAGCGAAGACCCGGCCGATACCAACGCCGAGGGCCGCCTGCACCGCGACGCTGCCCGCTCCGTGGCGCGCAAGAGCCAGGTACTGTTGAAAAACGACAACCAGACCCTGCCCCTGAAGAAGCAAGGCACCATTGCTCTGGTCGGCCCGCTGGCCGATGCCCAGATCGATATGATGGGCAGCTGGGCTGCCGCCGGCGTACCGGCGCAATCGGTCACCCTGAACGACGGTATCCGCCGCGCGGTCGGTGAACGGGCACGGGTGATCTACGCCAAGGGTGCCAACCTGACCCATGACCAGAAGATCATCGACTACCTGAACTTCCTCAATTTCGATCGCCCGGAAGTGATCATTGATCCACGCCCGGCCCAAGTGATGATCGACGAAGCGGTAGCCGCCGCCAAACAGGCGGACGTAATCGTGGCAGCCGTTGGTGAGTCGCGGGGCATGTCCCACGAATCGTCGAGCCGCACCACCCTGGAGATTCCGGCCAGCCAGCGCGAGCTGATCACGGCCCTCAAGGCCACGGGCAAACCCCTGGTGCTGGTGTTGATGAACGGCCGTCCGCTCTCGCTGGGTTGGGAACAACAACAGGCCGATGCCATGCTGGAAACCTGGTTCACGGGCACCGAAGGCGGCAACGCCATCGCCGACGTGCTGTTCGGCGACTACAACCCTTCCGGCAAGTTGCCAGTCAGTTTCCCGCGTTCGGTGGGGCAGATTCCGACCTACTACAACCACTTGAGCATCGGTCGGCCATTCACACCCGGTAAGCCTGGTAACTACACCTCGCAATACTTCGATGAAGAGCAAGGCCCGTTGTTCCCGTTCGGCTACGGCTTGAGCTACACCGACTTCAGCCTGTCGGAACTGACCCTGTCGAGCCGCTCACTGAAAAAGGGTGACAGCCTCGAAGCCAGCGTCACTGTGAAAAACACTGGCAAACGCGAAGGCGAGACCGTGGTGCAGTTGTACATCCAGGACGTGACCGCCTCCATGAGCCGACCGGTCAAGGAGTTGAAGAACTTCCAGAAAATCATGTTGAAGCCGGGCGAACAGAAGATCGTGCGATTCACCATCGATGAGGAACAGTTGAAGTTCTACAACACCCAATTGCAGTTTGCGGCCGAGCCGGGCGAGTTCAATGTGCAGGTGGGGCTGGATTCTCAGGTGGTGAAGCAGCAGAGTTTTGAGTTGCTTTAAGACTCCCTCACTCCCAAGCCACCCCTCACCCCAACCCTCTCCCCATAGGGGAGAGGGTGCCTATCCTGGGTGTACTGGATACTCATGTACAACACAAATCAGCTCCCTCTCCCCGCGGGGAGAGGGTTGGGGTGAGCGGCCTCCATACAAAATGCTAAGGTGCACTACCTGAATTTCGCGACCTCGTCCCAATGCCCTTCCCCACCCGCACGTTGCGCCTACCCCTAATCGTTCTGCTGATCCTCGCCGGCACCCTGCTCGCCGCCGGCTGGGCGATGCGCCAGGCTGAACAAAGGGCGCTGGTCGAGGACGCTGCGCGGGCCAATGTCCAACTAGGCCTGTACGCCAATTCGCTGCACACCCTGATCGAACGCTATCGCGCCCTGCCCGCCGTGCTGGCGCTGGATCCGGAACTGATCAACGCCCTCGCAGGCCCGGTCGATGCGGCCACCCAGGACACACTGAACCACAAGCTCGAACGCATCAACGGTGCCGCCAATACTTCCACCCTGGAGCTGCTCGACCGCACCGGCCTTGCCGTGGCCGCCAGCAACTGGCGCACGCCCAGCAGCTACGTCGGCGAGAATTATGGCTTTCGCCCCTACTTCAAGCAGACCCAAAGCCAAGGCGCCGGGCGCTTCTACGCGGTCGGGGTCACCAGCGGCATACCTGGCTACTTCCTCTCCAGCGCGGTGACCGATTCGCGCGGCAGTTTCCTCGGCGCAATGGTGGTCAAGCTCGAATTCCCGGAACTGGAGCGAGAATGGCAGCAGGGCAGCGATATCCTGCTGGTCAGCGATGCCCGCGGCATCGTCTTTATCGCCAACCAGGCCGGCTGGCGCTACCGTGAGCTGGAACCCTTGTCGGCCCAGGACCGCGCCGACCTGGCCGCCACCCGGCAATATGACAAACAACCCCTGACCGCCCTGCAGCACAAGGCACTGGCCAACATCAGCGATAACAGCCGCCTGGTACGCGTGCAAGGGCCGGAGCAGGAGGCGGACTATCTTTGGGAGTCGTTAGCGCTGCCCGCTGAAGGCTGGACCCTGCACTTGCTGCGCCCCCCGCTGATGGCCGCCGAAGACGGTCGCAACGCCGCCCTGGCAGCGTCTGCCGTGTGGTTGAGCCTGGTGTTCCTGGTGCTGTTCCTCACCCAACGCTGGCGTCTGGCCCGCTTGCGCCAGCGCAGCCGCGAAGAACTGGAGCGCCTGGTCGATGAGCGCACCCGCGACTTGCGCACTGCCCAGGACGGCCTGGTGCAATCAGCCAAGCTCGCCGCACTGGGGCAAATGTCGGCTGCGTTGGCCCACGAGATCAATCAACCCCTGACCACCCAGCGCATGCAGCTGGCGACCCTGCGCCTGCTGCTCGACCATGGCCGCATCGACGAAGCCCGCCAGGCGCTGGCGCCACTGGAACAGATGCTCACCCGCATGGCCGCCCTCACCGGGCACCTCAAGACCTTTGCCCGCAAGAGCCCCGGCGGCCTGCGCGAACGCCTGGACCTGGCCACGGTGGTCGATCAGGCCTTGCACTTGCTCGACGCCCGCATGCGCAGTGAAAACGTCAGTATTGCCCTGCACCTGGCCCGCCCGGCCTGGGTTCGTGGTGATGCCATTCGTCTGGAACAGGTCCTGATCAACCTGCTGCGCAACGGCCTGGACGCCATGAGCGATAAACCGCTCAAGCGTCTTGTGATTCGCCTCGAAGCCGATCAGGGGCAGTGGCGCCTGAGTGTTGCCGACACAGGCGGTGGCATCAAGGCCGAGCACCTGGGCAATGTCTTCGACCCGTTCTTTACCACCAAGCCCGTCGGTGAAGGCCTCGGCCTCGGGCTGGCGGTATCCTATGGCATCGTCCATGAGCTTGGTGGACGCCTGCAGGCCGGCAATTGTGCCGAAGGCGCCCTCTTCACCCTGACCCTGCCCGCTGATTAGGAGCCCGCATGTTGAACTCAGTCATCGTCGTCGACGACGAAGCCAGTATCCGCACCGCAGTGGAGCAGTGGCTGAGCCTGTCGGGCTTTGAGGTACAGCTGTTCAGCCGTGCCGAAGACTGCCTGGCGCGACTGCCCGGGCATTTTCCTGGCGTGGTTATCACAGACGTGCGCATGCCCGGTATGGATGGCCTGGAACTGCTGCAAAAACTCAAGGACCAGGATGCCGACCTGCCGGTAATCCTGCTCACTGGCCACGGTGATGTGCCAATGGCCGTGGAAGCCATGCGAATCGGCGCCTACGACTTCCTGGAAAAGCCCTTCAGCCCCGAGAGCCTTCTGAACAGCCTGCATCGCGCCCTGGAAAAACGCCAACTGGTCCTGGAGAACCGCCACCTGCACGAACAGGCCGATATCAAGGCCAAACTCGATGCGACCTTGCTCGGCGTCTCGCCCAGCCTGCAAAACCTGCGCCGCCAGGTGCAAGAGTTGGCGCCACTGCCGGTCAACGTGCTGATTCGCGGCGAGACCGGCAGCGGCAAGGAACGGGTTGCCCGCTGCCTGCATGATTTCGGCCCACGGGCAGATAAACCCTTCGTTGCGCTCAACTGCGCAGCGATTCCGGAGCAACTGTTCGAGGCCGAATTGTTCGGCCACGAAAGCGGTGCCTTCACCGGTGCCCAGGGCAAGCGGATAGGCAAGCTCGAATACGCCGACGGTGGCACGGTGTTTTTCGACGAAATTGAAAGTATGCCGCTGGCCCAGCAGGCCAAGCTGCTGCGTGTGCTGCAGGAAAAGAAACTCGAACGCCTGGGCGCCAACCAGAGCATCAATGTGGACCTGCGCATCATCGCCGCGACCAAGCCAGACCTGCTCGAGCTCGCACGTGCCGGGCGCTTTCGCGAAGACCTTGCCTACCGCCTGAACGTGGCCGAACTGCGTCTGCCGCCTCTGCGTGAACGGCGCGAAGATATCACGCAGTTGTTCGAGCACTTTGCCCGTACGGCCGCCGAACGCCTGGGCCGCACCGCCCCGCCACTGACCGGTGCACAACTGGGAAGCCTGCTTGGCCATGATTGGCCGGGCAACGTCCGTGAGCTGGCCAATGCCGCTGAGCGTCACGCCCTGGGCCTGGGTGAACCGGCCCCGGAACTGCCGCAGACAGGCCAGTCGCTGGCGGCCCAGCAGGAAGCCTTCGAAGCCCAATGCCTGCGTTCGGCACTGAGCCGGCACAAGGGTGACATCAAGGCCGTGCTCAATGAGTTGCAACTGCCAAGGCGCACCCTGAACGAAAAGATGCAACGCCACGGCTTGCTGCGCGAAGACTTCCTCAAGGAGGCCTGACCCTCATCACGTAGGCAAAAATCCGCTTATCGAAACCCTGCCGATAAGCGGATTTTTGCTTATAGCTTCAAGCAAACCCTTCTAGTACGGGCTTTTCAATTGTGGCACAGCTCCTGCTATAGCCCTGGCAGGCTGCGTTTCTACGCGCTCCACAAAAACAACTAGAAGGATCCATCAATGGATAATTCCACTACCCTGCCCGCTGGGTCGGTAGCTGCCCCTGCCGCTGAACGCACCACCAGAAGTCGCCTCAAATCGATCTTCAGCGGTTCGGTCGGCAACATGGTCGAATGGTACGACTGGTACGTCTACGCAGCATTCTCCCTGTATTTCGCCAAAGCCTTCTTTCCGTCGGGCGACACAACTGCGCAACTGCTCAATACTGCGGCGATCTTCGCCGTTGGCTTTTTGATGCGCCCTATCGGTGGCTGGCTCATGGGCCTGTACGCCGACCGCAAGGGCCGCAAGGCGGCACTGATGGTATCGGTGCTGATGATGTGCTTCGGCTCGCTGATCATTGCCCTGACTCCCAGCTACGAAACCATCGGTGTCGCCGCACCGATCCTGCTGGTCGTGGCGCGTCTGCTTCAAGGCTTGTCGGTTGGCGGTGAGTACGGTACCTCTGCCACTTACCTGAGCGAGATGGCAACCAAGGAACGCCGCGGTTTCTTCTCCAGCTTCCAGTACGTGACCCTGATCTCCGGCCAACTCATCGCCCTGGGTGTGCTGATCGTCCTGCAACAGACCCTGACCACCGAACAACTGTATTCGTGGGGCTGGCGTATTCCGTTCGTCATCGGCGCCCTGTGTGCCGTGGTCGCGCTTTACCTGCGTCGTGGCATGGAAGAAACCGAATCCTTCACCAAGAAGAAGGAAAAGCCAAAAGAGAGCCTGATGCGCACATTGATGCGTCATCCCAAGGAACTGTTGACCGTGGTTGGCCTGACCATGGGCGGCACCCTGGCCTTCTACACCTACACCACCTACATGCAGAAGTACCTGGTCAACACCGTCGGCATGAGCATTTCCGACTCGACCACCATTTCGGCCGCCACCCTGTTCCTGTTCATGTGCCTGCAGCCGGTCATCGGCTCACTCTCGGACAAGATCGGCCGGCGCCCGATCCTGATCGCCTTCGGCGTGCTCGGCACAATCTGCACCGTGCCGATCCTGACCACCCTGCATACCATCGAAACCTGGTGGGGCGCGTTCTTCCTGATCATGGCCGCACTGATCATTGTCAGTGGCTATACCTCGATCAACGCCGTGGTCAAGGCCGAGCTGTTCCCCACCGAAATCCGTGCACTGGGCGTAGGCCTGCCTTATGCCCTGACGGTGTCGATCTTCGGCGGTACCGCTGAATACATCGCGCTGTGGTTCAAGAGCATCGGCATGGAAACCGGTTACTACTGGTACGTCACCGCCTGCATCGCCTGCTCGTTGCTGGTGTATGTGTTCATGAAGGACACCCAGAAGCACTCGCGGATCGAGACTGACTAACTGCTCGACACGAACACCGTAGGAGCGACCCAGGTCGCGAAGGGCTGCAGAGCGGCCCCGGTTTCCACTTGAGACTTGGAAGCGGGGCTGTTCCGCAGCCCTTCGCGACCAGGGTCGCTCCCACGCATTTGCCGGCACTGAAAGGTAATAACGCCTTACACTGGCCGCCTGTTCAATGCGATGGCCCGATGGGGCGAGAAGGAGTTCGACGATGGCTGTACCGATGTACTACTACGAACCTGCACAGGGCCATGGCTTGCCCCATGACCCGTTCAACGCCATCGTCGGCCCGCGGCCCATTGGCTGGATTTCCTCGCAGGACCGTGAAGGCCACTTGAACCTGGCGCCCTACAGCTTCTTCAATGCGTTCAATTACATTCCGCCGATCATCGGGTTCTGCAGTGTCGGGCGCAAGGACAGCCTGAACAACATCGAGCAGACCGGTGAATTCGCCTGGAACCTGGCTACCCGGCCACTGGCCGAAGCCATGAACCAGAGCAGCGCCGCGGTGGAGCCGAATGTCGATGAGTTTGCCTTCAGCGGGCTGACCGCTGCCCCTTCGAAAGTCATCGCGGTACCTCGGGTACTGGAAAGCCCGGTCTCGTTCGAGTGCAAGGTGTCGCAGATCATCCAACTGCAACGCGCCGACCAGGAAAAGGTACCAAGCTGGCTGGTGCTGGGCGAAGTGGTCGCGGTGCATATTGCCGAGTCCTTGCTCAAGGACGGTATCTACGACACCGCCGCCGCCGAGCCGATCCTGCGTGGCGGCGGGCCGGCCGACTTCTTTGCGCTGGGCGAATTGTTCAGGATGTACCGCCCGAAAGTGGAAAAGTGATTACCAGACCAGTTCACCGTCCTCGTTCACACCGGCCAGTTTCTGCAGTTC
Source organism: uncultured Pseudomonas sp. (assembly GCA_964453495.1). Taxonomy (GTDB): domain Bacteria; phylum Pseudomonadota; class Gammaproteobacteria; order Pseudomonadales; family Pseudomonadaceae; genus Aquipseudomonas. Next base: position 19,028 of record CAYVPI010000034.1, on the reverse strand, counting down.
CTGCTCTGCAGCCTGGTCGGCTTCCAGGGCCTTGGCGAATGCCTGGCCGGCCAGCACCTTGTGAAAACGCGGTGCTCCTCCGGCACCGAGTGCCTTGACCGCAATCGCAGCGCTGTAACCACCCTCGCCCGGCACTACTGCCGAAACCGCTTCGTACTGTTCGAATTCTCTACGTGCCATGTCGCTCATTCCGGCCAATTGATCAATCGCTATTCTAACGTGCGCGGGGCTCGCGTGAGACATCGCTGAAGGTGTGCAGGTCGAGGCTGTTGACCATCAGCTCCTGGACCACCTCGCTGAAGACCTGCATGGCCGGTGAACCGAAGTAAGTCTTCATGGCACTTTCATCGCTCCAGAACCCGCTGACCATCCACAGGTGGTCATCGCATTGCGAACGCTGCAAGGCAAAATGCAGGCAACCCGGGGCTTGCCGAGAGGGTTCGAGCAAGCGGTGCAAACGCTCGCCCAGGGCTACGGAGTTGCCGGCATTGGCGCGAATGAATGCGAGGTGGCTGACCGGTTGTGACGTAGACATGAGCAATACTCCCTAGGTGAACGGGCAAGTGTTTGCCTCGCCGCCAAGGGTAAGCCGCCTGCCTGGCGCGCCGTTAGGCCATTCCTGCAGGCGTCTTGCCTGATTCTGCACACCCTGCAGGATCAGGCAAGAATCGCGCAGGATCCACCTACCGTCGGCGCCTTCACAACCCTATGCTGAACCGACTTACTTGCAGGACCATTGGCATGTCTAACCCTCAAACCGCAGCCGCCCCTCTGGACCCATTGCTGGAGCATCAGCGCGCTGAACTGGCCGGGCTGATCAAGCGCCATGCCACCGAGACCGGCATTTTCAGCACGCAGGTGAAGGCCCTGCATTTGTCGCACTATCAAGAATGCATCCAGTCGTTCCCTACCCTGGCACAACCGGCCCTGTGCATCATGGCCCAGGGCAGCAAGGAGGTTCGGCTCGGTGAGGAGACGTACCGTTACGACGCATTGAATTACATGGTGGTTTCGGTTTCCGTGCCCATCAGCGGCCGCCTGCTCGAAGCGCGCCCGGATAACCCGAGCCTGGCGATCCGCCTGGATATCGACCCAGCCGAAATCAATGCGCTGATCGCCGATGCCGGTCCCATGGGCGTGCCAAGCCGCCCGGCCGGGCGCGGTTTGTTCGTCGACCGCCTCGACACCACCCTGCTCGATGCGGTGTTGCGCCTGGTGCGATTGCTCGATACGCCGAAAGACATCACCATGCTGGCGCCGTTGATTCGCCGGGAAATCCTCTACCGCTTGCTGCGCAGCCCCCAGGGCTATCGCTTGTATGAAATCGCCATCGGCAATAGCCAGACCCACCGGGTCAGCCAGGCCATCCAGTGGCTCAATGGCCACTTTGACCGGCCGCTGCGGATCGACGACCTGGCCCGCGAAGTCAACCTGAGTGTCTCGACCTTGCACCATCGCTTCAAGGCCGTGACCTCCATGAGCCCGCTGCAGTACCAGAAACAACTGCGCTTGCAGGAAGCCCGCCGGTTGATGCTCAACGAGGGCCTGGACGCCTCGGCTGCCGGCTACCGCGTTGGCTATGAAAGCCCGTCGCAGTTCAGCCGCGAATACAGCCGCCTGTATGGCGCCCCGCCGTTGCGTGACCTGGCGCGGCTGCGCCAGAGCTTGTGAGGTTCAGCCCTTCAACAATCCGCCATCGACCGGAATCATCGCGCCGGTCACGTAGCTGGCCAGGGGGCTTGCCAGGAACGCCGCCACTGCGCCGAATTCTTCGGCGGTACCAAAGCGCCCCGCGGGAATAGCAGCCTGTTCCTGCTCGACCAAGGTCGACAACGCTGTACCTGTGCGCTGGGCATCCGCCTGCACCAGGCTTTGCGTACGCTCGGTCCAGAAACTGCCGGGCAGCAAGGTGTTGACGGTCACGCCATCAGCTGCGACTTCCGTGGCCAGGGTCTTGCCCCAGTTGGCCAATGCCGCGCGCAAGGCACTGGACAGCACCAGGCCTGGAATCGGCTCGACCACACTGGTCGAGGACACCATCAATATCCGGCCAAAACCCCGCGCACGCATGCCCGGTAAGAACGCATCGGTGAGCTTGAGCGTGGACAACAGCAAAGCGTCCAGTTGCCGGTGCCACAGCTGCGCTACAAACTCGCCGCTGGCTTGGGCCGGTGGTGGGCCGCCGTTGTTGGCCAGGAGAATATCCGGCTCGCCGATGCAGGCGCGAACCTGTGCGATCACGCCATCCAGCGCGTCGATATCATTGAGGTCGGCCACCACCGCATAGGCCTGGCCCCCTGCTTCGCGAATCCGCCCGACGGCCTGTTCAAGCTTGGCCGGGTTGCGCGCCAGCAGGCATACCCGTACCCCCTCGTGTGCCAACGCTTGCGCAACGCCAAAGCCCAGGCCCGAACTGCCAGCGCACACCAGTGCGCTGCGATTTTCCAGAGAAAGGTTCATCCACGCTCCTTTTCGTGCATAGGTGTACCCGCCAGCCTGGCGGGTACCCTGAGGTCATATCACGCGGTCAGCACCCGGCACGACTCGGCCGCAATGGTGATCGAAACCGGGTGCCCAACTTCCAGGCCGATATCCTGGTTCGGCGTGCTCAAGGCTGTCAAGGAAACGCCCGAGCAATCGACAGTCGTTTCGATGGTCGCACCGATATCACGTACGAAGGTTACTTTACCCAGTAAGCGATTGCCCGCCGATGCCTGCGCCGCAGACAGCTGCAAATCCTCAGGGCGCACCAGCATCTTGATCTTGGCACCGGCCTGGATGCTGCTGCAGATCGGCACCTCCAGCGAGTCGCCACCGGGCAGGCAGACGCGACCGTTACCCAGCGCCGTGGCCGGAAAAATATTGCCGCTGCCGATAAAGTCCGCAACGAATTCGTTGGCCGGGTTGCGGTAGATCTCGATCGGCGTGCCGACCTGCTGGATCTTGTGCTCGCCCAACACCACGACGATGTCGGCCATGGTCATGGCTTCGCGCTGATCATGGGTGACCAGGATCGTGGTGATATTGAGGCTCTGTTGCAGCTGGCGGATTTCCACCTGCATCGATTCGCGCAACTTGGCGTCGAGCGCCGACAGTGGCTCGTCGAGCAGCAAAATCTTGGGGTGCGAGGCAATGGCCCGGGCAATCGCCACGCGCTGGCGCTGGCCGCCGGAAAGCTTGGCCACCGGGCGGTCGATCATCTGCGACAACTGGATCATCTGCAGTAACTCGACGACCCGCGCCTTCTGCTCGGCCTTGCCGACGCCGCGCAGTTTCAACGGGTAGGCGATGTTCTCGCCCACGGTCATGTGCGGGAACAGTGCCAACGACTGGAACACCATGCCGAAGTTGCGCTCAAAGGCCGGGGTATGGCCGATGTCCACGCCATCCAGGCGAATCTCCCCGCCGCTCAGGGTTTCCAGGCCCGCGATCATGCGCAGCAAGGTGGTCTTGCCGCAGCCCGACGGGCCGAGGAAGCACACCAGCTTGCCTTCGGGCAGGTGCAGGTTGACGTCTTTTACCGCGCAAGCCGAGCCGTAGCGTTTCTCGACGTTTTCCAGAATAAGTCCGGTCATGTTACTTACCTCAAAAATCAGAACGAAACGCCACCTTCACCGACCAGCTTCTCCAACGCCCAGATCAGGACGAAGTCGATCAGCACGATCAGCACGGCAAACGAGAATACGGTGGGGTCCAGCGAGGAAACGGTGCGGCTGTACATCCAGATCGGCACGGTCATCACATCGATGGTGTAAAGGAAATAGGTCACGGTGAACTCGTTGAACGAGACGATGAACGCCAGCAGCATCCCGGCCAGGATCCCGGACTTCATCAGCGGCACCACCACATCGATGATGGCGCGCATGGGCGAGGCACCGAGCATTTGCGCCGCTTCTTCAACTTCAGTACCGATGGAGAGCATTGCCGCCGTGCAGTTTTTCACCACGAAGGGCAACGCCAGGATGACGTGGGCGATCACCAGGCGCGAGGTGGTCATGTGGAACGGCAAGCTGTCGAACACCAGCAGCAATGCCAGGCCCAGCACCACCATCGGGAACACCAGCGGCAGCGACATCAACTGCAGCGCCACGGCCTTGCCGCGGAACTCACAGCGGGTCAGCGCGTAAGCCGCCGGCACCGCCACCAGGGTCGCCAGCACCATGGTCAGGCACGACACCAGCAAGCTGGTGGTCATGGCCTGGCCCAGGCTCAGCACGTCGCTGGCATCGGGCGAGACGAAGGTCTTCCAGGCGGCCTTGTACCATTGCAGGCTGTAGCTGCTGGGTGGGAAATCCAGGTTCGAGGCGCCGCTGAAGGACATGACGATCATGGTCAAAATTGGCAGCACTGCCAACAGCAGGATGATCCCCGACAGGATGCCGGCGAAGCGCCCGGTGTCACCCGGCAAGGTGGGCTGGAAACGCCACAGGCTTTTCGATGGGTTGCTCATTGCGAGGCCTCCAAGAGGCGGCGGCGACGGCCAGTGATGTATTCAGAGAAGGTCATGATGATCAGGGTGGTGACAATCAGCACCACGCCGGCCGCCGAGGCTGCGGGCCAGTTCATCAGCGGCGCGATCTGGTCGTGGACCATCACGGCCAGCATCGGCACCCGGCGGCCGCCCAGCAGCAAGGGCACGACAAAGCTGCTGGCGTTGTAGGCAAACACCAGGGTTGCGCCGGTGATGATGCCGGGCAGGCTCATGGGCAGCACGACCTGGCGGAACACCTGCAGGCGGCTGGCGCCCAGGGTGGCAGCGGCTTCTTCGAAGCTTCGCGACACGCCGCGCATGGCGCTGGCAATCGGCAACACGGCCAGTGGGAAGGCGGTCTGCACCAGGCCCATCAGTACGCCGTTCTGGTTGTACAGCATCATGATCGGCCGCTTGATCAGGCCCAGCCCCATCAGCGCCTGGTTGACCATGCCGGCAGGGCCGAGGATCACCAGCCAGCCATAGCTTTGCAGCAACAGGTTGACCAGCAATGGCAACAGCACGGCTGCAAGGAACACCCGGCGTATCAGCGGCGACTGCAGGCGCGACATGGTGTAGGCCACCGGGATTGCCAGCAGTACCGCAATCACTGCACTGATCAGCGCCAGGCGCAGGGTCAGCAGCAGCGACTTCAGGTAATAGGGTTCAAGCAACTGTGCGTAGCTGGCCAGGCTGAAGCCTGTCCATTCCGCGCCCTTGGTGCCGACGCTCATACGCAATACCAGCAAGCTGGCGGCGATCAGCACGGCAAGAAACAACATCGACGGCGTGAGGAAAAACCAGGCACGCGCCGTAGGCGAAATCGTCCCGGCTGGGCGCACGGACGCCCCGCCGACCGATTGGGTCAGATTGGGATGCTGCATATCGGTTATCTCGGAAAAACTGAAAATCCCGGCCCTGTGCGTCGCTTGGCGTTGCACAGGGCTCCCTTACCGCTTACATCAGGACGAGAAGATTTCCGTGTAGCGACGGATCCACTGATCGTGAACGGTGGCCAGGAAGGCGTTGTCGTGCATGATCGCCTTGTCGGCAATCTGCTCGGGCGTGAGGATGTACGGGCTCTTGCGCGCTTCAGCGGAGATGATCGCCTTGGCGTTGACCGGGCCGTTGAAAATGTCTTCGGCCATCTTGCCCTGCACCAGCGGGTCGAGGGAGTGGTCGAGGAAGGCATAGGCCAGGTCGGTGTCGCCTGGGCGGTTTTTTGGCATCACCGACAGCATCAGGTCGGTGTAGAAACCTTCCTTCATGCCAAAGGTAGCGCCCAGGCCGTAGTTCGGGTCGCGGATCTGTTTCGGGAAGAACGCCGGTGCATACAGGCCACCCATGTCCAGGGAGCCGGTGCGAAACAGCTCGGCAATCTGGTTGGGGTTTTCGCCCAGGGTCATGACCCGGTCCTTGAGCTCTTCGAGCTTCTTGAAGCCCGGCTCGATGTTGTGTTCGTCACCGCCAGCAAGCTTCGCGGCGATGATGATCAGGTCCATGGCCTCGGTCCAGTTTGGCGGCGGCAGGAACAGGTTGCTGGCCATGTCCTTGTCCCAGAGTGCGGCGTAGCTGGTGGGCGCTTCTTTGACCGTACGGGTGCTGTAGATCAGGCTGTTGCACCACAGCAGGTAGCCGATGCCATGGCCATTGGCGCCGGTGCGGTATTTTTCCGGTACGTCGACAATGTTGGGGATACGGTTGAGGTCGGGCTTTTCCAAGAGGCCCGCAGCAGCCAGACCTTCGGCGCCGACACCGGCGAGGGTGATGATGTCGTATTGCGGGCGATCGCCACCGGCCTTGAGCTTGGCGACCATTTCCGAGGTACTGCCAGTACGGTCGGCAATGACCTTGGCGCCAGTCTTGGCTTCGAAGGTCGCAGCGATATTGCGCAGTGCAGCCAGGCCGGTGTCATCGGACCAGGTCAGCAGGCGCAGGGTCTTGCCCTGGAATTTGGTGTCGCTGGCCTTGGCGTGGATGAATGGCATGGACATGGAGGCGGCGGCAACCGAAGCCACTCCCACGGTTTTAATGAACTGCCTTCTGTTCAGATCATGCTGGCCCATTACGGACTCCTGTTTATTTTTGTAAGTATTTGGATCGCATCCCCGCCCCAGGGCTTGATGCCGGCACCGAACCAGCGCAAAGCTGCTCGGTGCGTGCATCCTGAGGCGGGTGGTAAAGCGCAACAATCGAAAGTTTGTCATCGAAGCCATGCGTCAAACGCATGCCTTGTCCTGAGGCATGCGTGACCCATTACGGCTCGTCCTAGACGGCTCGGATGACGTGTTTGATTTCCTGGAAAGCCTGCAGGCCCCACGGGCCCAATTCGCGGCCGATGCTGCTCTGCTTGTAGCCACCCCAGGCGGCCTGAGGGAAGATCACTTGCGGCGCGTTGATCCAGACCATCCCCGCCTGCAGCGCGTTGGCCACACGCTCGGCGGCTTCGGCATTGCCGCTGACGACGCTGGCCACCAGCCCGAATTCACTGTCGTTGGCCAAGGCAATCGCCTCAGCCTCGCTGGTGAAACGACGCACGCACAGCACCGGGCCGAAGATTTCTTCACACCACAGCGCACTGTCGTGGGGCACGTCAGTGAACACTGTCGGCTGCAAAAAGAAACCGCTGGTGATGCCGGCCGGGCGTTGGCCGCCACAGAGCAGCCGGGCACCGGCGCTCAAACCGCGGTCGATATGGCCCAGCACCCGCTGGTATTGCGCCTGGTTGACCAGTGCGCCCATCTCGGTGCCTTCAGCGAACGGGTCACCGACCTTGATCGCTTCGGCACGCGCCTTCAGGCGTTCGAGGAAGGGTTCGTACACAGCATCGGCAACCAGCACGCGGCTAGTGGCCGAGCACATTTGCCCGGCGTTGAAGAAGCCGCCGCCACTGGCCAGTTCCACCGCCAGGTCGAGGTCGGCGTCTTCAAGTACCAGCAAGGACGACTTGCCGCCCAGTTCCAGGCTCACGCCCTTAACGGTTTCGGCGGCGCGCTGCATGACCTGAACACCGACCGCATTGCTGCCGGTGAAGGAAATCTTGGCGATGCGCGGGTCAGCCGACATCGGCGCACCGACAGCCAGCCCGGTACCGCAAACCAGGTTGAACACGCCATTGGGCAAACCGCACTCGGCAATGATCGCGGCCAGCTCCAGCTCAGATAGAGGCGTAACTTCCGAAGGCTTGAGTACCACGCTGCAACCGGCAGCCAGGGCCGGCGCCAACTTCCACGCGGTGGTGACCATGGGGAAGTTCCACGGCACGATCAAGCCGACCACTCCGCAAGGCTCGCGGCGCAGGCGAGCACTGAAGTCTTCGCTCGGCAACGCTACGGTGCTGTCCTGTTTGGCATCCAGCCCTGCTGCCAATTCGGCGTAGTAGTTGAAGGTGGCGATCACGTCATCGACATCGATCGCCGCTTCGAACAGTGGCTTGCCGTTATTGCTCGACTGCAGTTCGATCAAGCGCTCACGACGCGCCTCGACGCCAGCAGCGATGGCGCGCAGGTACACGGCCCGCTCAGTACCGGAAGTGGTCGACCAGGCGGCGAACGCCGTTTGCGCGGCCGTCACCGCTTGCTCTACCGCATCACTGTCAGCACCGGCCACCTGAGCCAGGACTTGCTCGGTGCTCGGATTGATTACGGTCAGTGGCTGGCTGCCGTGCTGCCAAGTGCCGTCGATGTAAATGCCGGCCAGGGTGTTTGGAAAACTCAGCATGCTGCCACCGCCTTCATCCAGGTGGTTTGATCGATTTCGATCAGGGTCGGTACCGAGCGCTCGTTAGCCGAACGCAGTGCTGCACGCAGCTGCTCGACGCCATCGACCGCTTCGGCCGCACAGCCCAAAGCCTTGGCCACGCCGACGAAATCCGGGGTGTAGATGTCCACGCCGACGGGCTCGATGGCGCGATTGACCATGTACTTCTTGATTTCTTCGTAGCCCTGGTTGTTCCACAGCAGGACGATGACCGGGATCTGTGCCTCCACGGCGCTGGCCAGTTCCGGCAGGGTGAACTGCAGGCCACCGTCGCCGATCAGGCACACCACCGGGCGGCGCTCTTCGCGCTTCGGGCTGCCGCCGAGCCAGGCGCCGATGGCGGCCGGCAGGGCATAACCCAGGGTGCCGTAACCGGTGGAGGCATTGAACCAGCGACGTGGGTGGTCGAGGTCCAGGGTGACGTTGCCGGTGTAGACCGGCTGAGTCGAGTCGCCGACCAGCACCGCTTCGGGCAATTGTTCCAGGATGGTGTTAAGGAACACCGTCTGGCCGTGCATGTTGGCGTCCCAGGTGCCCAGCAGCACTTCACGCAGGGCCTTGGCACGGGCAGTTCCCCAGTCGGCGCGGCGCTCTGCCAGCGTCAGGCCGGCCACGGCAGCCACCAAGGCTTGTGCGGCGACGTCGGCGTCAGCCACCAGGGCCAGTTTCGGCGGGTAGTTGCGCACGGTCTGGTCCGGGTCGATATCGATGCGCAGCAAGGTGCCGGGGATATCGAAACCGCCAGCGAAAGTGACGTCGTAGTCGGTTTCGGCAAGCTCGGTACCGATTGCCAGTACCACATCGGCTTCGCGCACCAGTTCACGGGTGGCCACCATCGACTGGGTCGAACCGATCAACAGTGGATGGGCTGCCGGCAGCATGCCTTTGGCATTGATGGTCAAGGCTACCGGGGCCTGCAGTTGCTCGGCCAGGCGGGTTACCGCTGCGGCTGCATCGATCGAGCCACCACCGGCAAGGATCAAGGGGCGCTGTGCGTTTGCCAGCAGGTTGGCCATCTGCGCAACGGTGCTTGGCGCCGCACCGGCACGGGCGACGTATACCGGCTCGCTGGTCAGCAGGTGATCTGCCTCTTCAACGATCACATCCAGCGGGATTTCGATGTGCACAGGGCGTGGGCGTGCGCCCTGGAACACGGCAAAGGCACGTGCCAGCACCACCGGCAGGTCATCGGCGCTCATCAGCGTGTGGGAAAACGCCGCGACGCCAGCGACCAGGGCACCCTGGTTCGGCAGTTCATGCAGCTTGCCGCGACCGCCGCCCAACTGGCTGCGCGATTGCACGCTGGAGATCACCAGCATGGGGATCGAATCGGCGTATGCCTGGCCCATGGCGGTAGTGATGTTGGTCATGCCCGGGCCGGTAATGATGAAGCACACGCCCGGCTTGCCGCTGGTGCGGGCATAACCGTCGGCCATGAAACCGGCGCCTTGCTCGTGACGTGGCGTGACATGCTCGATGGTCGAACGGGCAAGCCCGCGATACAGCTCGACGGTATGTACGCCAGGAATGCCAAACACTTGGTCGACACCATAACGCTCGAGGAGTTTTACCAGTACTTCGCCGCAAGTAGCCATGTTCAATTGCCTGTCTTAAATCCTGGAACTGCTGGTTCTCGGCCGGCAGCATGGCCCCGAGAACATTACAGATGAGGCTCAATTGAACCGCTCGACGGCTACACCCACAATGCAAAAATTGTCATACTAGCCATGTCCTGAAGTCATGCGTGAGCTGCCATGAAGCGCCTTCCCCCCTTGCCTGCCCTGCATACCTTTCTCATCACCGCCCAGTGCTGCAACTTCACCAAGGCGGCGCAACAGCTGCACATCACCCAAGGCGCGGTGAGCCGACAGATCGCCGGGCTGGAAGATCACCTGGGCTATGCCTTGTTCGTGCGCCAGGCCCGGGGCCTGAGCCTGACGCCTCAGGGGCGCGACCTGTTCCCCAGGATTCAGCAGGTATTCACCCTGATCGACGAGGCCGTCGAGCAAGTGGGTGCCAAGCGCGAGGCGCTGCAACTCAAGGCGCCCACCTGCGTGATGCGCTGGCTGCTACCACGGCTTATGCAATGGCAGGCGCAACGGCCGGATGTACCGGTTGAGCTGACCACCACCGTACAGCACAGCGTGGATTTCCGACGGGAGGAGTTCGATGCCGCCGTGGTCTACGGCCCACCACCCAACCATGGGGTGAACTTCCAACACCTGTTCGACGAGCAACTGACGCCGGTCTGCTCGCCGCAACTTCTGGCCGGGCCCGTCCCCTTGCACAGCCTGGCCGACCTGGACCGGCACATGCTCCTGCACCCAACCCGCGACCAGCGTGATTGGGAAACCTGGTTGAAGGTGGCCGGGGTGTCATTGGCCAACATCAGCAAGGGCCAGCATTTCGAAACCCTGGACCTGGCCATGTCCGTGGCGTCCCAGGGCACCGGGGTGGCAATCGGCGATTGGGCGTTGATTGCCGAAGACCTGGCCAACGGGCGGTTGGTGATGCCTTTCGAGTTGAAGGTGCCTACCGGGCAGGCGTATTACCTGGTGCAACCACAACGGGCGATACCCTCGCCCGGTTTGCGTGAGTTGCTTGATTGGCTGTGCGGGCAGGCGGCCGAGCGGCAGGTTTGACGCCATCGCTGTAGGAGCGGGCAAGCCCGCTCCCTCAACCTCCGGCATTCTGGCCTATGCTTAAAACATAAGCCTCAATCGCACACCGGAGGTGAGCCCCATGGGCCTTAAAACAAGAAAATGTGCATTCATCTGCGCCCTGTCTGCCGTGATCGGCTTGTATGCCGCGGCGGCTTACCGCGTTGAACTGACACGCAATACTCCGCGCGAAAACGCCAGCTGCAGCCTGGCCCATTGCCCGCCACAGACCACCTCGCTCAGCGCCATTAGGTAAGGGCAGCAGGTTTGCGTTGAGGCGTGATTCAATCCAATAGAACTCTTAGCTAGCTATCAAGTACACTGGCAGAAACTCCCCCTGCCCAGGCCTCTGCCTGCGCGACTCAAAGCCATCAGGCCTGCCCGTGACTGATTTGAGCCAAACCAAGCCTGCCGTGCGCAGCATTCTCATCGCCCTGATGCTGGCGATTTTCCTTGGCGCGCTGGACCAGACCATCGTCGCCGTATCGATGCCGGCCATCTCGGCGCAGTTCAAGGATGTCGGCCTGCTGGCCTGGGTGATCTCCGGCTACATGGTCGCCATGACCGTGGCCGTGCCGATCTACGGCAAGCTGGGTGACCTGTATGGCCGCCGCAAGATGATGCTGTTCGGCATGGGCCTGTTCACCCTCGCCTCGGCTCTCTGTGCCATGGCCCAGAGCATGGAGCAGCTGGTTGTAGCGCGAATCATCCAGGGGATCGGCGCCGGCGGCATGATCTCGGTCAGCCAGGCGATTATCGGCGATATCATTGCGCCCCGCGAACGCGGTCGCTACCAGGGCTACTTCAGCGGCATGTATGCCCTGGCCAGCGTCGCCGGGCCCGTGCTGGGCGGCTACCTGACGGAGTACCTGTCCTGGCGCTGGGTGTTCTGGATCAACCTGCCCCTGGGCCTGGTGTCCTGGTGGGTGGCACGCAACAGCTTGCGCAGCCTGCCGATTCCCCAGCGCAAGCCCGTGATTGATTATTTCGGTACCCTATTGTTGATTCTCGGCTTGACCACCCTGCTGCTGGGGATAACCGAAATCGGCCAGGGCCAGCCTTGGCATGCGCCGGTTGTGTCGGGGCTACTGCTGACATCGGTGCTGACCTTGAGCCTGTTCGCCTGGTATGAACGACGGGTGCAGGAGCCGTTGCTGCCCATGCAACTGTTCGCCAACCGCACCGCCATCCTGTGCTGGTGTACGGTGTTCTTCACCAGCTTCCAGTCGATCTCACTTAGCGTGATCATGCCCCTGCGTTACCAGAGCATTACCGGCGAAGGTTCCGACAGTGCTGCACTGCATTTGTTGCCACTGGCGATGGGGCTGCCGATCGGTGCGTATTTTGCCGGGCGCCTGACGTCTTTGACCGGTCGTTTCAGGCCGCAGATTCTCACCGGCGCCGTGTGCATGCCGCTGTTCATCCTTGGCATGGCCCTTACCGAGCCGCAATCGACACTGCTCAGCGGCGTGTTCATGCTGCTGACCGCAATGGCCTCGGGCGCACTGTTTCCGACTTCATTGGTGGGCACTCAGAACGCAGTCGCCCCCGCCGACATCGGCGTTGCCACCAGCACCACTAACCTGTTTCGTTCCCTGGGCGGGGCCATGGGCGTGGCCTGCATGTCCGCCCTATTGTTGGCATTACTGCAACATTCGAGCCTGGCCCATCTGGGTGCGGCCAGCCTAGGCGGCGAAGGCGCCTCGGGCAATGCCCTGCTGCAAGGGATCGATGCCGCCAAGGGTGAAGTCCAACTGGCCTTGCGCGGCGAATTGACCAGCACCTTCCGCCATCTGTTGCTGGCCAGTGCGGCGATTTCACTGCTGGGCCTGGCGGCCGCCCTGGCCTTGCCGGACAAGATCCTGCGCGGGCGCGAGGACAAGGCTGACTGAACAGCCTTCAGCGCCGCCGCTGGCCCCAGGCCACGGCCAGCCCGCTCAGGCAGATCACGGCAATGCCGACGATGCCGTAGATGTCCGGCGTATGATCGAACACCAGGTAGCCGAACATCAGGGCGAAGAGGATTTGCCCGTAACTGAACGGTGCCAGCATGGCCGGCGGGGCAAAGCGGAACGCCTGGGTCAGCAACATATGACCGAGCATGCCGCAGGTACCGACGCCAATCATCAGCAACCCATGCGTCCAGGTCGGTGTGGTCCAGAAAAACGGCAACAAGGCCGTCATGATCAAACTGTTGAGGATACCGGTCAGGAAGTTGCTGGTGGTGGGGCTGTCGATGCCGCTCAGCTTGCGGGTCAGCAGTTGATAAAAGCCGAAACACAACGCTGAGCTCAATGGCAGCAAAATCGCCGGGGTGAACAACGCGCCGCCAGGGCGCACCACGATCAACACGCCGACAAACCCGCCCAGCACGGCCAGCCACTGGCTACGCGTGACCCGCTCCCCCAGCAGCGGCACCGACAAAGCCGTGACCAGCAAGGGCGCAAGGAAGTTGACTGCAGTGGCCTCCGCCAGGGGGATGTAGCGCAAGCCTGTGGTAAAGAACAGGCTGGTGCCGATCAGGCATAGGGCCCGGGCCAGCTGCAAGCCGGGGCGACGGGTGCGCACCACCGCCGACAGACCGGTCTGCGGTACGAACACCACCAGCATCAGCAGGGTATGCACCACATAACGCGCCCACACCACCATGACGATGGGGTAGAACGCCGACAGGTATTTGGACAGGGTGTCATGGCTGGAAAACAGCAGCACAGCCAGGCAGATCAGCGCGATGCCTTTGATCGGCTGTTCGGATTTTTTCAGCAGGGAATTGCCGGACATGAACACACTCGATGGAAAAGACAAAATGCTTAGCAGGCTAACTATTCAGACAAGACAAAAAGGTAGATAATCGAGGATAGCCGGCGGCGAGATTTTCTCTCGCCTGACAATTGGAAACAACTGGATTCAAACACTCATTTGCGCAGGCTGGGGCTCAGGCGCAGCATATCCAGCCCGGCATCGACCCAGGTTTGTGCCAGCTCATTGAGCGAGAAACTCTCGGGTATCAATAACCATTGGGCGAGCATGCCGTCGATGAACGCATGCAGGGCAATCGCCGCACGTACCGTATCGAGGTTTTCCGGTAACTGCCCCCGGCTCACCGCATTGCTCAGGGACAGTTCGATGCGCACATTGCAATCGAGTGCGGCCGCCTCTCGCTGGCGCCGCAGGTCGCACATTTCATCGGTGAACTCACACTTATGAAACAGAATTTCATTAGCCCGTCGAATTTTCGGGTCCAGCGCCACTTGCTGCAGCACTTGAATCAACAAGGCACGCATGCAACCGAGCGGGTCGATCTCATTCTGGCTCTCGCTGGCCCGCGCCAGCGCGTCGAGCGGCTCATGCAAGCTGTCGAGCATGGCCTGGAACAAGTCGGCCTTGTTACTGAAATGCCAATAGATCGCACCCCGGGTCACCCCCGCCATGGCAGCGATGTCGGCCAGGGTGGTACGCGCTACGCCGCGCTCATGAAAGGCCTTCTGTGCCGCTTCGAGAATCTGGCTTCTGGTTTCTTGTGCTTCCTCTTTGGTACGACGGACCATGGCAGTTCAACCTCAATCAGAATCACTCCAGCAGGCTTGCAAGCCTGTTGAGTGGGTGCCGGGCGGCGCTTGTGATGCCTTGTCCCGAGTGTTTGGTTTGCGGCATACAGAAATAATTGCATGCAGGCCGGGTATTTACAAACAGCCATGAATGTAAGTATATTCGTTAGTAAGCTACTTATCCACTCGAACATTTTTTTTTGTCTTTCCATTACTCTTGAGCGTCAAACGCGCTTCTGACCGAGGATCTTCATGCAATTCAAGCCAGCTGTTACTGCCCTGGTTTCCGCCGTCGCCCTGGCAGCGCTGCTAAGCGGCTGCAAAAAGGAAGAACCGGCACCGGCTCACCAAACTCCTCAGGTTGGCATAGTAACCCTGCAAACCCAGGCCTACACCCTGACCTCCGACCTGCCCGGCCGGACTGCGGCCTACCGTATCGCCGAAGTCCGCCCGCAAGTGAACGGCATTATCCTCAAGCGTCTGTTTACCGAAGGTGGCGAGGTGAAAGCTGGCCAGCAGCTGTACCAGATCGACCCCTCGGTGTATGAAGCGACCCTGGCCAGTGCCCAGGCCAACTTGCAATCGACCAAGTCGCTGTCCGATCGTTACAAGCAGCTGGTAGCCGAACAAGCCGTTAGCCGCCAGGAATACGACGACGCACAAGCCAAACGTTTGCAAGCTGAAGCGACGCTGAAATCCGCCCAGATCGACCTGCGCTACACCAAGGTGTTGGCTCCCCTGAGCGGTCGCATCGGGCGCTCGGCAGTTACCGAAGGCGCGCTGGTCAACAACGGCCAGACCAACGCCATGGCCGTCATCCAGCAACTGGACCCGATCTACGTCGATGTCACGCAGTCTTCGGCCGAATTGCTGAAACTGCGCCGCGAACTGGAAAGCGGCCAATTGCAAAAGGTCGGCAACAACGCGGCCAAGGTCAAGCTGACCCTGGAAGATGGCAGCACCTACGCCCACGAAGGCAAACTGGAATTCTCCGAAGTGTCGGTCGACGAAACCACAGGTTCGGTGACCCTGCGCGCGATCTTCCCTAACCCGGACCACAACCTGCTGCCGGGCATGTTTGTTCACGCCCAGCTCAAGGCTGGCGTCAACAGCGCAGCGATTCTGGCCCCGCAACAAGGGGTAACCCGCGACCTCAAGGGTGCGCCAACCGCCCTGGTGGTCAACCAGGAAAACAAGGTTGAACTGCGCCAGCTCAAGGCCAGCCGCACCTCCGGCAACATGTGGCTGATCGACGAAGGCCTCAATGCCGGCGACCGCCTGATCACCGAAGGCCTTCAGTTTGTGAAGCCAGGTGTCGAAGTCAAGGTCACCGAAGCGACCAACGTCAAGCCTGCCAACCCGAAACCGTCTGCGGCCCCTGCGCAAGCAACTGCAAAAGTCGCCGACGGCAAAGGGGAGTAAATAATGTCGAAATTTTTTATCGACCGTCCGATTTTCGCCTGGGTAATCGCCCTGGTGATCATGCTGGTCGGGGCACTTTCGATCCTGAAGCTGCCAATCAACCAATACCCGAGCATTGCCCCGCCGGCCATCGCCATTTCCGTGACCTACCCGGGTGCCTCGGCGCAAACCGTGCAGGACACGGTGGTACAGGTCATCGAGCAGCAGCTCAACGGTATCGACAACCTGCGGTATGTGTCTTCGGAGAGTAACTCCGACGGCAGCATGACCATTACCGCGACCTTCGAGCAGGGCACCAACCCTGACACCGCGCAGGTCCAGGTACAGAACAAGCTGAACCTGGCCACCCCGCTGCTGCCGCAAGAAGTGCAGCAACAGGGTATCCGCGTGACCAAGGCGGTGAAGAACTTCCTGATGGTGATCGGCCTGGTGTCCGAAGACGGCAGCATGACCAAGGACGACCTGGCCAACTACATCGTCTCGAACATGCAGGACCCGATTTCGAGGACCGCCGGCGTGGGTGACTTCCAGGTGTTCGGTGCCCAGTACGCCATGCGCATCTGGCTGGACCCGGCCAAGCTGAACAAGTACCAGTTGACCCCGGTCGATGTGCGCACCGCGGTGGCAGCCCAGAACGTCCAGGTGTCTTCCGGCCAGTTGGGCGGCCTGCCGGCCCTGCCCGGCCAACAGTTGAACGCCACCATCATCGGCAAGACGCGCCTGCAGACTGCCGAGCAATTCGAGAAGATTCTGCTCAAAGTCAACCTCGACGGCTCCCAGGTGCGCCTCAAGGATGTCGCCAAGGTTGCACTGGGTGGCGAGAACTACAGCGTCAGCGCCCAGTTCAACGGCAAGCCCGCCTCGGGCCTGGCGGTCAAGCTGGCCACCGGCGCCAACGCCCTGGATACCGCCAAGGCGCTGCGCAAGACCATTTCCGATCTCGAGCCGTTCTTCCCTGAAGGGATGAAAGCGGTATTCCCGTACGACACCACGCCTGTGGTGACCGAATCGATCTCCGGTGTAATTCACACGCTGGTCGAAGCGATCGTGCTGGTGTTCCTGGTGATGTACCTGTTCCTGCAGAACTTCCGCGCCACGGTGATTACCACCATGACGGTTCCGGTCGTATTGCTCGGTACGTTCGGCATCCTCGCCGCCGCAGGCTTCAGCATCAACACCCTGACCATGTTCGGCATGGTGCTGGCCATCGGCTTGCTGGTGGACGATGCCATCGTGGTGGTGGAAAACGTCGAGCGGGTGATGGCCGAGGAAGGCCTGTCACCCAAGGAAGCGACCAAGAAGTCCATGGGCCAGATTCAAGGTGCCCTGGTTGGTATTGCCCTGGTGCTATCGGCGGTATTGCTGCCCATGGCGTTCTTCGGCGGTTCTACGGGTGTGATCTATAAACAGTTCTCGATCACCATCGTCTCGGCCATGGCGCTGTCGGTGCTGGTGGCCCTGATCTTCACCCCTGCCCTGTGCGCCACCATGCTCAAGGCCATCCCCAAGGGTGAACACCACACGCCCAAGCGTGGTTTCTTTGGCTGGTTCAACCGCAACTTCGATCGCAGCGTCAAAGGCTACGAGCGCAGCGTCGGCACCATTTTGCGCAACAAGGCTCCGTACCTGCTGGCTTACTTGCTGATCGTAGTCGGCATGATCTGGTTGTTCGCGCGCATTCCTACGGCGTTCCTGCCCGAAGAAGACCAGGGCGTGCTGTTTGCCCAGGTGCAAACACCGGCAGGCTCGACCGCCGAGCGTACCCAGGTGGTGGTCGATGAAATGCGCAGCTACCTGCTGGAAGAGGAAGGCGATACCGTTGCATCGGTGTTCACCGTGAACGGCTTCAACTTCGCCGGCCGCGGCCAGAGCTCGGGCATGGCCTTCATCATGCTCAAGCCATGGGACGAACGTTCCTCGGAAAACAATGTGTTCAACCTGGCGCACCGTGCCCAGCAACACTTCTCCACGTTCCGCGATGCCATGGTGTTCGCCTTCGCGCCGCCGGCCGTACTGGAGCTGGGTAACGCTACCGGTTTCGACGTGTTCCTCCAGGACCGCGCCGGCATTGGCCATGACAAGCTGATGGATGCACGCAACCAGTTCCTCGGCATGGCTGCCCAGAGCAAGGTGCTCAGTTCCGTGCGCCCCAACGGCCTGAACGACGAACCGCAGTACCAGTTGAGCATCGACGACGAACGCGCCAGTGCATTGGGCGTGACCATCGCCGACATCAACGCCACCCTGTCGATTGCCCTGGGTGCCAGCTATGTCAACGACTTCATCGACCGTGGTCGGGTCAAGAAGGTCTATATCCAGGGCCAGCCCGATTCGCGGATGAACCCTGAAGACCTGCAGCAATGGTACGTACGCAACAGCCGCGACCAGATGGTGCCGTTTTCATCCTTTGCCACCGGCCAGTGGATCTACGGTGCGCCGAAGCTGTCGCGCTACAACGGCGTCGAAGCCATGGAAATCCTCGGTGCACCAGCCCCTGGCTACAGTACCGGTGAAGCCATGGCCGAAGTCGAAGCCATTGCCGCCAAGCTGCCAAAAGGTGTCGGTTACTCCTGGACGGGCCTGTCGTATGAAGAGCGCCTGTCGGGCTCTCAGGCACCTGCCTTGTATGCACTGTCGCTGTTGATGGTATTCCTCTGCCTGGCGGCGCTGTACGAAAGCTGGTCGATCCCGATTGCGGTGATGCTGGTGGTGCCCCTGGGGATCATCGGTGCCCTTCTCGCGACCAGCCTGCGTGGCCTGTCCAACGACGTGTACTTCCAGGTCGGCTTGTTGACAACCATTGGCCTTGCCGCGAAGAACGCCATTCTGATCGTGGAATTCGCCAAGGAACTGCACGAACAAGGCCGCAGCCTGATCGATGCTGCCATCGAGGCGTGCCGCATGCGTCTGCGCCCGATCATCATGACTTCGCTTGCGTTTATCCTCGGCGTGGTGCCCCTGGCGATTTCCACGGGTGCCGGCTCAGGTAGTCAACATGCCATCGGTACGGGTGTGATCGGCGGTATGCTGACCGCGACGGTACTGGCGATTTTCTGGGTACCCCTGTTTTTCGTGAGCGTGTCGTCGTTGTTCGGCAGCAAGAAAAGCGAACCCGTACCACTGGCAGAAACTCCACCAACTCCAAACAAACACAATATGAAAAGAGAA
>CAYVPI010000033.1:0-38060 GCA_964453495.1 uncultured Pseudomonas sp. | reverse complement strand
ACCAGGGCCTGGGCCAGCAGGACGCGACGACGCCAGCCGCCGGACAACTCGGCGAGGGTCTTGTCGGCCGGCAACTGCAAGCGGCTCAGGGTGCTGTCGACCAGGGTCTGCAGACGCCAGCCATCACGGGCCTCGAGGTCGTGCTGCACGTGCATCAATTTGTCCAGGTCGGCATCGGTGACGATGTTCTGGCTCAGGTGGTGGTATTGCGCAAGCAGCTCGCCAACACCATCCAGGCCCTGGGCCACCACATCGAACACCGTCCGCTCGTCGGCTACTGGCAACTCTTGCGGTAACTCGCCGATCTTCAGGCCCGGCGCGCGCCACACAGCTCCGTCGTCGGGCTTCTGGTCGCCCTTGACCAGCTTCATCATGCTGGATTTGCCAGTGCCGTTGCGGCCGATAATGCACACCCGCTCACCACGGGCGATCTGCCAGGACACCTTGTCCAACAACGGCATCGCGCCGAAAGCAAGGGACACATCGCTGAATTTGAGCAGGGTCATGATCTTCTCCAAAAACCGGGCGCGCATTCTACCTGAGTTAGGGGGCCTTCACAGTAAATGAAGCTCGACGGCTCGCCGTTCGGCATTTGAGCCTGCTTAAATACCTCGATACAAGCACAACGCTTTCATCGAAGCTGGCCAAGCAGCTAAGCTAATGCCATCGGTGACGGCAGCGCCTTCACTTGTTACGACTCACTCTGCCCGGAAGTGCCATGCGCAGTCGCCTGCTCAGCTTATTATCTTGCCTGCTTCTCACTGCCTCGGCCGTCTCGACCGTCCAGGCCGCCGACCTTGCCCTGCAACGCCAGTATTATGATGAAGCCAAGCGCGCACTGGCCAAGGGCAACTCCGACCCGTATTTTCGCTATAAACAGGTCCTGAGCGATTACCCGCTGGAGCCTTACCTTGCCTACGACGAACTGACCGCCCGGCTGAAAACCGCCAGCAACGCCGAGATCGAGCGTTTTCTCGCCGAACATGGCGACCTGCCCCAGGCCAACTGGATGAAACTGCGTTGGTTGCGTTGGCTGGCCGAGCGTGGCGATTGGCAGCCTTTCGTTAAATATTACGACCCCAAGCTCAACTTCACCGAGCTTGACTGCCTTAACGCGCAATACCAGATCAGCCACGGCAACCGCGCCGAAGGCTTTGCCAATACCGAAAAGCTCTGGCTTGTGGGTAAATCGCAACCGCAAGCCTGCGATGTGCTGTTCGAGCGCTGGGCCGCAGAAGGCCAGCTGACCGAACAAAAACGCTGGCAACGCGCCAAGCTCGCCGCCCAGGCACGTAACTATGGCCTGGCCAATCAATTGACCAGAAGCCTGACCACCCTCGCCCCCCAGGGTAAATTGCTGGTCGAGGTGGCGCAAAAGCCCGAACTGCTCAATCAACCTTCGCGCTTTACTCCGGTCGACGAGGCCATGTCCGATGTGGTCAGCCTGGGTTTGCGTCGCTTGGCCAAGCAAGACCCCGAGCGTGCCATGGGCATGCTCGACGACTACGCCAAGCGCATGCACTTTTCGCGGGACGAGAAGGTCGCCATTGCTCGCGAAATTGGCCTGACCCTGGCACGTCGCTATGACAGCCGCGCGCTGGATTTGATGACCCGCTATGACCCGGAGTTGCGCGACAACACCGTCACAGAATGGCGCCTGCGCCTGCTGTTGCGCCTGGGCCGCTGGCAAGACGCCTACGAGCTGACCCAGCGCCTGCCACAGGACCTGGCCGAAAGCAGCCGCTGGCGCTACTGGCAAGCGCGCAGCCTGGAGCTGGCGCAACCGCGCAACGCGCAGATCCCTCTGTTGTACAAGACGGTTGCCCGTGAACGCGATTATTACGGTTTCCTGGCCGCCGACCGCGTCCAGGCCCCTTACCAAATCACCAACAAACCCCTGGCACTCAGCCAGCAGACCATCAACAAGGTGCGCAACACCCCGGGAATTCGTCGGGCCCTCGAGTTCCACGCGCGCGGGCAAATTGTCGATGGCCGGCGCGAGTGGTACCACGTCAGCCGCCACTTCTCGCGCGACGAGATGGTAGCCCAGGCTAAACTGGCTTATGACTTGCGCTGGTACTTTCCGGCCATTCGCACCATCAGCCAAGCGAAGTACTGGGATGACCTGGACATTCGCTTCCCAATGGCCCATCGCGACACCCTGGTGCGCGAAGCCAAGCGACGCGGGCTGCATTCAAGCTGGGTGTTCGCTATCACTCGCCAGGAGAGTGCCTTCATGGAGGACGCCAGGTCCAGTGTCGGTGCCGCTGGCCTGATGCAGCTGATGCCGGCAACCGCCCGGGAAACAGCGCGCAAGTTCGATATCCCACTGGCGTCGCCACGGCAAGTGCTGGACCCGGACAAGAACATCCAGCTGGGTGCGGCCTACCTTAGCCAGGTGCACAGCCAATTCAACGGCAACCGTGTGCTGGCCTCGGCCGCGTACAACGCCGGCCCGGGGCGCGTTCGGCAGTGGCTCAGGGGTGCCAACCACCTGAGTTTTGATGTGTGGGTCGAATCCATTCCCTTTGATGAAACACGCCAGTACGTGCAAAACGTCTTGTCGTATTCCGTCATCTACGGTCACAAGCTCAATTCACCGCAACCCATAGTGGATTGGCACGAGCGCTACTTCGACGATCAGTGACAGCCTTGGCAGGAGTGCGGCAATCGCACTCCTGCCTTATCGCTTATTCCAGCACAGTAACCGGCATCCCCACCTCCAGCACGCCGTTGCCGTCATTGACCAGGTTCTGCCCGAACATCACTTCACCCTCTTTCTGCCGATAGGTCTTGAGGGTGGTCAGCGGTTCGCGGTCGGCGCTGCGCTCGCCTGTTTGCGGGTCGATGGTGGTGAGGATGCAACGGGTGCAGGGCTTGAGCACGCGAAACTCGATATCGCCGATGCGAATGCGCTTCCAGCCATCTTCAGCGAAGGCCTCGCTGCCTTCGATCACAAGGTTGGGCCGAAACCGCAGCATCTCTTGCGGGCGCCCGATCCGGCTCGACAGATCGTCGAGCGAGGCTTGGCCGATCAACAACAAGGGAAAGCCATCGGCAAACGCGACGCGATCCTGGAGTTTGCCATAACCGGATGGCAACCAACGCGCCCGCTCTTCAGTCACGTGCACCAAGCGGGTCGGCTTGCCGATAAAATCGCTCAGCCAGGCAGCAGCCTCATCCCCTGCATCGGCAACGCGCAACGTATCGCGCCAGATGGTAACGCCGCGCACTGGGGCATCGGCTGCGGGCAGGGGCACATCGAGGGAGGGGTGACCACTGGCACTCAAGGTCAGACCACCCTGAGCATTCCAGAGAGCCGAAAGCTGGCTCATGTGTGGTAAAGCCCGCTGAGTCAGGAAACGCCCACTGCTCTCTTCTACCAGCATCCAGCGACGATCCCCTTCCAGCCCGAGCAGGTCCAGCTTTGAGTGCTGCAACACCTGGGCGCGGGCGGATTTGAGTGGGTATCGATACAGTGCGCTCAGATGCATGGCGGCCTATTCCCTGGAAGGTAAAAAGGCAACCTTACAAAGTGCCAAGAGGCTGGACAAGTGGATTGCGCCATATTATTCACGCCGCTCATGGCTGCAGGGTTCGATTCTCCCTGATACCCCCTAAGCCATTACCTCATCTTGCATCAGGCGCTGACGGACGACTTCGACCAATTTATCCGGCTGGAACTTGGACAAGAAGTCGTCGCAACCGACTTTCCTCACCATCGACTCGTTGAAACTGCCCGACAAGGAGGTATGCAGGACCACATACAACCCGCGCAAGCGAGGATCGTTACGGATCTCAGTGGTCAGGCGATAGCCGTCCATCTCCGGCATTTCGGCATCCGTGAAAACCATGAGCAGCTTCTCGGACAGGGCTTCGCCGGCATCAGCCCAGGTCTTGAGCATGCGCAATGCCTTGAGACCGTCGCTGGCAACGTGCATCTTGACGCCGAGCTGGGACAACGTCTCGCGCAATTGCGCCAGGGCAACGGTGGAGTCGTCGACCAGCAACACTTCTCGGCCACGAGCACGAGCAAGCACCGGATCGGCAAGCTTTTCCCTGGAAACCTTCGCGTTGTATGGCACGATTTCGGCGAGCACCTTCTCCACGTCGATGATTTCGACCAGCTTATCGTCGACTTTGCTGATGGCGGTCAGGTAGTGCTGGCGGCCGGCGCTAGTCGGGGGCGGCATGATCGCTTCCCAGTTCATGTTGACGATGCGGTCCACGCCACCGACCAGAAACGCCTGAACCGAACGGTTGTACTCCGTGACGATGATGGTGCTGCCCGGCCCCGGCTCCAGGGGACGCATGCCGATGGCCTGGGACAGATCGATGACCGGCAGCGTCTTGCCGCGCAAGTTGACGACACCGCAAACGAACGCATGCCGCCGGGGCATCTGCGTGAGCTTGGGCATCTGCAGGACTTCCTGCACTTTGAAAACGTTGATTGCAAAAAGCTGACGCCCCGCCAGGCGAAACATCAGGATCTCCAGGCGGTTCTCACCCACCAGCTGCGTTCTTTGGTCTACGGTGTCGAGAATACCCGCCATGAAAAACTCCCTGGGCCTGAGTTAAGTATTAAGTACCTGGGAGGTTATCGGCCAAACACTCAGGAGCTTGACCCCTGCAAAAAATTGCGCAAAAGACAATTGATGTCAAATTAGCATCATGCTTAACTGCGATTGTACTCTTGCGGTTAGCCGCTTAGATCGCAATATTGGATCCCATTCTTTTATCGGGGAAATCCCTAGATGCACCCGGGTGCAACCTGATGTTCGGGATATCCAATAGCCCTTAATGTGACACCATTCTCATTGCAGGAATGGAGTCAGGCTTTTGTTGGCGATTGCAGGATTATGGCCAAACCGCATCTCGAATGTTCGTGCCCGCTCTATTTTGCCGGTCAGCACGCGGTCGTCCATCCGTCACCAGCACAATCCCGGTACTTTGGCATTCACTGCCAACCTTCCAGCTCAATCAGAATTGGCCTACAGACATGCGCTAACGAGCAGCGATATGTTAGCGGCGCCTGGTAGCGGTCATGACCAACGGATCGCATAACATTCTGGAGCTTTGGCATGTTGAATGACAAACCGCTTGCGCACTGTTTTCATGAGTACATGGTTGACGCACAGTTGATGCTGACCAAATCTCAGGAGTGCCTGCAGCATCTGGAATTGATCGGCAATGACCCAGATGCCAGCGAATGCATGGCAAGTACCCTGAACACCCTGGCAACCTGGGCCCAGGCCTGCTCCCTGGGCACCATTGCCGGCTTTTGCCACCAGATCATTTTTCTGCTGAATCTCGCCGCCCCCCTTAATCGCCTGCATGGCGATGCACTCAAGTCCCTGAACAATTGCCTGACGCTACTGGCCTGGCAGCTGGAATTGATAGACCCGCGAACAGGCCAATTGAGCCTGGATGAAAGCGAACAGCTTGCCTTGATCGACGAGCTTGCCGATACCCTGGGTCTCGATGACTTGCGTCTGATCAGCCATCCACAAGACCATCATGCGCACGCAAGCGTGAGTGCCAGATCGTAATGAAGCAGATGTTGAGCCCCCCGCTTGATTTTATAAAATTGAACCCCGCACTTGCGCCAAAGTACAAAGCATTCCGGACAATTAACAAGCCTTCATGCGTATTCAACTACGCAACATTGCTGCCGAATTAATCAGCAACTAAGCAATGCTCGCCAACTGCACTCCTGCTCAGCGAAAAAATGCGGTTCGCTGTACGCCTTTCGCATACTCGCGAGCCTATGACTTGATGACGAACATCGAACAGTCGCACAAAATGGAACCATCGTCCCATTTGCAAAAAATGACCACTCAGACATGTACCAAGCGACGCGACCATTCGTTTTCGAAGTGATATCATCGTCCGCCGTTTTCCTGCCGCCGGCGGGCTTGCGGATTTTACGGCAATGCTGTTGCGAACCGGCATTAGTCCGAGAACAAAAAGGCAGCGTGAACCGGCACGGGGTCATTGTTATCGGCCCGGGCAAACAACTTCTCTACTCACACCACCTTATAGATGCTCTAAGGTTTCTGAAAAGCGAATATTCATTGGCTCCGCTCTCTATGCATGCCGGTTTCAAGATACCCAAGCTCTGGCCCCTTGGCAGGTCTCACGCTCGCTGGTTACTGGTTGCGCTTTGTATCGCGGTGACCCTGGGCAATCTGCAAGTGCTGCTGAGCGGATCGGCCGCCCCCTCCAGCCTGCTCGCGCTGAACCTGCTGGCAATGCTGGGCGTAGCCTGGCACTACTGTCATTCGAGGCGCTCAATCGAGCTACTGCCCCAGGAGCTTGCCGAGCGCCTGCTGCAAGTTCAGGAAAATGAACGCCATCGTCTGAGCCGCGAACTGCACGACGATATCGGCCAGTTATTGACCGCTGCCATGCTGCAGGCTGATTTGATTCAACGTCGAGCATCTGCGGACTTGCAAGAACACTGTGCCAACCTGCGCAGCACACTGGACGAGACCCTGGCCAACGTACGCGATGTTTCGGCGGTACTCAATCCACGCCAATTGACCAGTCTCGGCCTGGAAGCGAGCTTGCGTGCACACTTGTTGCGCACGCTGGACAACACCTCCGTTCACTGGAGCCTCGAATGCCAGCAACGCCTGGCCGGCATCCCCGAAGAAATGGCGGTCGCCGCCTTTCGCATTACCCAGGAAGCAGTCACCAATATGCTGCGCCATGCCAAGGCAAAAAATCTGTTGATAAGCCTGCAACGCCAACACCAAGGCCTGTGCCTGTTTATTTCCGACGATGGCATGGGGTTTTCCCCCGCCGCGAACCCGGGGCGCGAGGGCCAGCGCGGCATGGCAGGAATGCTTGAGCGCGCCACACTGTTGGGTGGCACGTTCCGGGTCACGAGCTTGCCCGGCAAGGGCACGCAAATAGAAGCACTATTCCCCTGGGCACCTCGTGCCCTTGAACGAGCCAACATCAGTAAAAACCTATGACCTGCAATTTGCTTCTGGTGGATGACCACTCATTGATCCGGGCCGGTGTGCGTGCCTTGGTCGCGGATTTTTCCGGTTACGACGTGATTGCAGAAGCCAGCGATGGCTCGCAACTGCTCGAGTTGGTCATAGACACCAACCCGGACATCGTCCTGCTCGACATCTCCATGCGCACAACCGGCGGCCTTGAGGCACTGCAACGCTTGTTGGCATCGCGCCCAAGCAGCAAGGTGCTGATCCTTTCGATGCATACCGACCCGCAATTGATCATGCAAGCGCTCGAATTGGGTGCTCATGGTTACCTGCTCAAGGACACAACAGCTACCGAACTCGAACAAGCCCTGAGCGCCTTGCGCAACAATGAGCGTTACTTGAGCCCCGCAATCGCCCATACAGTGATCAATCAGGCCCTGGTCCATGCTCAGTCGAGCAAGCCCCAATTGAGCGACAATCACAACCTTACTGCGCGTCAGCTGGAAATCCTCCGGCTGATCGTGCGCGGCAAGTCAACCCGGGAGATCGCCCTGGGCCTGGGCCTGAGCATCAAGACTGTGGAAACCCATCGTTCGCAAATCATGAAGCGCCTGCAGATTTACGACGTGGCCGGCCTGGTCCTGTTCGCGGTCAGGGAGCGCATCATCAGCCTGGACGACTGAGTAACGGGCAGCCAGGGGGCAAGTGAACGCGCAGCGCTGCCTTGCGGGCAATGAAACGCAGGCTATCGCCCTGCAAAGGCTCACCATCGAGGTTGATATCCAGGCCACTGGCACTCCTGATCTCGACCCAGGGCAAGCGTGCGCGGACGAACATGTTGTCCAGCCCCGGCCCATCGGCCAGAAAGTCACGCAAGGTACTGACCAACTCCTGAGGTGCCGGCAGGATACTGATATCCAGCAAGCCGTCATCGGCAACTGCCTGCGGGCACAGCACATGCCCACCCCCGGCCTGACGACCATTGCCGATACCCAATGCCAGCAGGTTGCCTTCCCAGTGAAAATCCGGCCCCTGTAATTGCCCGTAGGCGGCGCGCAACTCGCTGAAACGCGATAAGCCCGTAAACAGGTAGGCCGCTGCCCCCAGCACCTTTTTCAGTTCTTCGGACGTATTGGCCGTCACCTGGCTCCCGAAGCCGCCAGTGGCCATGTTGAGAAACAAGTGGCCGCCGACATCACCCAGGTCAATGGCCCGCGCCGGCACCTCCAAAAGCTCCAGCGCCTGGGCCGGATCCAGCGGAATATCGGCAGCCCGGGCAAAATCGTTGGCCGTGCCCAATGGCAGCAACGCCAGGCTCGCATCGGTTTTGGCCCGCGCCATCGCCTCGGCAATGTCGCGCAGGGTACCGTCGCCGCCGCCGGCGATCACGTGAGGATACCCCGCAGCCAGCGCCTCCCTGGCCCAGCGCTGGGCATCGCCGGCTTCCCAAGTCAGACGCACGGCCAACTCCCAGCCACGCTCGCGCAAGCCTTGCACAGCAGCGCGGACCTGTTCATTCAGTGCTTGTTTGCCGTGCAGTATCAGTAACGCTTTGCGCTTACTCGTCATGGGTTCCCCTCGATTACAGTCGATAACCACGGGTATTGACCATAGCAACCAACGGCTTGCTGCATGACCGCAGGACAAAACTGTTAAGCTGCACGCTTATGAGTATGCTCATCCCCTGCATTATCGCCGGCGGCGCCGGCACCCGCCTTTGGCCTGCCTCGCGCGAGGCCATGCCCAAACCCTTCCTGCGCCTGCCTGACGGCGATAGCCTGCTGCAAAAAACATTTGCCCGTGCCAACGCACTCGAAGGCATCGAGCGGATTCTAACGGTGATCAATCGCGAACTGTTCTTCCGTACCCTGGACGACTATCGCTCGCTCAACCCTACCGAAACAGCCCTGGATTTCATCCTCGAACCCTTCGGCCGCAACACCGCTGCCGCCATAGCCGCGGCCGCGCTGCATGTGGCGCAACAGTATGGCGAGGACGCACAACTGCTGGTGTTACCCGCCGATCACCTGATCCAGGACCTCGACGCCTTCGCCCTGGCCGTCGACCGTGCCCGGCACCTGGCGGCTCAAGGCTGGCTCGTCACGTTCGGGCTCAAACCTGATCGGGCGCAAACGGCATTCGGCTATATCGAGCAAGGCATGCCCTTGGAGGGCGGTGGTTTCCAGGTTGCCCAATTCAAAGAGAAACCCGATGCCCAGACCGCTCAAGCCTGGCTCGAGGGTGGTCAGCATCTTTGGAACGCCGGCATGTTCTGCCTGCGCGCCGGCAGTCTGCTGGAGCAATTCAGCCTCCATGCCAGCGATGTATTGAGCACCGTCAGCGACTGCTTCGCGCGCAGCCATGGCCGCTGCGGCGAGTATGAACTGCAGCTTGAGCTCGATAGCCGAAGCTTTGCCCAAGTGCCGGACATTTCGATCGATTACGCCATCATGGAGCGATCATCCCAGGTGGCGGTAGTACCCTGCGAGTTGGGCTGGAGTGATATCGGTTGCTGGCAAGCGGTGCGAGATCTTTACCCTGCCGATAGCCAGGGCAACCAGTGCACCGGCGAAACTGTGCTGCATGACGTCAGCAACTGCTATATCGATTCGCGCCAACGGCTGGTCGCCGGGATTGGCCTTGACGATCTGATCATCGTCGACACGCCCGATGCCCTGTTGATCGCCGATGCAAAGCGCAGCCAGGAAGTCCGCCTGGTAGCCCAGCAGCTCAAGCTTCAAGGGCACGATGCCTACCGCTCTCACCGCACTGTCAGCCGCCCATGGGGTAGCTATACGGTGCTCGAGGAAAGCACACATTTCAAAATCAAGCGCATCACAGTCCAACCCGAGGGTTCGCTGTCGTTGCAGATGCATCACCACAGAAGCGAGCACTGGATTGTGGTCAGCGGCACTGCCCTGGTCACCAATGGTGACCAGGAGTTCTTGCTCCACGCCAACGAGTCCACCTTCATCAAGCCGGGGCGCGCGCATCGCCTGAGCAACCCCGGGGTAATCGACCTGATCATGATCGAAGTGCAGAGCGGCGAGTACCTGGGCGAAGACGACATCGTGCGCTTTACTGATATCTACGGACGATCTTCGCCACCCGGGGCAAGCAAAGTGCCCTGACTGCGGGCCTACGAGTGGCCGCGGGCAACCGGCGTGCGCAGCGTGCTTTCGTAGTGCTGGCGCGGAACCTCCCAGCGCTTTTTCACTCAAAGCCTGTAAGCCCTCACTGCCTGGTGAATAGGGATCTTGGTCATGCGAATACTGTGGACACTGCCGTACTTGCCCTGGCCTACCACCAGCGGCGCGAGAACCCGACAATTTCACCTGCTGCGCAGCATGGCTCAACGAGGACATCGCATTACCTTACTGGTGCATTCACGCTGCCCCCTCACGGAAATGGCGCGGGAGGCCTTGCAACCGTGGCTTGAACGATTGATCGTATTACCCAGGCGCCCACTGAAAAGTCCCCGAACGCTGCTGGCCCTGCTCAACCCTACCTACCCCACTCTCACCAGTATCAACGGCCTTGATCCCCACCTGCGCCACACGTTCGAGCGCTTGCTGGAGGAAGACTGGGACATTATTCAGATCGAGCACAGTTACAGCTTCCAGCCCTTCGAGCGCGCCCTGCAAAACACTCAAAAACCCTTCTTGTTGATCGAGCACCACATCGAATCTGCCATGGGGGTCAGTGCCGAACACATGCCCATGTGGCTGACCCCCTTTACGGCGTTCGACCGCTGGCGTTATCGACACTGGGAAGCGCGCGTGTTTGCCCAGGCCAACGAATTGGTAGCCGTGACTCGGCACGATGCCCAGATCATCCGGGATATGACCGATCGCGTGGCAGAAGTCGTGGTCAATGGCGTCGATTGCGCCCACTATCAAGACATCTCTCCCGCCCTGCGCAGCCAGCGGCTGCTATTTGTCGGCAGTTTCGAATACGGTCCAAACCTGGACGCCATCGAATGGGCCCTGGAAGACATATTGCCCCACATCTGGATGAGTAATCCGGCTGTACGCATTGCCATTTGCGGCCACGCTTTGCCCCCTGGCTGGAAGTGGCGCTGGAGTGACCCGAGGATTGAATGGCAGGGCTTCTGCCCCGACCTTCGTGAACTGCAGGGGCAGTCGGCCATTTTCTTTGCCCCCCTGCGCCATGGCGGTGGTTCGCAGCTCGAGGTGCTCGAGGCGATGGCCGCTGGATTACCGGTGGTTACCACCAGCAAGGGTGTGTGTGGGCTCGATGTGGAAAATGGCCGGCACTACCTGGGCAGTGACGATGCCGCAGACCTGGCTTTGTTCATCACGCAATTGCTCGCCCAACCTCTGCGCCTGAAGCAGCTCTCCGAGGCGGCGCGCGATTTCGTACGCCGGGAACACGACTGGAGCGTGGCGGCCAATCAGCTGGAAAGCGTGTACGCGCGATTATTGGGCAACAACAATGCGCGCAATGCTCCTGAAGCGGGCCCAGTGAACGCTTATGAGCGTTCAGCCAAGTAGTTCACTGAACGGGATAAAGTTCACCAACTCCCCCTCAGCCAGGGTCCGGCCTTCCAGCACTTCGACCAGGCCTTCGGCCCAGGCTGCACTGCGCAGCACCCCGGAACTCTGATTTGGATAAATCACCGCGCGCCCCTGTTCGACCCGCCCGCGCAGGTACTCTCGACGGTTGCCCGGCCGGGTCCAGCTGAAGCCCGCCGGTACCGCGAACTGCAAAGGCGAAACCTTGGTGACGCCCAGGCGCCGCAGCAGGTAAGGCCGCGTCAGCAATGCGAAGGTCACCAGGGTCGAGGCCGGATTACCCGGCAAACCAATCACCGGAACCCCGCGAAAATGACCGAACGTCAGCGGTTTCCCGGGCTTTATCGCCAACTTCCAGAGTGCCAGCTCGCCTTCCTCGCGCAAAGCGATACCCAGAAAGTCAGCCTCCCCCACCGAAACGCCACCGGTGGAAAGAATAAGGTCCACAGCCTTGAGCTCACCCAAGCGTTGCCGTGTTTTAGGCAGGTCGTCGGGAAGAATGCCGGCATCGACCACCTCACAGCCCAACCTGAGCAACCAACTGCACAGGACCCGTCGATTGCTGTTATAGATCTGCCCCGGACCCAGGGCCAGGCCTGGTTCGACCAACTCGTCGCCCGTCGACAGGACCGCCACCCGCGGCCGTCGCACCACCGGTACGTCTGCACAACCAAGCGATGCCGCCAACCCTAGTTCGATCGGCCCCAGGCGCGTGCCCGCATCCAGTACCTGTTGGCCAATCCGGGTTTCCTGCCCTTGAGGGCGTATGTTCTGGCCCACGTGCATACCCTGGGTAAAACGCACGCGCTGATCAGCCTGCACCTCGACGTTTTCCTGCATTTCGACGCAGTCGGCGCCAGCGGGCAAAGGAGCACCGGTGAATATTCTCGTACAGGTTCCGGCCTGCAGCGGTTCGGGTGCCTGGCCTGCGAAAATCCGTTGGCTGACGGCCATTGGCTGTCCCGTCCAGTCGGCCAGCCGCAGGGCATATCCGTCCATGGCACTGTTGGGCCATGGCGGCAGGTCGAGGCTCGACACCAATGCGCCGGCCAGTACTCGGCCATCGGCTTCGGCCAGCGTTACCCTTTCTTGTTCCAGGATCGGGGAAGCTTCTGCCAGATCAAGCAATCGTGCCAGCGCTTGTTCCACCGGCATCAGCGGGCTCGCCGCGCCCAACTCAGCCACGGCTCTGGCAGGGCTCGACCTGCTTGAGGTGGACGACGAAATTGCAAGGGCGGTGCCGAGCATCCAATTGCTCGGCGAGAATGCCATCCCAGCCGGTACGGCAGGCATTGGTCGAACCGGGCAGGCAGCAAACCAGCGTGCCATTGGCCAGGCCAGCCAAGGCGCGCGATTGCACGGTCGAAGTACCGATATCAGCCACCGATATCTGCCGGAACAACTCACCAAAACCATCGACCTGTTTGTCCAGCAAGCAAGCCACAGCCTCGGGGGTGCTGTCGCGCCCGGTGAAACCGGTGCCACCGGTGATCAGCACCACTTGTACCTGATCGTCGGCGATCCAGTTGGCGACCTGAGCACGAATCTTGTAGAGATCGTCCTTGAGCAGCACCCGCGCAGCCAATTGGTGACCGGCGGTAGTCAGGCGATCGACGAACAACTGACCGGAGGTATCGGTTTCCAGCGTACGGGTATCGCTGACAGTCAGAACGGCAATATTGAGCGGCACAAACGGTACTTCAACCTTGGCTTTCATGGGGCCCTGTCCGATGAATGAGTAGATGGGCGGTGTTATATCACAGGCTCGCGGTGCCTCGCGCGTGCTTGAAATGCACAGATGGGGCGCGTCTTGAAGCGAGCAGCGCAGTCTTTCTACACGATTGAATTTTGGCCGCTATTCTTCAAGGCGGGGTAGTGAAACACGGAACTTGCAGACCGGGGGTACGTCTGAAGAGTGTATTAACAGCAGCATCCTATCGGAGACAGATAATGAACCAACGGACCCTTCCCGCCATTCTGCTCGCAGTGGGCCTGGCCACCCTCGCCGGTTGCTCCACACCTACTGTGATCACCCTCAATGACGGACGTGAAATCCAGGCGGTCGATTCACCGCGCTACGATGAAGAGTCAGGTTTTTACGAGTTCCAGCAACTTGACGGCAAGCAGGCCCGCATCAATAAGGACCAAGTCCGCACGGTGAAAGAGCTGTAATGACCGACCGGCAAGGCCGCAGTTTGAAGTTGCGGCCCTGGTCGATCCAGATCTTGTCTACGCTGATTTTTTGAGTAATATTTTCAGCATGTCGGAGTGTAGCGCAGGCAGGTAGCGCGTCTCGTTCGGGACGAGAAGGTCGCAGGTTCGAATCCTGTCTCTGCGACCAATTCAAGATCCAGTGCTGCCGAGGCAGCTACAAGCCCATCCAGAAAGCCCGTTTTGCACGGGCTTTTTTGTGCCCACGGAAAAGTCGCTCATTTCGCCCCCGGTTCGGAACTCGCGATAGGCCCCATTGTCTGAAGGCCCAGCAACGGCTCTTCCACGGCCAATACGGGCTAGTACGGGTCAGGCATCGGTTGAATTTGCCCACCCTGCCATCCCCCCTCACAATGCGTGGTCTTTTTTCCCTTGAGGTTCAGCAACATGCGTAAAACTCTCGCCACCCTGGCACTTGGTTTCCTGTTCACCCAGGGCGCACTGGCCGGCGACGGCACCACGGCAATCGGCGGTGGCCTGGGCGGCGCCCTGGGCAACGTGATCGGCAAGCAAGTCATCGGTGGTAGCACTGGCGCTGCAATCGGCGCAGGCGTAGGTGGCGCGGCCGGTAGCGCGGTTGCGGCGAAAAAGGGCAACAAGACCAAGGCAGCCATCGGTGGCGGCCTGGGTTCAGCAGGCGGCTCGCTGATCGGTAGCAAGCTCGGTGGCAGCACCGGCTCGACTATCGGTGCAGGCCTGGGTGGCGCCGCAGGCGGTGCCCTGGGTAACAACTTGGCGAACGACAGCCGCCACAAGCACAAGTAATTGTCGCTTAACAAAAAGCCCGCTTGATGCGGGCTTTTTGTTGTCTGGGTAGGGCTTGGAAAAGAACGGCGTTAGAGGGCCGCCTCGGCAACAGGTGCCTGATCCGGCTCGACGTGAACGAACTCAAGCTGCAGACGCTCGCTGCTCCAGGCACGAATCCGGTTGGTCAGCTCAAGGTCGTTGTTCAGCTTCTGGCCGTACGAAGGAACAATCTGCTTGAGCTTGGCTTGCCATTCAGGGGTCTTGATACGGTCCTTGAAGGTGCGCTCCAGTACGGTCAGCATGATTGGCGCTGCCGTCGAGGCTCCTGGGGAAGCGCCCAGCAGTGCGGCAATGCTGCCATCCTTGGCGCTGACCACTTCCGTACCGAACTGCAGGACACCACCATGCTCGGCATCTTTCTTGATGACCTGAACACGCTGGCCGGCTTGCAGCAATGCCCAGTCCTCGGACTTGGCATCAGGGAAATACTCACGCAGCGAATCCATGCGATCTTCCTGGCTGAGCATCAGCTGCCCCATCAGGTAAGTGCTGAGCGACAAGTTATCGAGACCGGCATGGGCCATAGGCAGGATATTGTGGCTGGTCAAGGCACCTAACATGTCCAGCATCGAACCGTTCTTCAGGAATTTGGTGGAGAAGGTTGCGAACGGACCAAACAGCAACACTTCCTGGCCGTCAATCACGCGGGTATCGAGATGCGGTACGGACATCGGTGGCGCACCTACCGATGCCTTGCCATAGAGCTTGGCCTTGTGCTGGGCGACGATCTGCCGATTGCGTGTGACCAGGAACTGGCCACCGACCGGGAAGCCGGCATAACCGTCAGCTTCGGGGATACCGGATTTCTGCAACAGCTTGAGCGCACCACCACCGGCGCCAATGAATACGAATCGAGCTTTTACGCGAGATTCGGCGCCCTTGTTAGCAAGGTCGGCGACAACGACGGTCCAGCTGCTGTCGGCATTGCGTACGATATCGCGCACTTCATGCTGTACATGCAACTTGACGTTTTCGCGACGGGTCAGCGAGGTGATCAGCTGGCGAGTGATCTCGCCGAAGTTGACATCGGTACCGATCGACATGCGGGTTGCCGCGACCTTTTGCTCGGCCGGCCGCCCTGCCATGACCAACGGTACCCATTTTTGGATCTGCGCGTGGTCTTCGGAATACTCCATGCCGCGGAACAAGGAACTGTGTTGCAAGGCTGCATGACGCTTCTTGAGGAAGGCAACATTGTCGTCTCCCCAAACAAAACTCATGTGTGGCACATTGTTGATGAACGACCTGGGAGTGTTCAGCACACCCTGCTCTACTTGGTAGGCCCAGAACTGCTTGGAGATCTCGAAGTTCTCGTTGATCGCCACGGCCTTGCTGATATCGATGCCGCCATCGGCGGTTTCCGGCGTGTAGTTCAACTCGCAGAATGCCGAATGCCCGGTACCGGCATTGTTCCAGGCGTTGGAGCTTTCTTCGGCAACCTTGTCCAGACGCTCGTAGATATCGATCGACCAGCCCGGCTCAAGCTCGTTGAGGTAAGTCCCCAGGCTCGCGCTCATGATGCCGCCGCCGATCAGCAGTACATCCACGGTCTTTTCGGGCTCGTCATGCTTGGAGCAGCCAATGACACTCAGATACAGGAGCATCAGCAGGATTTTTTTCATAAGTCAGTCCAATTGAAGTGAAAGTTTGGCAATGACTGATCGCCCCAAGGTGCACGCCCATTTTTTATGGCTCGCCCAATACCCGGACTCCAGCACTGCCCAACGGACAGGCCGGGCTCTACCTGTTCTCAGGTGGGCTGGCGGCTGAGGGTATCGATGATTCAAGGCAGTCATGCCGTGCGTTTGCCAAGGCGCTCTTTGAACAGCGCACGCCGGGAATACCCCATGAGGCAACGCTTGTTCGAGCAAAAGGCTGTTTGCCTGGCATGGGCACTGGATTGCAGGAAGGCTGATAGCAAGGGTCGTGCCGCATTCCCATTACAGCCCTGGAAGCCTTGGCTGTTGGCATGCAGTGGGTTTTAAACTGAACCGAAACTGGCGGAAATCCGCCAAAAACCAAGGTGAAAGCCAAGGAGAGTGGCGGATTTCCCCCCCCTCCCAGGGAATGTACCTGTCGGCTACCAGTCGAGCGTCAAACGGCTTTCGAAGTACCGCTCCAGCCCTGTCAGCGGGTCGTTGAAGCGCAGACTTTGCGCCAGTAACTTCAGGGGTTTGCTGTAGTCATCCGCGGCATTGGTGACCTCTGGATAGAAAGGGTCATTGCAGATGCTGGCCCCCAATGCGGTCATGTGCACCCTTAGCTGATGGGTTTTACCGGTCACCGGATAGAGCGCATAGCGCCACCACTGACCGTTCTTCTGCGAAATCTCGGCACGGGTTTCGCTGTTGCTGACACCCGGCACTTCCTGCATGCGGAAAAAAGGTTGGCCGTTGACCATCCGGCTTTTGTGCACCAACGGGAAATCCAGACCAGGCAAGGCCGGGGCAATGGCCTCGTAGCGCTTTTCGATCTGCCGATTGGGGAACAACGCCTGATAGGCCGAACGGCTTTGAGGATTGGCCGAAAACAGCACCAGGCCCGCAGTGTGCCGGTCGATGCGATGCAGGGGCACCAGATGCGGATTATCCAGACGCCTGATCAAGCGACGCAGCAATGTGTGTTCGACGTACTCGCCGGTGGGCGTCACCGGAAGGAAATGCGGTTTGTCCGCCACCACCAGGTGTTCATCCATGTGCAGGATGTTTTCCTGCACGGGGATGGGCTTTTCATTCGGCACTTCGCGAAAATAATGAATGCGCAAACCTTGCTTGTAGGCAAGCTGTACGCCGATCGGCGCCCCTTGGGCATCCAGAACACGGCCACGGGCAATGCGGTCCAACCACTGCTCGCGACTGATCGCCTTGAAGTGCTCGCAAAGGCAATCGAGCACGGTTGCCCAAGGGCCGGCAGGCAAGCAAACGGTACTGGCTTGGTGCCGGGCCGGATCGAAAGGCGCGCTGGGCATGGAGATACTCTAGAGGCAGGAAATGCCGCCATTATCACGCATCAACGACGCTCAGCCCAGCACGGCTCGCCTGGGCTGACGCCGCTTCGGTAAATTCCTTGAGCCAGCGCAGAACATCCACCGCTTCCCAGCGGCTGGGATCATAAAGCGCATACAACAAGCCCTGGTAACCGACCACGTCCAGCGGGCGGTGATACCCCGCACGCTGGAACAGCGCCTCGATTTCAGCAAAGCAGGTGTTGAAATGCAGCTTGTTGAAAGGCGTCTTGCCCTCTGTCACCAGGCCATCGAGGCGCAGCTCCAGCACAGCTTCCCGGACAACCTCCGTAGACATGCGATTAACGCTGTACTTCAATTGATCGACATTGACCACCGCCCTGCTCCTTCGCTGGCACCGAAGGCGCCGGACAAATACTGTATTTATATACAGCATAGGGAGGTGATCTGGTTCAGTCAATGTTCAGACGACAGAAAACCTGCTGTAAGATTTATCGTCCAACCTCCACCAAACCCGCGCGATAACCGCTCCCCCTGCGTATCGTCATTAGCTGTCGACGAGGGTCCCGGGTGGCCAGCCCAATGTGCACCCAGGCATCGAACTCGAGAATCAGCTGGTCAAAAGCCAGCTCCGAATCGGCAATCGACCTGGCCAACTCCAAGGGCGTGAGCCCGGGGGCATTGATGTCGGCGGCAAGGCCACTCATATGAGAGCTACGCGCCGCGCCGCCGATTGCCTGGTTCAATTGGGGCGACCGATAACCACTGGTGACCAGGATTGGCCTACCCACCAGCGCTCTGACGTGCTCGAGAAACTCGGCAAGGCGCTGCAGGTTGTTGATGATGTCAGCACTGGGGGTGTTATCGATGCCTTTTCGTGCAGCAGTCTCCGAGAGAATCATCTCTTGGAGTGTGAAATAGGGTGTCAGCTTCATTTCGCCACTCCTTGGCGCAGTTTTGAAGATAGCGACCGGCGAGACCATCGATGGCCCCTCCAGCCGCGACCATTGTCCATCGGCCAGGCACGGGCTGCACTTTCAGAAATGCATCAATGTATGACTCGGCAGCACCGAGCCACGGTAGACGGCCGGTCAGCGCAGGAAGGCGACGACCTGTTCGCCATCGAACGGCCAGTTCAGCTCGGCACCGGAGTCAGTGCGGCGCAGCACTGGAATGCGTAACGAGTAGGTTTCTACCCACTCCTCGTTTTCGGCGATATCGATCAGCTCGACCTGCAGCCCATGTTCGACAAAGGGCATCAGCAGCGCCTCTGCCACTTCACAGAGATGGCAACCGAGCGTGCCGAACAATTGGCATTCAGGAAGCATGGAGAGTCACCGACGATATTTCCAAGGGACATTTAGTTTAGGGCCCAAGCAAGGTTAGCGTCGAGCAAATGGGCAGGGTGATGATTGCAAACTATGATGCTGGTCATCGGTGCTTGCCGACCAAGCACCGATAATGCGTCGTTTGCTGCCTTTCCCTGTATGCGGAGTCGCCTTTGTTTGCCAATCTATTGATCATCCTGACCTGCTCATTGATCGTCATCGCACTGTTTCGACGCCTGCAATTGCCGGCAGTGCTTGGCTATTTGTGCGTGGGCCTGCTGGTTGGGCCAACCGCACTGGGCTGGATCCATGAAAGCGAAGAACTGCCGGACCTGGCAGAGATGGGCGTGGTGTTTCTGCTGTTTTCCTTAGGTCTTGAATTTTCCCTGCCCAAGATGCTGGCCATGCGCGCAACGGTGTTCGGCTTGGGCAGTTTGCAGGTTATCTGCACAGGGGCGCTGCTCGCCGGCGCGCTTACGCTGCTAGGCATGCCGGCCAATGTTGCCTTGCTGCTGGGAGCCGGCCTTGCGCTCTCCTCCACAGCCATCGTCAGCAAGGAGCTTACCAGCCTGGGTGAAATCTTCAGCAGCCACGGCCAGAACGCCATCGGTGTGCTGCTGTTCCAGGATGTTGTGGCAGTATTGCTTTTGACCCTGGTGCCGGTGTTTGCCGGCAACGGCGGGCAAGCCTGGTACTGGGCATTGCCGTTGACCCTGGCCAAGACTGCCCTCCTGTTTTTCGGCCTGTTGCTGGCCAGCCGCTGGCTGTTGCCGCGGCTGTTCCATGAGGTGGCCAGTTCTCATTCTGCCGAACTGTTTGTCATGCTGGCGCTGGTAATCGTGTTGCTGGCTGCCTGGCTTACTCACCTGCTGGGCCTGTC
The DNA here is from genome assembly GCA_964453495.1 of uncultured Pseudomonas sp. Classification (GTDB taxonomy): domain Bacteria; phylum Pseudomonadota; class Gammaproteobacteria; order Pseudomonadales; family Pseudomonadaceae; genus Aquipseudomonas. Next base: position 18,381 of record CAYVPI010000033.1, on the reverse strand, counting down.
ACCTGCGCTGGGTGCATTTCTGGCCGGCATGCTGCTGGGCGAAAGCCATTACCGGCACCAGATCGAAGCCGACATCCGGCCATTTCGTGACATTTTGCTGGGGCTGTTTTTCGTCAGTATCGGCATGCTGATCGATTTGCAGCTGTTTGCCAGCCATGGCTTACTGATCCTGGGCCTGACCCTTGGCCTGCTTCTATTGAAAGGCTGCGTGGTTGCCGCTTTGGTCAAGCTACGCGGCAGTGATAGCGAGACCGCCTGGCGTACAGGCCTGGCCCTGGCCCAGGGTGGTGAATTCTGCTTTGCCTTGATGGCACAGATGCAACAAAGCAATCTGCTTCCCGAACACATCGGCAATCTGCTGCTGGCAGCGACCTTTTGCTCGATGTGCATAACGCCCTTGCTGCTGCGTGCCGCCCCTGCCATAGCTGCGCGCTTGCACCGCACATCGAATGAAGAAGTGCAACTCGAGTCAATCAGCGCTCAGAATGCCGATACTCAAGGGCATGTGGTGATTTGCGGTTATGGACGGGTTGGCCAGTCCATTGGCCGGGTACTGCGCCGCGAGCAACAACGCTTCGTCGCCCTGGACGACGACCCGGTACGGGTCAAGGAAGCCGCCGCCGGGGAAACCTGCGTGCACTATGGCGATTCGCGCCGCAGCGAATTGTTACAAGCCGTGGGCCTGGAGCGGGCCAGGCTCCTGGTCATCGCCGTGGACAAGACCGACATCGCCCTGAACATACTCAAGGCCGCCCGATCGCTCAACGCGCTCGTGCCGATTCTGGTGCGCACGCGTGATGACAGCCTGCTGGCCGAACTCAAGGAGGCTGGTGCCAGCGCCGTGGTCCCGGAGCTGCTGGAGTCGACTTTGATGCTCGCCTCCCACGCCTTGATCTTGCTCGGCATTTCCGAACAGGTGGTTCAGCAGCGCCTCAATGAAGTCAGGCAGTCGCGCTACCGCATGCTGCATGGTTTTTACCATGGTGCGCAAAGCAACTTGCTCGACAGCCAGGGGCAGCCCAAAGTCGTGATGCATGCCGTCAACCTGGGTGCCGACGCTTATGCCTGCGGCCGGCCGCTGCAGGAGTTGGCACTGGAGCGGATGGGAGTGCAGGTGCAGGCGGTCCAGCGCGAGGGCGAAGAATTGGCGACCCAGGCCGGTACCTGCCTGCACGCGGGGGATGCAGTGTTGCTCAGCGGCCCCATGGCAGCCATTGAAGCCTGCGAAGCCCATTTGCTCGAAGGCCGCTGACAACCGATCAATCCTGGCTGTTGGCGCCAATCTTGTGAATCGACAGATCGGCGCCGTAGTACTCCTGCTCCTGGCTCAGGCGGATCCCCATAACCGCCTTGATGATGCCGTACACGGCAAAGCCGCCCAGCACGGCAATAACCACACCGGCAAGGCTGCCGAGCAACTGGCTGGCCAGGCTGACCCCGCCCAAGCCTCCGAGCGCTGTCTGCCCGAAGATGCCGCAAGCTATACCACCCCAAACGCCGCACAGGCCATGCAATGGCCAGACACCCAGGACATCGTCGATCTTCCATTGGTTTTGCGCAGCGATGAAGCACCAGACGAACAGTACGCCGGCAATGGCCCCAGTTGCCAGCGCGCCAATCGGATGCATCAGGTCGGAGCCCGCACAAACCGCCACCAGCCCAGCCAAAGGACCGTTATGCAAAAAGCCTGGGTCATTGCGCCCGACCACCAGCGCGGCAACGGTTCCCCCTACCATGGCCATCAGTGAATTGACCGCCACCAGGCCACTGACGCCTTGCAAGGTTTGCGCGCTCATCACGTTGAAGCCAAACCAGCCGACGATCAGGATCCACGAGCCTAATGCCAGAAAGGGAATATTGGACGGCGCAAAGGCCACCAGTCGACCTTCGCGATAGCGCCCGTTGCGCGGCCCCAGCAGCAACACGGCGGTCAACGCAAGCCATCCACCCATGGCATGCACCACCACCGAGCCTGCGAAGTCGTGGAACGTGGCACCGAAACGCGCCAGCAGCCAGGCCTGGACACCGAAGTTGCCATTCCAGGCCATGCCTTCGAAAAAGGGATAGATGAAGGCCACGATCAACACGGTTGCGCACAGTTGCGGGCAGAATTTCGCCCGCTCGGCGATGCCGCCGGAAATGATCGCCGGAATGGCAGCGGCAAAGGTCAGCAAGAAAAAGAACTTGACCAGTTTGTAGCCGTGATCGCTGCTGATCACCGCCGCCGGCTCAAGAAAACTGACCCCATAAGAGATCCAATAGCCTATAAAGAAATAGGCCAGCGTCGATACAGCAAAATCGCTGAGGATCTTCGACAGTGCGTTGACCTGGTTTTTATGCCGCACCGTCCCGACCTCAAGGAAGGCAAAACCGGCGTGCATGGCCAGGACCATGACCGCACCGATCAGGATGAACAGCGTGTTTGAACCATGGACCAGTGAGTCCACCGCGCTTTGCAGATTTTCCATAAGGGAGGCAGGCCTGAAGTTACGGAAAAGCACCAAAGCAGGTCGACAGCTCAAGCCTTGCACCGAATTGGCACGACCGACGATCAACTCCCTGGTGTCGGTGAACCGATTTGGCGCAAGTGGAACGCTTGAGCAAATGCCCGGCTTTTGGTTTTTCCTCGGTTTTATTCGTTTAGGTTAAGGTTCTCGCAGCGGGGACAGGTCCTGTGCCCGAATTCAGCGCGACCACCTCATACCGCGCACCAAGGCATAGCAAAAGCTGTACCAGGCAAACACACTGAACCTTCACTGCACGCCTGTACTCGAATTACCCAGAAGCCACTAATGGAGAGAACCATGGCCAGCAAAACGGCAAAGACTGCTCAAGACATACTGATGTCCGACTTCCAGACCCTGGTGCATGACACCGAAAAATTGCTGGAACACACCGCAACACTGGCGGGAGACCAGGCCGACGAGTTGCGTGCACAGATCCATGAAAGCCTTCTCAAAGCCCGTGAGACCCTGCGCATGACCGAAGACTCCATGCGCGAGCACGGCCAGGCTGCCGTGGCCGCTACTGAAGAATACGTGCAGGCCAATCCCTGGCAGTCGATCGGCATCGCCGCGGGGGTGGGCTTTTTGATTGGTTTGCTGGCCACAAGGCGCTGATATGAGCATGGATACACATGACGAGCCTTCGGGTTCGGCGTCCTCGACAAGGCGCCTGGGTGCCGCGTTCCTCGGCCTGCTGCACAGTCACGTCGAGCTGTTCGGCATCGAACTGCAGGAACAAAAAGCCCGCACCCTGAGCCTGTTGCTGTTCGCCGGCCTGGCACTGGTGTTTGCCCTACTGCTGCTGACAGCCCTGTCGGGGTTGGTGTTGATTCTGCTGTGGGACAGCTATCGCCTGGCGGGCATTGTCGGTTTGTGCGTGTTCTACGCCCTGGCTGCCGTGTTCTGCGGCCTACGCTTGAAGGCGGCCATCTTCGACGAGTCCTCGCCCTTCAATGCCACCCTGGAAGAACTGGCCAATGACCGGGAGCGCCTGCTGCCATGAGCCTTCCTCAAGCACCACAGACCAACAACCGCCGCGAACTGCGTAAGGCGCTGATTCGCTTGCGCATGGAAATGCATCGCCAGGAAATTCGTCACGAATCCAGGCAGGTGATCAATCCGCTGTATCGTGTCCGAGCCATGGCCAACAACCTGCAAGGCGGCCTTGGCATCAAACACGCCCCACTATGGGGCATGGCCGCCGTCGTCTTACTGGGATTTTTTACCGGCAAGGGCGCGAAAAACGCGGGCAGTGGCAATCTGACCCGCTTGATAGGCCTGGGCACCAGCCTGATTCCATTGATCAAACTGGTGATGCAGGGCCCGCCACAAAGGAAATGACTATCGCCGGTCGTGGCGCCACTTGCGCGCCACTGCCGGACACAGGAAGCTAGTGTCCTGTCTCGGAAATAAGCTGTTCCCTTTTGACGGCACCTGTCGCCACCATGCTGCGTTGCCACTCCTCGCCATAGCCCTGCTATGACTCGTCGCGGCGCCTTGCCTGGCAGCAACAGGTACTCGTCAAAAAGGTAATGTATTTCTGAGACAGGACACTAGGGCAATGTTTACGCAACGGAGAATCGGCCTTGGATTGGCACACCCTGCTTACCCGCGAGCGCCTGGGCAAAACACTGCACAGTTCTGAAGAGCTGGGCCGCAGTCCTTTTCACAAGGACCATGACCGAATAATCTTTTCCGGTGCATTCCGCCGCCTGGGGCGCAAGACCCAGGTCCACCCGGTGTCGAGCAACGACCATATCCATACGCGACTTACCCATTCCCTGGAAGTCAGCTGCGTAGGGCGCTCACTGGGCATGCGCGTAGGAGAAACCCTGCGCGACAGCCTGCCACATTGGTGCGAACCCAGTGACCTGGGCATGGTCGTGCAGTCGGCATGCCTGGCCCATGACATTGGCAACCCGCCCTTCGGGCACTCGGGCGAAGACGCCATTCGCCATTGGTTCCAGCAAGCCGCCGGGCGCGGCTGGCTCGATGCCATGAGCGATGACGAACGCAATGACTTTCTTAACTTTGAAGGCAATGCCCAGGGCTTTCGCGTGTTGACTCAACTGGAGTATCACCAGTTCGACGGTGGCACCCGACTGACCTATGCGACCTTGGGTACGTACCTGAAGTACCCCTGGAGTGCTCGCCATGCCGACTCCCTGGGCTACAAAAAGCACAAGTTCGGCTGCTACCAGAGTGAGCTGCCGCTGCTCGAACAGATCGCCAACAAACTTGGCCTGCCCCAGCTCGACGAGCAACGCTGGGCACGCCATCCGTTGGTGTACCTGATGGAGGCGGCCGACGACATTTGCTATGCCTTGATCGACCTGGAAGACGGGCTGGAGATGGACCTGCTCGACTATCCCGAAGTCGAATCCTTGCTGCTGGGCCTGGTCGGAGACGATCTCCCGGAAACCTATCGGCAATTGGGCCCTCGGGATTCGCGTCGGCGCAAACTGGCCATTTTGCGCGGCAAGGCGATCGAGCACCTGACCAACACCGCCGCACGCGCCTTTGTCGATCAGCAGCAAGCCCTGCTCGATGGCACCCTGCAAGGCGACCTGGTCGAACACATGCACGGCCCTGCCAAACGCTGCGTGCTCAGCGCGAAGGAAATGGCACGGGAGAAAATATTCCAGGATAAACGCAAGACGCTCCATGAAATTGGCGCCTATACCACCCTGGAAATACTGCTCAACGCCTTCTGCGGTGCCGCGCTGGAGCAACACGGCGGGCGTACGCCTTCATTCAAGCACCAGCGCATCCTCGACCTGCTGGGTAACAATGCGCCCGATCCCTCATGGCCGTTGCACAGCGCCTTTTTACGCATGATCGATTTCATCGCCGGCATGACCGACAGCTATGCCAGTGAAATGGCCAGAGAAATGACAGGCCGCTCCAGCCCCGTCTGACTCGACAGTGGATGTCGGCATCGGCCGGCATTTGCTGTGATGCTTTCTCTCGGAAATAACCTACAACACTTTCGGAATATCTAACTATTTAAATCAGCTTGCGATCTGAATAATCCGACTGTGTTTTGGCAAATGACTGACTGAAACGCTTTACAGGCTCCATTGATCCCGACCCGTTCCACTGCCAGTAATCAAGCCATGCTGGCAGACGCATATGGCTATGTAGGAAAATTCTACAAACCTCACGCTGACAATTAAAACACACAGCCAAAACCAGCAATAAACAGTCGTCAATATAAAGTTGACAGTGTCTCACATGAAAAAAACTGTATTCCCAGCCTTTGTTTGCTGTAGGACATTTCCTATATAGCACTAACCCGCGGGTCTCTTCATGTGCCACCGCCTGCATATCGGCTAAGGTGCGCGTTTCTTCGCAGTCAGTACGGGAATTTTTATGCACTCTGTTTTTATAGTTGATGATCATCCGGTTATTCGCCTGGCCGTTCGTATGTTGCTCGAAAACGAGGGTTATCGCGTGGTCGGCGAGTCCGACAACGGGGTCGATGCCATGCAAATGGTGCGCGAATGCCTACCCGAACTGATCATTCTCGACATCAGCATACCCAAGCTTGATGGTCTGGAAGTTCTGGCCCGCTTCAATTCGATGAACATACCGTTGAAAATACTGGTATTGACCGCCCAGAGCCCGGCACTGTTCGCCATTCGCTGCATGCAATCGGGTGCTTCCGGGTATGTCTGCAAACAGGAAGATCTCAGTGAATTGCTCAGCGCAATCAAGGCGGTGCTCTCGGGTTACAACTATTTCCCGAGCCAGGCCCTCAATGCCGTGCGCCAGGACAATGACTCACATTCGGAAGCCGAGCGCTTCAAACTGGTCAATGACCGTGAACTGATGGTGTTGCAACTCTTTGCCCAAGGTCGCACAAACAAGGAAATCGCCAAGGGTATGTTCCTCAGCAACAAGACCGTGAGCACCTACAAGAAACGACTTATGCAAAAACTCAACGCCAGCTCCCTGGTGGAACTTATCGAGATAGCCAAACGCAATGCATTGGTGTGAGAGTGAAAATGCCTAGGCGCTTGAACCATCATTGGCTTCTGGTCGCGGGCTTGTACTTGAGTACCCCGCTCGTTGCAGATCACTTGCCGGCTGCGGACTATTCACTGCTAAGCCGCACTGACCCAATAAAGCTGAATGTGGCGTTGAGCACACAACAGATACATTGGCTCCAGGAGAAGCGAGAGCTGGTACTGGGGACGTCGGCCCCCGACTACCCACCCTTCGACATGACCGGCAGCGGGCGCGAATACGAAGGGCTGACAGCCGACTATGCCGGCTTGATCGCCAGCACGCTGGCCGTCAAGATTCGCGTCGAACGCTATGCAAGCCGTGAAGCCGCTTTGCAGGCACTGATCGATGGCTCGATTGACATGCTCGGCAGCGCCAACGGATTCGAGGCGATGACAGCAGGCGTGACCCTGTCCAGGCCCTACGCCGTCGACCAACCCGTGCTGGTGACTCGCGAGGACGAGAGCCGTTCAGTGATGAGCGATCTCTCCGGATTGCGTATGAGCATGGTCTACCACTACCTGCCGCGCGCCGAGGTCGAGGCCAGCTACCCCGGGGCGCAAATCGACACCTACCCTTCCTTTCAGAACGCCCTGAATGCAGTGGCCTTTGACCAGGCCGACATTTTTCTTGGCGATACCATTTCGGCACATTACCTGATCAACCAAGGCCATCTGAAAAACGTGAAGATGGCCAACTTTGGCAAGCATGAGCCGGTAGGCTTCAGCTTCGCACTGCGCAGCAACGACCAATTATTGTTGCAAGTGGTCAATGCCACCCTTGCTGCCGTTCCCACCGCTACCCGCGAAAGCATCTTCAAACGCTGGAGCGCCGGCAGCGACATCCTGTTGACCGATCATCGGCTGCAGCTGTCGCACAGAGAAGAACAGTGGATCACCCGCAACCCGGTGATTGGCGTGGTGGTCGCGGAAAACTTCGCCCCCCTGTCTTTCCTTGATGAGGCGGGCAACTACCGTGGCATCAGTGCTGACCTGCTTGAGCTGATCCGCTTGCGCACAGGATTGCGCTTCGAGATTCTGCACAGCGACTCGACCCTCGACATGATCGAGCGAGTCACTCAGGGCAAGGCCGACCTGATCGCCACCATCACGACCAGTTCCGAGCGTGATGCCCAGTTGGCCATAACCCGACCTTACCTGGAAAACTCCTATGTCCTGCTGACCCGCAAGGGTGCAGCACAGCCTGTGCAGCTGCACAGGCAGGCCACCCATCGCCTGGCGATAAGCCAGGGCAACCCATTGGTCAGCTACCTGCGCGAGCACTATCCACAGCTGCAATTAGTGCAAACCAAGGATGAACAGACCGCCGCGATGCTGTTGGCTCAGCATCAGGTCGAAGGTGCAGTCAGTTCTTTGATCATCGCCAATCACCTCATCAGTTCCACACAATTTCAGAATGCGCTGGTTATCAGCTCGACCATTGGCACCGAGCAAGCCACCTTTTCATTGGCCACCGCAGCGCACGCAAAAGAGTTGAGCAGCATTCTGGACAAAGCCTTGCTCAGCATTGCTCCGGACGAGCTTGGCATCATCAATAGCCGCTGGCGCGGCTACAAACCGGTGACCGACTCATACTGGCACACCCACCAGCGAGTGATTTACCAAGTGATCGCCGGCACCGGCATGTTGTTGCTGTTATCGCTGGTCTGGAATGCCCATATGCGGCGACAGATCAAGAAGCGAGAACAAGCCGAGCGTGCGCTGAACGATCAGTTGGCGTTCATGTATGCATTGGTCAACGGCACCCCGCATCCGATCTACGTTCGCGACCGCACGGGCTTGCTGCAAACCTGCAATGACAGCTACTTGCAGGCCTTTTCCTGTAGACAGGAAGACATTATCGGCAGGACGGTGTTCGATAGCGTACTGGGTGACAAGGACCAGGCGGGCAAATTCCATGCTGACTATCTCCAGGTAATGGCCAGCGACCAACCCATGATCCAGGACCGCCCACTGAAAATTGGCGAACGGGACCTGACCATCTACCACTGGATCCTGCCCTATCGGGATTCCGTGGGCGTGGTCCAGGGTGTTATCGGTGGTTGGATCGATATCAGCGAACGCCGGCAACTGTTGGAAGACCTGCGCCAGGCCAAGGACCAGGCCGACGATGCCAATCGCGCCAAGAGCACCTTCCTGGCAACCATGAGCCACGAAATTCGCACCCCCATGAATGCAGTGATCGGCATGCTGGAACTGACCCTCAAGCGCGCCGACCAGGGCCACCTGGATCGCCCGGCCATCGAAGTGGCGTATGGCTCGGCCAAAGACCTGCTGGAGCTCATCGGCGATATCCTGGACATCGCCCGCATCGAGTCCGGGCGCCTCACGCTCCATCCCGAGCGCGTCAACTTGCGCGAACTGGTCAATTCAGTGGTGAGGGTATTCGACGGCCTGGCGCGGCAGAAACAGCTCAGCCTGCTCCTGACCCTGGATCCCCAGGCCGATCGGCAGGTATTGATCGACCCGCTGCGATTCAAGCAGATACTGTCGAACCTGATCAGTAACGCAATCAAGTTTACCGAACGCGGCCAGATCAGCCTGCACCTGCAACTTCAATCTGGCGAACAATCGGGCCAGGCCATGCTCAACCTGCGGGTCAAGGACAGCGGCATCGGCATCGACAGCGCCGATCAACAACGGCTGTTCACGCCATTCGCCCAAGCGGAGCCCGAAGGCCAACTGGCCAGAAACGGCACTGGGCTGGGGCTGGTCATCTGCCGAACCCTCTGCACCATGATGGCCGGCGAACTGACATTGAGCAGCCGGCGTGGCGAGGGCACCGAGGTGAGCATCCGCATGCCCATCGAATGCCTGGAGCCCACCATTGAAGTCGAGCCTGAACCCCAGCAGTTATCGCCCTTGCCAGCCTTGGATGTGCTGGTCGTCGATGATCACCCTGCCAATCGTTTGCTAATGTCACAACAACTGCACTACCTGCAACTTGAGCACACAACTGCCCATAATGGCGAGGCCGGCCTGAATGCCTGGCTCGACGGCTGCTTCGATGTCGTCATCGTCGATTGCAGCATGCCGCTGATGAATGGCTACGACTTGACGCGAGCCATCCGCGCCCATGAGCGTCAATACCATATGAAACCCTGCACCATTCTGGGCTACACGGCCAATGCCCTACCAGAGGAGCGCGAACGGTGCCTGCGTGCCGGAATGAACGATTGCCTGTTCAAACCCACCAGCCTGGCTGTACTGGGCCAATGCCTGGCCACAATTGTAAAGCGGACAGGGGCGCAATCTTCGCAAGAAACGGCAGTGTTTTGCCTGGCAACAGCTGGCTCCCTGACTGGAAACGATCCACAGATGCTCAAGCAGTTGTTTTCGGAGGTTCTTCAAAGCGGCCATCAAGACCAACTGCAATTGCGCAACTTACCCTTGGAGAATCGACCCTCCATTCTGGCGATGGCCCACAAGATCAAGGGCGCTGCACGCATTGTCCAGGCCGGGCGACTGATCAACTGCTGCGAAAAACTCGAGGCCTGCCTACAACACTCAAATGACAACCAGGAAATTGAAACAATGCGCGAGCAAACTCTCGCCGCCATGCAAGAGCTGGAACAAGCCCTCAACAGAACCCTGCAGAGCAATCCATTCCCCAGCGCCAGCAGCTCATCTGCCTGAGTAAAAAGCAGGTGTGATGCAGTATCACGGCGCGGCGCTACGGATTAACTATGCTCAAAATCTGCAGTACAGCTCAACCTCCGCTAGAGATCCGCCATGCGCACAAACGAACAGCGTCGCTTTCCGTTGCATGTGCATATCAGTGCCATGTTCACGTTCCTTTTGCTGCTCACGGGGGTTGTGCTCGGGTTGTTCAATTATCGGCAGACCAGCCAATTGATCCTGTCGAGCAGCGAGCAGTTGTTTGCACAGATCGAGCAGGAAGTACGGCTCGACCTCAAACACACCTATCAGCCCATCCGCGACCTGCTCAGCCTGCTGGCAACCGATGACGATACCCAGGCAGGCGACCTGCAACAGCGGCTGGTGCTGCTCAAGCCATTCAGCCAAGCGCTTATTGCCAACACCAACCTTGCTTCGCTGTATACCGGTTACAGCAACGGCGACTTTTTCATGGTCCGGCCGCTGCGCTCCGAGGCGATGCGCGCTAACTTTTCCGCCCCAGAGAATGCCGCGTACCAAGTCTGGAGCATTGAACGTGACAGCGACGGCGCACCCCACTCCAGGTCACTGCTGTTCGACCGCGAACTCAACCAGATCGACGCCCGCGATATCGCGGGCGAGCAATACGATCCGCGCAACCGTCCATGGTTCCAACAGGCACTGACCGAGCTGGACCAGATCACCACTGCACCCTATCTGTTTTTTTCCACCCGCAACGTTGGCACTACCCTCGCACGCCGCGCCAGCAACAGCGTTGTACTGGGTGCCGACCTGACCCTGGTCGATCTGAGCGCCACCCTTGCCAGCCACCAAGTCACACCCGGCACCCAAGTGGTGCTGTTCGACGAGGCCAATAATGCCGTGGCCTACCCGGACAGCAGCAAGCTGATCAAGGAATCGCAAACCGCTCAACTGACCAAAGTGCAAGACCTGCATCCGGTGCTCAAACAATGGTTGCAGCAGAGCGCGGTCGGTGCCAAGCGCCTGAAAGCCGATGGCCGTGAATGGGTCGTGGCCCGCAGTCATATGGACGAAGGCGGCCCGCAAGGCCTGGAATTGGCATTGCTGGTGCCGGAGGATGAACTGCTGGCCGACGCCTATCGCCTGCGCTGGCGCGGTGCAATATTGACCCTGGGTATTCTGCTGCTGTGCCTGCCGGTGGGGTGGTTGATTTCAAGGGTACTGGTGCGCCCGTTGCGCTCGCTGGTTCAGGAAGCCGATGCCATCCGCAGTTTCAACTTCAATTACCCCCTGACCCGGCATTCTCCCGTGCTTGAAGTGGACCAGTTGACCGTCTCCATGCAACGAATGAAGCAAACCCTGGCAAGCTTTTTTGAAATCACCGCCAGCCTCAGTGCCGAGACCCGCTTCGCCCCCTTGTTGCAACGCATCCTGCAAGAAACCGTGAGTATCAGCCAGGCACCAGCGGGCATGATTTACCTGCTCGACAGCAGCACTGGCAGCCTGGAGCCCACACGGTTGATCATCGATGGGGTCATGCATGATCCAAAGGCATTGGGCATCGATAGTCATGCGATGCAAGGGAGCGATACCCCCACCTGGCTCAAATTGCTCAGCCGCGAACGCGACAGTCTGGTGGCGGCGATGGGCTTCGACCAAGCGGGGGATCTTCGCGGCATACTCCATGAGCTGCAAAGCCCACGCATCCATCTGGTCGGTATTCGCCTTCACAACCGCAGTAATGAAACCGTGGGCATCCTCGCCCTGCTGCACCCCGACACGGGCGACGAAGCGGACCTGGAAAAATTCCGCCATGATCGTATCGCCTTCATCCAGGCAGTGTCGGGCGCAGCCGCAGCCTGCATCGAGAGCCAGCGCATGCAGGCCCGGCAACAACAACTGCTCGACTCCTTCATCCAGATCATCGCCGGCGCCATCGATGCCAAAAGCCCCTATACCGGAGGCCATTGCCAGCGGGTGCCAGCCTTGACACTGATGCTGGCCCGAGCGGCAGCGGCGAGCAAGGCACCGCAATTTATCCAGTACCAACCGACCGAAGAAGAATGGGAGGCACTGCATATTGCCTCATGGCTACATGATTGCGGCAAAGTGACGACACCTGAGTACGTGGTTGATAAGGCCACCAAACTCGAAACGTTGAATGACCGCATCCATGAGGTGCGCACGCGCTTCGAAGTGCTCAAGCGCGATGTGTGGATCGATTACTGGAAAGCCCTCGCCGAAGGGGCGGACGAACCCGAGCACGCCGCGCAACGCGACACCCGATTGGCCAGCCTGGACGACGACTTCGCCTTTATCGCCCAATGCAACCACGGCGCAGAATACATGGACGAAGCGCACCTGCAGCGCTTGCGTCAAATTGCCAGCCAAACCTGGCTGCGCACCCTGGATGATCGCCTGGGCGTTTCCTGGGAAGAAAGCGTGCGCCAGTCGCGCACACCTGCCCCCCCGCTGCCGACGCTCGAGCCATTACTGGCCGACAAGGCCGAACACCTGTTCGAGCGCACGGCGGGCGAACTGATGCCCGACGACAACCCGTGGGGCTTCAAGCTCAACGTGCCGCAATACAAATTCAATCGCGGCGAGCTGTACAACCTCAGCGTCGGTCGCGGCACCCTGACCGAAGAAGAGCGCTACCTCATCAATCACCATATGGTGCAGACCATCCTGATGCTCAGTCGGCTGCCCTTTCCCAGCCATTTGCAGAACGTGCCGGAAATTGCCGGCGGGCATCACGAAAAAATGGACGGTACCGGTTACCCAAAACGCCTCAAGCGCGAGGAAATGAGCCTGCCCGCCAGAATGATGGCCATCGCCGACATCTTCGAGGCCCTGACAGCCGCCGACCGTCCTTACAAGAAAGGCAAAACGTTAAGCGAAGCGCTATCGATCATGGCCGGTATGTGCCGGGAGGCGCATATCGATCCACAACTGTTTGAGCTGTTCGTCGAGTCGGGTGTGTTTCTGGAGTACGCGCGCAGCTACCTGCAAAGCCACCAGATCGACGCCGTCGATGTGGCCGAGGTATTCAACAAGGCGGGGCTTGGTGCTCGCACGCAAGTGTCGTAGCAAGGAGAGATCAGAGAAAGGTGAAGCAGGAGCAACGACCCGGCCGGGCCATTGCTCCGTGTAACATCAAGCAACCGGATTGATAGGCTTTTCCGGGTACCAGACGTCCAGCAACGGGCTGACTTCAACGCCGGTCAGCTCGCTGCGAGCCTTGAGCCAGGCTTCAACCTTGGCGCGCTGCTCTTCGGTGACCGAGCCACGCTTTTGCAGGCAAACCAAACCGTAGTCATCGCCGCCGACATAGCCGAGGCCGTTGGCTTCCATCGCTTCTTTGAGGAATGCATCGAGGAAAGCGTCGATAGCTTCTTCAGCCAGGTCTTCCTTGAAGTCCAGGTTCAGCTCAAAACCCAGCTCCTGGAACTCATCCACGCAGAGTTTTTTGCGCAGACGCTGGGAACGGTTAGTGGCCATGAAACAATCCTCTTGAGTAATATCGCGCGGCACTTTACCAGTTTTGGCCGAGCATTGCCTGATTCTCTGGGTCAAAGCGTGCCAACAACGCAAAAAAATCGCCATTGCCTGACGGCCGCCAGCCACAAGCCTACCTTCCTTGGGGCATAATGCCCGCTGCATTTATTCGTATTGGGGGCTTTCTTTTTTCTCGCCCTCGCATTTTTTACCCCTCGCCTGCAGGGTTTTACTTCAGATGATCAAAACCTTACGTCCATTGCTCCTCGCCGGCCTGCTGCTGCCATTGGCCCTGCCGGCCAATGCCGCACCGATCAACACCAGCCTTCCACCAAAAGTGCAACAGGCCCTCAAGGCCAGCAAGCTGCAGGATAATGCCCTGTCGCTGGTCATGCTACCGCTCAACGGCCCTGGCACGCCCACCGTGTTCAACGCCGACGTCTCGGTCAACCCGGCCTCGACCATGAAGCTGGTCACCACCTACGCGGCACTGGAAATGCTCGGCCCCACCCACCAGTGGAAAACCGAGTTCTACACCGACGGCACATTGAACAACGGCGTACTGCAAGGCAACCTGTACCTCAAGGGCGGCGGTGACCCCAAGCTGAACATGGAAAAGCTCTGGTTGCTGATGCGTGACCTGCGTGCCAACGGCGTGCAAACCGTCACCGGCGACCTGGTACTGGACCGCAGCCATTTCGTCCAGCCGCAACTGCCGGTGTTCAACGATGATGGCGGCGACGTCAACAAACCCTTCCTGGTCAAGCCCGACTCCCTGCTGGTCAACCTCAAGGCCTTGCGCTTCATTGCCCGCAACGATGGCGGCAAGGTGCTGGTCTCGGTTGAACCACCGATCGCCTCCATCCGTATCGACAACCAGGTCAAGGCGCTCAACTCCAACAAGTGCACAGGTGATGTTCGCTACAACCCGACCACCCAGGCCGATGGCATGACCGTGACAGTCACCGGTCAACTGGGCAACGGTTGCAGCTCACAGACTTACCTGTCGCTGCTCGACCATCCGACGTATGCAGCCGGTGCCGTTCGCGCCATCTGGTCCGAATTGGGAGGCAGCATCCAGGGCCAGAACCGCGTCGCCGAAGTGCCAAAAAGTGCACGCTTGCTGGCAAGGGCATTCTCCCCCGACCTGGTCGAGGTGATCCGCGACATCAACAAATACAGTAACAACACCATGGCCCAGCAGCTGTTCCTGAGCCTGGGAGCGCAATTTCGCACCGACGCCGATGGCGACGACGCCAAGGCTGCGCAACGTGTTGTGCGGCAATGGCTGGCGAAAAAAGGCATCACCGCTCCGCACCTGATCATGGAGAACGGCTCGGGCTTGTCACGTGCCGAGCGGGTCAGTGCCCGGGAAATGGCCAGCCTGCTGCAAGCGGCCTGGAAAAGCCCCTATGCCGCCGAGTTCATCAGTTCGATGCCGCTCACCGGCATGGACGGAACCATGCGCAAGCGCCTGAAGCGCACGGCCATGACCGGTGAAGCACACATCAAGACCGGTACACTGAATACGGTGCGGGCCATCGCCGGCTTCAGCCGTGACATCAATGGCAATACCTGGGCTGTGGTTGCCATCCTCAACGACCCACGGCCGTGGGGCGCTTCCTCGGTACTCGACCAAGTCTTGCTGGACCTGTATCGCCAGCCAAAACTGGCCGACACTACCGCCACGCTCTTGCAACCCTGACCCTGCACCGCGCCGGCCCGCAGTGCGGGTCGGTGCCCTTCACTCAAGCTCCCCCTGGACCCGGTCGCGACCACCCTGCTTGGCCGCATACACCCCCGAGTCCGCCCTCAGCAACAACGCATCGGCACCTTCACCAAAACGCCACCCGGCGATGCCAAAGCTGGCCGTGACGATCCCTACCCCGTCCACTTCAACACTGCGCACTCCCTGCCACAACTCAGTGGCCAGGCTCTGTGCCTGCTCGGCATTGCTGCCAGGGCAAAGCACCATGAATTCCTCGCCGCCCAGCCGGCAAAAGACATCGGTGCGACGCAGGCGCTGGTTGATACGCTGGCACAGGCTCTGCAGGACCCGATCACCCACGGCATGACCGTGCTGATCGTTTATCCGCTTGAAATGATCGATATCGAGCATGATGACCGCCAAATCCAGCTGATCGCGTTGGGCTCGCTCCAGCTCGGCCTTCAGCCGTTCCTGAAAATAGCGCCGGTTATGAATACCCGTCAGCGAATCAGTGACGGACAGGGCTCGCAACTCCTCTTCCACGCGTTTGAGGTCGGAGATGTCGGTGAGGTAGCCATGCCAAAGCGTACCGCCTTCGGCCAGGGGCTCGGGCGTCGCCTCTCCCCTTACCCAGCGCAAGCCGCCACGGGGCAACTGCACCCGATACTCCTCACGCCAGGGGCTCAAGCGCTCGGCCGACAATCGGATCGAGGCGCGCACCCGCGGCAGGTCATCGGGGTGGATGCGCTCGAACGTCGCCGTCGCATCGCGCTGCAATAATTGCGGGTCCAGCTCGTAGATGTCGCGCAGGCCCTCGCTGGCATAACTGAAGCACGAGGAGCCATCCGCGTTGAGCTGAAACTGGTAGATCCCGCCCGGTACCTCAGCGGTGAGTTTTTCCAGCAACCGGTCACGCGCCGCCAGGGCTTCGTGCACACGCTTGCGTTCGGTGATATCAATGCAAATCGCCAGGTGCCCCACCCACAAGCCATGGTCATCGAGCACTGGCGTGGCCAGCATATTGGCCGACAGGCCGCTGCCATCCTTGCGTACCAGGGTCCATTCACGTGGCTCACGGCTACCGGCCTCAGCCGTTTCGGCGAGCATGGCCTGAGCCAGCGGCACCTCACGGCCCAGGCGCTGCCTGAGGATGGCGGCGCGAGCCACCAGTTCGTCCTCCACGAGCAGATTTTCCAGCCCCAGCCGTCCCACCACTTCGGCACTGCGGTACCCCAGCATCAGCTCGGCACCGGCATTGAAGGTTGTGATGACACCTCGCAGATTGGTGGCAATGATCGCCACCTGAGTCGCGGCATTCAACACACTGCGCAATTGCCCATGGGTGTCGCGCAACTCGCGCTCGCTGACCTGTAGCTCCGAGGTGCGCTGATCGACCAGGGTCAGGGCACGCTGGCGCTGGCTGACCAGGCTATACAGCAAGGCACTGAGCAACAGGCTGAGCATGCCACCGAGCAACACCACCGAATTGACCGCAGAAGAGCGGTTGGCCTGCAAGAAAACCGTGCTGGGCTGTATGTCGAGTTGATAGTCATGGTCGGCCATGCGCAGCAGGTGCGTGGCCGCCATTGACGTCTGCGCTGGCTGGTTGGCCGATTGGAACAGCACTTCGTGCTCACGGTCGGACAGGTCGAGAATGCGCACGAACAGGTTATCCTGATCCTGCTGTGGCAAGCCCTCGGCCATCAAATGTCGCATGCTGATGACCGCCATTACATAGCCTGCAGATTGCGACGCTGCAGATGACGAAAAAACCGGTGCCACCATCAACACGCCCCGGGAATACGCAGGCTCGACACCAATCAGGTTCAGGGGAGCAGAAACCGCCATGCTTCCAGGGGTTCGAGCCCTCAGCAAGGTTGCCTGGCGCATGGGTTGGGACAGCAGATCAAACCCCAGTGGCACCTCCATTCGACTTTGCGACTGGGTAAAGAAAACCGGGAAATACTCAGGCTGCGGCTTCGAAGAAACCAATGCACCATCGCTACCCAGCGCACCGATGGTGAAGCCCGCCCCCAACTCCTGGCGCGCCCGCTGCAGGAATTGCTCGCGCGCCTGCTCCGTTACTCGCGGCGCCCAGGAGTAAGCCTGCGTGCGCAGCAACAAGGGCCCCGCATAACCATTGAACTCGGTACGGGTGATTTCGTTGGAAAACTCGAAAAAACGCCGCAAACCGTCCAACCGCTGTTCCTGATCCTCGAAGCGTTCTTCGATTCGGCTGAAACGCTCGCTGGCGAGCAACTCGAAACGCTGGCGCAGTTGTCGTTGGTAGAACTGGTGAGTGGCCAGCGCCAACAGTGCAGTCAGCAAGCCGCCGGCCACGAACGCCAGGATTGCGACGAGCCAGGCCGAGACATCTTCATCGATAAAGCCGAGGATTTTTGGGCGAACGGCATGCAGCGACATAAGCGAGACTCACAACGCCGGCGTGCGAGGGTTCACATTGGCTTTGCAATATTTATAGCTATTGGCCATCACTTTGCCTAGTGACTCCTGCGCGAAAACGATGGCCCCAGAGCCGCTTTGAACAGCGGCTCTGCGGTTGCGCCTTAGCGCGCCTGGATTCGCCAGGCCCGGTGGATCTTGCTGTTACGCGCGAAGTCCGGATCAAGCGTCTGCGCCGTGATTTCTTCGACTACATAACGCTGCGAGAGGTTCTCGTCCAACTGGAACTTGCGGAAGTTGTTGGAGAAGTACAGCACACCCCCCAGCGCCAGGCGAGCGACTGCCAGGTCCAGTAACTCGACATGGTCACGCTGCACGTCGAACACCCCTTCCATGCGCTTGGAATTGGAGAAGGTCGGCGGATCGATAAAGATCATGTCGTATTCGTCGCGGCTGGCTTGCAGCCAAGCCATCACATCGCCCTGTTCGAGACGGTTCTTGTCAGAGAAACCATTGAGCGACAGATTGCGTCGTGCCCAGTCCAGGTATGTCCTGGACAAGTCGACGCTGGTGGTGCTGCGCGCACCGCCCTTGGCCGCATGCACACTGGCGGTCGCGGTGTAGCAGAACAGGTTGAGGA
>CAYVPI010000032.1:0-38290 GCA_964453495.1 uncultured Pseudomonas sp. | reverse complement strand
CCGTCAAGGCTCCAGGCTTCGGCGACCGTCGCAAGGCCATGCTGCAGGACATCGCCGTTCTGACCGGCGGTACCGTTATCTCCGAAGAGATCGGCCTGAGCCTGGAAAGCACCACCCTGGAGCACCTGGGTAACGCCAAGCGCGTAACCCTGTCCAAAGAAAACACCACCATCATCGACGGTGCTGGCGTTGAAGCGGACATCCAGGCTCGTGTGACCCAGATCCGTCAGCAAGTGGCCGACACTTCGTCCGACTACGACCGTGAAAAACTGCAAGAGCGCCTGGCCAAGCTGTCCGGCGGCGTTGCAGTGATCAAGGTTGGCGCTGGTTCCGAAGTTGAAATGAAAGAGAAGAAAGCCCGCGTTGAAGACGCCCTGCACGCTACCCGTGCAGCCGTCGAGGAAGGCGTGGTACCTGGCGGTGGTGTGGCTCTGGTTCGCGCTCTGCAGGCCATCTCCGAACTGAAAGGCGACAACGCCGACCAGAACGTTGGTATCGCTCTGCTGCGTCGCGCTGTCGAAGCACCTCTGCGCCAGATCGTTGCCAACTCCGGTGACGAGCCAAGCGTAGTGGTCGACAAGGTCAAGCAAGGTTCCGGTAACTTCGGTTACAACGCTGCGACCGGCGAGTACGGCGACATGATCGAAATGGGTATCCTGGACCCAGCCAAAGTGACCCGTTCGGCACTGCAGGCTGCTTCCTCGATCGCCAGCCTGATGATCACCACCGAAGCCATGATCGCCGAGATCAAGGACGACGCTCCTGCAGCTGGCGGCATGCCAGACATGGGCGGCATGGGTGGCATGGGCGGCATGATGTAAGCCAGCCTTACCCGCTGCATAAAAAACCCCGCTTCGGCGGGGTTTTTTTATGCCTTGAATGTGTTGGGCAAACAACGGGCCTTGTAGCAGCAACTGTCTTGTCCGATAGGAGAGGCCTTGCAGGCCTCGACGCAGCCTGACGGCACCTGCTACCACGTCAGAGATTATGAGCCAGCGACAACCCCGGCTTGTTCGGCTGGTTCGTCGGCAATTCTGGCCCTGTACAACACCGCGTAATACGACCCAAGGCTAATCAGCCAGCAGAACACCGCCGTCCACACGTTGTGGGAAAAGAAGTGTGCGCCTTGCAGCATGCGGCCAATGGAAAACACAGTCCCCAGCCCGAATGCAAACACTAGCGCCGCCCGGGCCAGGCGTGGCCGGCGATCGCGCAGCACAAAAAACAGGGCGAACAAGGTAAAACCAGTGGCGGCGTGACCGCCAGGCCAGCAACGACCGGGCTTGTCGGTGGGCGGGCGTGGGCTCAACAGCTCACTGTAGGTTTCCTTGCCGCCGAACTCTGTCAGGCTCCAGGGGCACTGAACGGCCGTGACCGCCTTGATGGGCGTGACGAAGCTGGTTGATAAGGCCATTGACAGCACCAGGCAGCCCAGCTGACGGCGAAACGGTGCAAGCCTGGCCAACAGGAAACTGCAGATAAAGGCAACGACGGACAGCAAACCCAGGACAATCACGACCTGTTTGGCGCGGTCGTGCAGGATGTCTTCGAGGAAATAGCTGTGCCTACCGATGAACTCCCCGGTACTGGAATCATAGGCCAGCTTGGCCAGGTCCATGTCGAGGGTGGTCAGCTCCAGCATAATGAGGGTAATTGCAGTGAACAGGGGAATCCCCAGGCACAGCCACCAATTGAGAGGACGAGCTTGAGGTCGGGCATTGGATATCGGCATGAAAGGTCCACAATGAATAAAATCGTGTTGACACAGCACAGCGGCATTTTGCCCAGCGTGCCGTCCACCGTGTGTGAACCCTGAGTGAAAAAAACGTCACGGGCCCGGCTGCGCTTTGAACGCCCTGTACCTGAATCGAGGTTCGCCTTAAGCTGCGCCTGCCAAGAGGGCTAAATGCTGTGTACGGAGAGAATGCCCATGCGAATTCTGTTGGTTGAAGACAACCGCGATATCCTGGCCAACCTGGCTGATTACCTTGGCATGAAGGGCTATACGGTCGATTGTGCCCAGGACGGGTTGTCCGGGTTGCACCTGGCGGCCACCGAGCACTATGACCTGATCGTGCTCGATATCATGCTGCCCGGGATTGACGGCTACACCTTGTGCAAACGCCTGCGCGAAGACGCCCGGCGCGACACCCCGGTCATCATGCTCACTGCCCGCGACCAATTGGATGATCGGCTGCAAGGCTTTCGCTCGGGTGCCGACGATTACCTGCTCAAACCTTTCGCGCTTTCCGAGCTGGCCGCGCGTATCGAGGCGGTACTGCGCCGCGCCCAGGGCGGTGGCAGGCGCAATCTGCAGGTGGCGGACTTGAACTACGACCTCGATACCCTGGAAGTGACTCGCGAAGGCCGCTTGCTCAAGCTCAACCCGGTGGGTTTGAAGCTACTCGCGGTACTGATGCAGAAGAGCCCGCACGTGTTGCGCCGCGAAGTGCTCGAAGAGGCCTTGTGGGGCGACGATTGCCCGGACAGCGACAGCCTGCGCAGCCACGTTCACCAACTGCGCCAGGTCATCGACAAGCCCTTCGACAAGCCGTTGTTGCACACTGTGCACGGCGTAGGTTATCGACTGGCCGAGGCTTGAGATGGAGTTCAAGCAGAGTCTTGCCCAGCGCATCATTATTGCCTTTGCCTTGATGAGTGCACTGGTTGCCGGTGCATTTGCGGTCGGTATCGTCGCCACGGTGCATCTGGTCGAGGAAAAACTGATTTCCGCAGGCCTGGGGGGCGACCTGCAAGGCTTGTTGTTGATGGACAGCGTCAGCGACTGGTCGCATCGTCCCAAGCCGGGGCAATTGTTCTACTTCAGCGGTGGCAGGGGCAATTTCGAGCTGCCCAAGGACTTGAAACACCTGACACCGGGGTTTCATGAGGTCTTTCGCGACCAGTTGTCCTATCACGCCATGGTTGAAGTGGTCGATGGCCGCCGCTATGTGCTGCTGCAGGATCAGAGTGACTTCGAGGAACGCGAACGGGTGTTGTTTGCTGTCGTGGTCGTGGGTTTTGTGCTCAGCCTGGTGCTGGCGCTGTTGCTCGGATGGGTGCTGGCGCGACGGGTGATGGCGCCGGTGGTGCGCTTGTCACAACAAGTGCGCCACCGCGACCAGCTGCTGGGCCTGGCACCGCCGCTGGCGCCCGATTATGCCGCCGATGAAGTGGGTGAATTGGCCGTGGCATTCGATGCGACCCTGGGGCGCCTGCGTGAAGCCTTGAACCGTGAGCGTTTGTTCACCAGTGATGTCAGCCATGAGTTGCGCACGCCCTTGATGGTGCTGGCCAGTTCCTGCGAATTGTTGCTGGAAAATCCGCAGCTCGACCCCCGCGCCCGGGCTCAGGTCGAGCGCATCGCCAGGGCCTGC
This sequence comes from uncultured Pseudomonas sp., assembly GCA_964453495.1. Lineage (GTDB taxonomy): Bacteria > Pseudomonadota > Gammaproteobacteria > Pseudomonadales > Pseudomonadaceae > Aquipseudomonas. The sequence goes on along the minus strand of CAYVPI010000032.1, from coordinate 34,913 downwards.
GAAGAAATGCGTGAACTGGTGCAGACCTTCCTCATGCTGGCCAGGGCCCAGCACAGCGATGTCGACATGGCATCGCGTGCATCCTTGAATGAAATCGCCATGGACCTGGTGGCGCTGTGGCGTGAGCCTATCGAGAAAAAAGGCCTGCAATTGATCTTCCAGCCGGGGATCGACTCCGGCAGCACCTACAACACCACTTTCCTGCAGGCGGTCATGGGCAACTTGCTGCGTAACGCCGCGCATTACACCGACAAAGGCTTTATCAAACTGGCCATTGAGCACGACGGCTTCACCGTGGAAGACAGCGGGGTGGGGATTCCGGCAGAAAAGCGTGAGGCAATGTTCCAGCCATTCGTGCGCGGTTCTGAAAAGCGTGGGGAAGGCCTGGGCCTGGGCTTGTCGTTGGTGCAGCGAATTTGTGACGATCAGGGCTGGGTCGTCACCTTGTTGCCCAGCATGCCCCATGGCTGCCGGTTTCAGGTGCATTTGAGCAAGGCACTCGTCGACGCCGTGTAAAAAAGTGAAACATTTGTCCCGGAATCTGACAAATTTTTCACATTTGCATGACCTGGCGATCACCTGGCCCTCCGTAGTCTGGGCTGATTGAGTCAGGAGATGCAACACATGAGTGATCCCATCAAGCTTGAGTTTTCCGAAAAGTACGACCAGGAACATGCCCAGGAATACTTCCGCAAGCATCAGGACGGACTTTCGCGCAAGCTTTCCCACCGTCGGGACGTACAACTGGCCAGGCGTGCCCTGGAGCTGGCGGGTGAACCCGGCCTGGTACTCGACCTGCCATGTGGCGCAGGACGTTTCTGGCCAATGCTGGCGGAAAAAGCCAACAGGGTTATTATCGGCGCCGACAACTCGGCCGATATGCTGGATATCGCCTGCAAATCGCAACCCAAGGAAATCGTCGAACGCGTTCGCCCACTGCAAACGTCGGCCTTCGCCATCGACCTGCCAGACAATGCAGTGGACAGCATTTTCTGCATGCGCCTGATGCACCATATCGGCGAAGCTCAGCACCGCAAGGCATTGTTGAAAGAGTTCCACCGCGTCAGCCGCGACAGCGTGATCGTGTCGCTCTGGGTCGACGGCAACTACAAGGCCTGGAAACGCAAGAAACTGGAAAAACGCCGTGGCCAGGGCGAAGGTAAGGATGTTTACCAGAACCGCTTTGTGATTCCGGCCGCCACCGTCGAGAAGGAATTCGTCGACGCCGGCTTCAAGATCCAGGAACGATTGGACTTTTTACCACTCTACGCCATGTGGCGAGTCTATTTGTTGCGTAAGGGGTAATAATGTCTATGGTCGTACGGTGTGCAAGCGAGCCCCAGGGCGCGAACCGCTTCGATTTTTTCTGGAGCCAGCAAGGTGAGTGGGTCGAAGAGCCCAATCAGCGACGAGGCGGGGAAAGCGGGGTGCAACGGCTGCACAGCGACGACGGACAATTGCTCTACGCCAAGCGCCAGATCGGGCACATCTACCGCACCTTGAGGCACCCTTTCGGTCGCCCCACCGTACTGCGCGAGCGCGATGCCTTGCTCGGTTTCCAAGCGTTGAACGTGCGTGTGCCCGACATGGTTTTCTGTGGCGTGGACCAAGGTGCTGATCATCAGTGGCGCGGCTTGTTGGTAACCGCGGCATTGGAAGGTTTCGAGGAAATCGATCATTTCTATGCTGGCGGGGGCCGCCAGCGCCATGGTGAAGCCGTACACGATCAGATGCTCGAGGATCTGGCGCAGAACCTTGCGCGCATGCACAGGGGGCATTGGCAGCACGGTTGCCTCTACAGCAAGCATGTATTTGTCAGGGTGGTGGGTGAGGGCGCTGCCGCCCGGGCCGAGGTAGCCCTGCTGGATCTGGAGAAGTGCCGGCGCCGTTTCAGCCCGCAACGTGCCGCGCGTAACGACCTTAAGCAACTGCGCCGCCATTCGTCGTTCGCGGAGGCGGACTGGCAGAAGTTGCTCTATTTTTATCAGAAGGCGTTTGGCAGCGCAGTCAAGGGTTTAGAGCAATGAAACTAGAAATTGCGAGAGGTTTGTTTCTGCTGGGTGCGCTGGCCGTCACTACTGCGGCCTTTGCGGCTTGGGAAGAACCCCGTCCGGACGTGGTCAGTGCTGCGGACCATTGCCCGCTACCCCATGTGGTGAAGTCACAAGTGGCAGCCCGACCTGATCAGGATCTGCTCTTGTTTATGTTCGGCCTGGCCCAAGGCGTGCGCTCGAACAATTAGCGAGCGTTCTTGCGTCAACCTGATTTGCGCCACAAAGGCCTCGTCGTTCGACGAGGCCTTTGTGCTTCAGGGCGCCAGATCTGTGGCGCCCTGGTGAGCAACGGCAGGTGCGTCAGGCTTGGCCAGCAAGGTGTAGATGCACGGCAGTACGAAGAGGGTAAACAGGGTGCCGATGGACATGCCTGTCGCGATGACCATACCGATGTCAAAACGGCTGACTGCACCGGCACCACTGGCGAGAATCAGCGGGACCATCCCGAACACCATCGCTGCCGTGGTCATCAGCACGGGTCGCAGGCGAATCGCAGCGGCCTCTTCCACGGCCTCACGCGGTGTCAGGCCCTTCTGGTGGCGTAGCTGGTTGGCGAATTCCACGATCAGAATACCGTGCTTGCTGATCAGGCCGATCAGTGTCACCAGGCCAACCTGGGTGTAGATATTCATGCTCGACAGGCCCAGGAACAACGGGATCAGGGCGCCGCAGATCGAAAGCGGTACCGTGACCAGAATCACCAGCGGGTCGCGGAAGCTTTCGAATTGCGCTGCCAGCACCAGGAAGATAATCGCCAGGGCCAGGCCAAAGGTCACCCACAGGGCGCTGCCTTCCTGGACGAACTGGCGTGCGGCACCGGCATAGTCGAAGGAGAATCCATCCGGTGCTTCCTCGTTGGCGATGGTGCGCACGGTGTCGATGGCTTCGCCCATGCTGACCATGGGCACGCCCTGAATGATTGCCGAGTTGAGCTGTTGAAACTGGTTCAGCTGGCGTGGGCGGGCACGGTCACTCACGGTGATCAGCGTCGACAACGGCAGCATCTGCCCTTGATTGTTGCGCACATAATAGTTACTCAGCCACTCCGGGTTATCGCGGTAGGTCCGCTCGACCTGGGCGATGACCTTGTAGCTGCGGCCGTCGATGGTAAAGCGGTTGATTTCCGCTTCACCCAGCAACGTGGCCAGGGTGCCGCCCAGCGCATCCATGGACACCCCCATCTGGGCTGCCTTGGCGCGGTCAATGTCGACCACCACTTCAGGCTTGTCGAACGCCAGGTCGATGTCCAGGAAGGCGAACTTGCCGGATGCCTGGGCGCGGTCCTTGACCCGTTGCGCCACGTCCAGTAACGACTCGTAGTCATTGGCGGTATTGATCACGAAAGCGAAGGGCAGGCCTTCACCGGTGCCCGGCAGCGATGGCAGGTTGAAACCGAAGATTTGCAGGCCACTGATGCTGTCGAGTTTGCTCTGGACCTGGGGCAGCAGCTCCATTTGTGTGTGCTCGCGCTCGTCCCACGGCTTGAGCAGAAAGCCGCCGATACCTGACTGTACGCCGTTGAAACCGTTGATTTGAAACGAGGAGTAATACTCCGGAAACGCCTTGAAGATCGAGGTGAACTCATCGGTGTAGGCGTTCAGGTAATCCAGGTTGGTCGGCTGAGGTGCCGTCGACATCATGAAAATGATGCCCTGGTCTTCATCCGGGGCCAGCTCTGAACGGGTAAACATCAGCAGTACCGGGATCAGGCACAACACCAGCAAGGCAAACACCAGCACCACCGGGCGGGTGTTGAGGGTGCCGTGGAGAATGCGCTCGTAGCGTACCTTGAGGCGCTCGAACAGCATATCGAGGCGGTGCGCCAGGCCGGTGGGGTTTTGTTCGTGACGCAACAGCAATGCGCACATCATCGGCGACAGGGTCAGGGCAACGATGCCCGAAATCACCACCGCGCCGGCCAGGGTCAGGGCAAACTCCTTGAACAATGCCCCGGTCAAGCCTTCGAGAAAGCCGATCGGTGCGTATACGGCGGCCAGGGTGATGGTCATCGCCACCACGGGCATGGCGATCTCGCGGGCGCCTTCCAACGCAGCGTCACGGGGTGTCTTGCCCTCTTCGATATGGCGATGGATATTCTCCACCACGACAATGGCATCATCGACCACCAGCCCGATAGCCAGCACCATGGCCAGTAACGTCAGCAGGTTGATCGAATAGCCCATCATCTGCATGAAGAACAGCACGCCGATCATCGACAAGGGAATGGTCACCACCGGGATCAACACCGAGCGTAATGCCCCGAGGAACAGGAAGACCACGACGATGACGATCAAGATCGCTTCAATAAGGGTCTTGACCACTTCATTGATCGAGGCCTGGATGAACAGCGTGGCATCGTAGGCAATGGACGCCTTCAGGTTAGGCGGCAGTTGCTCTACCAGCTCCGGCATGAGCTTGCGCACTTCCTTGATCACGTCCAGCGGGTTGGCGCCGGGCGTGCCCTTGATGCCGATGTACACCGATGGGGTGCCGTCGAACGAGCTGACAGTGTCGTAGTTTTCCGCGCCCATTTGTACCCGCGCCACGTCACCGAGCAGCACCCGGCTGTCCCCCTCGGTCTTGAGCGGGATGGCGGCGAAGGCTTCGGCGCTTTTGAGTTCGGTATTGGCGTTGATGCTGGTGACGACATATTCGCCTTTCACCTCACCTGCCGCCGACAGGAAGTTGTAGCGGCGCACGGCGTCGCTGACATCGTTGGCGCTCAGGCCATGACCGGCGAGCTTGACCGGATCGAGCCAGATGCGCATGGCAAATACCTGGTTGCCGAGGATTTCGGCTTCGGCCATGCCGGGCAGGGTGGCGAGCTTGGGCTGGATCACCCGCGAGAGGTAATCGGTGATCTGTGGGTTGCTCAGGTCGCTGCTGTAGAAACTGATGTACATCAGGGCCGAGGCGTCGGCGGCTTCCTTGCTCAACACCGGGTCTTCAGCGTCCTGGGGCAGCTTGTTCTTGACCTCGTTGGCCTTGGCCAGCAGCTCGGTGAACAAACGGTCGCTGTCTGCGCCGATGCGCGCATAGATGGAAATCACCGAGAAGTTCTGACGGCTCACCGAGGTCATGTAGTCGATGCCTTCAGCGCTTGCCAGGCTTTGCTGCATGGGCTGGGTGATATAGCCCTGGATGGTTTCGGCATTGGCCCCGGGGTAGGCGGTAGTGACCGTGATCAGGGCGTTTTCCATCTGCGGATACTGGCGGATGGTCAGCTTGCTGAAAGCCTGGAAGCCCAGCAGGACGATCAACAGGCTGACCACGGTGGCCAGTACCGGACGGCGGATGAACGGGTCTGTAAAAGCCATGGGGGATTCCTTTATCAGTCAGCGCGCGGCTGACCGTCCTGCTTGGCTTGAAGGGTCTTGTCGGGGCTGACGGTAACCACGGCGCCCTGGCTGAGCTTGAGCTGGCCGGCGGTGACGACGTGTTCGCCGCTTTTCAACCCCTTGCTGATCACCACCTGGCCATCGCGGCGCTCGCCGGTTTCGACGAAACGCCGCTCGACTGCCAGTACCGGTTGGCCTTTGTCATCGAGTTGCTCCTTCCCATCCTCAGCCTTCTTCGGTGCGACCACATACACCGAGTTGCCGTACAGGGTGTAGGTAACGGCGCTTTCCGGTACCACGATCTCGTTGCGCGGGTTGGGCAGCAGCACCTGCAGGCTGGCGAACATGCCCGGCAGCAGCTTGCCGTCGGGGTTGGCCAGGGTGGCGCGTACCTGCACGTTGCGGGTGCTGTCCTCGACCTTGGGGTTGATTGCTGTGATGCTGCCTTCGAAATCCTGGCCCGGGTAGGCGGCGACGTTGACCAGGACTTTTTGCCCCCGCGAAAGCTTGGGAATCGATTGTTCGGCCACGAAGAAGTCGACGTACAGGCTGGTCAGATCCTGCAAGGTCGCAATGACCGTGCCGCTGGCCAGGTAATCACCGACATCGACCTGGCGTATGCCGATGGTGCCGGAAAACGGCGCGGTGATGCTTTTCTTGGCCAGTGAACCCTTGAGCTGGGCAACAATGGCCTTATTGCGGTTCAGTTGTGCCGTGAGCCGGTCGAATTCACCCTTGGAAATGGCCTGGCTACCGACCAGTTGTGCGCCACGGCTGTAATCGACTTGGGCAAGGCCCAGGTCGGCCTGTGCGGTCCCGAGCAGGGCGGCTTCCACATCGCTGTCGAGTTGCAGCAGGGGTTGGCCGATCTTGACCTTCTGCCCGGATTCGAACTGCACGGTCTTGACCGTGCCCGCGACTTCCAGGCTCAGGTTGACCCCCTGCAGGGCCGTCAGGCTGCCCACCGCCGGCAACCGACTTTCCCACACACGTTCGCTGGCCTTGGCCGCTGCCACGCTGATAGGCGGCTTGGGCGCGGAGAACTGCTGAATCTGCTGGTAGACGGAGAAGGCCTTGTAGCCTCCCAATACCAGCACGATCAGCAGGACGACACCTAACATGATCAGCATGCGACGGCGCAGCATATTCCAGTTCCTTGGAAGTTGATTCTTGACGAGCGCGCAAAACGCGGCGTTGCCGAATATTACTCGTTTGGCGCGTGCTGAACAGGCCGTTTACCCGCGTCTTTTTCAGGCCAGGTGAAGATGGTTGTCCCAGAGCCCCGCAGGCAATTCAAGGGGCTTGGCCATGAGCTCAGGTTGCCGGCAATCATAGAAACGGCAACGCCCCTGGCCGGACGTGACCACGAAGCCATCCTTCACCGCACCGACCCCGGCACAATCGGGTAACGGTGCATCCAGGCGCACGGCCGCGGTATCCAGGTCCCAGATGAAGAAACGGTTGGACCGGGGGGCGGTCAGCGCTACCAGACGCATCTGGCTGTGAATCGCCACACTGGCGGTGTAGTGATTCATGGCCTGCAATTGCAGTTCACCGACCGGGAAGGGCTGGAACGCTTCGCCGGGCCGTTTGATCGCTAGCAGCTCTGCCGTTTCAGCGGCATCGCCCATGAACTGTTGGCCTGCGACGACGGTGCCGTCACTGGCTATAGCCAAGTGGCGCACGCTGTTCATCTGTTGAGTTAGGGTTTCCTTGCTCAGCAAAGTTCCGTCGCGCTGCATCAGTACCAGGCTCGGTTGCATGGCATTGAGGTTCATTTCCACGCGGCTTTCGGCTTCGGTACGAATGCCACCATTGGCCACCACCAGCGTCTCGCCATCGGGCATCCATGACACTTGGTGTGGGCCGATGCCGTGGGTACTGATTTCACCTGTGTAAGTGAGCCGTTCACCCTCGAACCGATAGACACCGAGCACGCCGCGACCCGGATCGCTGGTGTCGTTCTCGGTGGCATACAACCATTGGCCGCTCTTGTGGATCACGGCATGGCCGTAGAAGTGCCGATTGGGCTGCGACACCATGGTCTGTAGCAGTCGACCGTCGCGCAGGTCGACCAGGTAGCTTTCAGTGCCCGGCCGACGAGCCACGAAAAGCGCAATGGGCAGCTCGGGGTGATTGATGATGTCGTGACAGCGTTGGCCGACCTGCGTGGCAAACACTTTTGTGCCATCCAGGCGATAACCGACGGCGTAATGCTTGCCGTCGCTATCGTCCCGGGCCGAGAGCAGCAGGGGGCTGCTGCTGTCCTTGCCGCGAAAGAGTGTCCAGCCACCCAGGGTGACGGCGCTGAGTAGCAGGCTACCGAGAGCGAGGGCTTGACGTCGTAGCATGATCAGTCACCGTCGTTGGCATTGAAGCCCAACTGGATGCCCAATGCCTTGGCCAGTTCGCCTTCGTGCAGGCGATGGACGACGTTGAGGCTGTCGTAGATTGCGTCGAGTTGCTGGCGGCCGGCGTCGTCGCCGAGCAGGTCGGTCAAGGTCCGTTGATTGCTGGCCAGAAGCTTGAGCGAAGCGGCATAAGCGCCGTCGATCTTTTCGGCCAGTGGTTGTTGCTCTTTGGGCAGCAAGCCGCGCAAGCCTTTGTTGTCGACACCTACCCAGACGGTTTGCGCCGCGATCAGGCTGGCCTCCAGGCTCTTGAGCGAAGACTGGCTGCGCCAGGCTTCGGCCTGGTAAGGCTGGGCAATGCCCTTGCTCTGGCGGCCCATGGGCGTCCCGAGCTTTTTCTTCAGGGTATCGAGTGCGGTGACCTGGGCGCGCAACAGATCAGCGATGGCCTCATGGGAGTCGGCATAGCGCTGGTTGGGGAACTTGGTCATCTGTGCAAGCATGCCGTCGTTGCTGTTCCAGCGCGTCAGAATTTCTTCGGCCAGGGTCTTCTGGCGTTCGCCGATGGCCTTGAGCAACGGGCAGTAGCGAGCCTTTTGCGCGCTGTCGGCCATGTCGACCTTACTGTCAAAGAGGATGTATTCATACGCCGACAGGCCTTGCACCACGACGCTGGATTTGGCCAGCGCGGCGGCATCGGTCGGCTTGTCGCTGTTGACCATCTGCTCGACCTGACGGCCGACCAGGTTCTTTTTGTCCGGCCAGAACTGTACTTGCCACGAGCGGTTGCCTTCGGCCAGTGGGCCGATCAGCAGGGGCTGCAACTCGGCCCAGGCCTTTTGCGCGTGGAGGAAGTCGGCGCGGGCGGTGTCCAGGCTTTCCTTGCCTTCACAAAATGCCAGGGCACTGACGGCCAACTGGCGGTCGGCTTCGACCCAGCGGCTGTAGGTCGGCAGGATCACCTGCTTGGCGATGGCGGCGCTGGTCACCGCTTGCGGGTCCTGCGGCGAGCAGGCGCCCAGTACAACGGCGGCAAGGCTGGTGAATAACAGCTTGGGACGGAACATTCCCGGCTCCTTTTAAAGTGAGTTCAAGAACGCCAGCAAGGCATCGCGTTGCTCGGCATTGAAAGTCAAAACATGCTGTTGCGCCGCGTGAGCTTCGCCACCATGCCAGAGCACGGCTTCGAGCAGGTTGCGGGCGCGGCCATCGTGGAGGAACTGGGTATGGCCGCTGACCGTTTTGGTCAGGCCTATGCCCCACAACGGCGGGGTTCGCCAGTCCTGGCCACCGGCGAAAAATTCCGTGCGGTTGTCTGCCAGGCCCGGCCCCATGTTGTGCAGCAGCAAGTCGGTGTAAGGCCAGATCACTTGGTTGGCCTGTTCGGGTTCGGCGGCATGGGCTGAGGTTGTGAACTGCGGGACATGACAGCCCTGGCAACCTGCCTGGTGAAACAGTTTCTTGCCTTCGAGTACCCGGGGTAAATCGACGTTCTTACGTACGGGCACGGCGATATTGCGGGTGTAGAACAGCACCAGTCGCAAAATGTTGTCGCTGACTTCCGGTTCACCCTGTGGGCCGTTGCCGCTGGCAGAATTCAGGCAGTCGGCCTGTGCCTGTGTGCAATCGGTCACGGGCAGCAGGCCAGTGGTCAGGCCCAGGTCGCCATTGAAGGCATGGGCATTTTGTTGGTTGAGGGTGGGTTGCCCGGCTTTCCAGCCAAAGCGGCCCAGCACGGGCTTGCCCAGGGCATCATCCCAGACCCGGTTGGTGCGGCCACGAATACCGTCATTGTTTTTGTCGTTAGGGTCGGCATTGGCGCGAATCGCCTCTTCCGGAATCGCCTCGAGCAAGCCCAGGCCGATCATTGGCGGCGCGACGCGGGCGGAAAAACGTGTATCGGGATGCATCGGGCCGTAGCCCAGATGGGTGATCTGCAGTTGCGGCTTGCGCAGCTCGACCTCAGTACCGTCAGTGAAGGTCACTGTCACCGGTTTGTAGTCGACGCGGACCTTGCCTTCGGGGGCGACCCCCGGCACGGCCATGTCATGCAATTGCCCGCCGTAGACCGGTTCAGGGACCACGCCCAGGCGTTCGATGGTATCGGCATAGAGAGCGCTGTTGGGGATCGACAATCGCACCAGCATCGACACGGCGTTATTAGAGCCAGGGCTCGGCGGGCGACCGCGGCCGTCGCGCACATGGCAGTTCTGGCAGGCGTTGGTGTTGAACAGCGGGCCCAGCCCGTCGCGGGCGGTCGTGGTCGACGGGGCGATCACCCACGGATTGCGGAAAAAACTGTCGCCGACACTGAAATCCAGGCGCCGCATCGGCGACAGATTGGCCGAGGGCATGGAAAAGGCCTTGCGATCACGTTGGCCCACCGTCGAACTGCCGCCACCCAACGCTTCGCCTGGCTCGGCCTTGGAAAAGGGCGGGGCGTCATCGCACGCCGCCAGGCCAAGGGCCAGCAAAAGCGCGCACAAGCGAAGGGGCAATGAGGGCATCAGGTGTCCTGAAGGGGGAGATCGAAATCCGGCGTGCAAGCTTATCAGGGTCGGGGGGTTCGAATAAGAGGGATTTGCAATTGTAGGCGCGGGGCTTGCCGGATCGCCGGACCGCCGCGATTGCCCGCAACGCGGGCACAAAAAAATGCGACCCAAAGGCAAATGGGGGCTTACCCTATTGTGCTGGCCCACGACCCCGAACGATTCTCAAAGGTTCGTGAAGTTGAAGGGTGCACACTGCTTAAGATGTTGTAGCCTTTTTCCCAAAGGCGCTGCAGGGGGCTGCACCCCTGGCGTTACCGCCGCACACTGGCCGCCCACCGACTCAGGGGCGCCATGGAATGCACAACACACTTCGCACCTACTTCGACCACTGCCACTACCAATTCAAGCTACGCTGGTTCGACACCACCTTCGACATCCTGTCTTTCCACGGCGAAGAAGGTTTAAGCAAACCCTTCACCTACCGCATCGAGTTCACCTCCCCCGAGCAGGATTTTGCCGCCGACCAGCTGCTCGGCCAAGAAGCCCGGTTCAGCCTGCACGCGCCGCCACAGAACCTGCCATACCTGGGCTTATCCGTGCCCGAGGTCAAGCCGCTGCGCACCCTCTACGGTGTGGTCACCGGCTTCCAGCGCCTGGCCGACTCGGTTGATGAAGCCCGCTACGAAATCACCCTGCAGCCGCGCCTGGCCCGGCTCGAACGCGGCCAGCAGTTCCGTATCTACCAGCAGCGCTCGGTGCCGGAGATCGTCGAGCACATCCTGCGCAGCCGCCACGACTTCGAAGGCCAGCATTTTTTCTTCAACCTGAGCCGCGAATACCCCCGCCGCGAACAGGTCATGCAGTATGGCGAAAGCGACCTGGCCTTCATCGCCCGCCTGCTGGCCGAAGTCGGCATCTGGTACCGCTTCACCAGCGACGACCGTTTGCAGATCGACGTGGTGGAATTCCACGACGACCAGCGCCACTACCAGTTCGATGTGTGCCTGCCGTACCACGCGCAAGCCGGCCTGAGCAGCAGCGGCGAGGACAGCGTCTGGCAACTGCAGACCCGCCACCAGGTGGTGGAAAAAACCATCAACTTTCGCGCCTACCACTACCGCGACGCCCGCGCCTGGCTCGACGGCGAAGTCGACCAGACCCTTGGCGCCAGCACCACCTACGGCGAGGCCTACCACTACGGCGAGCCCTACACGGTGCTCGGCGACCGCGTCGACCAGGACGAACACCTGCAAAGCGAAAGCGGCTTCTTCTACGCCCGCCTGCGCCACGAGCGCTACCTCAACGACCAGACCCGGCTCAGCGGCATCAGCAGCAGCCCGACCCTGGCCCCGGGGCAAGTGCTGAAAATCAGTGGCGGCGCACCGAAAGCCTTCGCCCCCGGCGCGGTCATCACCCAAGTCACCACCCGCGCCGCCCGCGATCGCACCTTCGACGTGCAGTTCCAGGCCATCCCCTACGCCGAGCGGGTGTGTTTTCGCCCAGCCGTGTTGGCCAAACCGCAGATCGCCGGCACCGTGCCGGCCCGGGTCAGCAGCACCAAAGCCAACGACCCCTACGGCCACATCGACATGGAAGGCCGCTACAAGGTCAACTTCCTGTTCGACCGCGACAGCTGGAAGCTCGGCCAGGAAAGCGCCTGGCTGCGCCTGGCCCGGCCCTACGCCGGCGACACCTTTGGTCTGCACCTGCCGCTGATCGCCGGCACCGAAGTGGCCGTGGCCTTCGAACAGGGCGACCCGGACCGCCCCTACATCGCCCACGCCCTGCACGACAACAAGCACCCCGACCCCGTCGATGTGCGCAACTACAAGCGCAACGTGCTGCGCACCCCGGCCAACAACAAGCTGCGCATGGAGGACCTGCGCGGGCAGGAGCACATCAAGCTCAGTACCGAGCACAGTGGCAAGAGCCAGCTCAATCTCGGGCATCTGGTCGATGCCGAGAAAAAGCCCCGAGGCCAAGGCGCCGAGCTGCGCACCGATGGCCATGCCGCCATCCGCGCTGGCAGCGGGATCTTCATCAGCGCCGAGGCACAACCCCGGGCCAAGGGGCCGATGCTGGAAATGGGCACGACCCTTGAGCGCCTGCACCAGGCCGGCAAGCAACTGCAACAACTCTCGGTTGATGCCCACGCCGCCAACGTCGAACCGGCCGATGTCACCGCGCAACTGAACCTGCTGCGCCAAGACCTGGAACAGCTCAAGACCTCGGTGCTGCTGCTCAGCGCACCCCAAGGCATCGCCCTGAGCAGCGGCAAGCACCTGCAAGTGGCCGCGCAGGACAACCTGATGCTCAACGCCGGTGGTGAGGCTGACATCAGCGTGGTCAAACGCCTGTTCCTCGGCGTGGGCCAGGGCCTCAGCCTGTTCGTGCGCAAGCTGGGTATCAAGCTGGTCGCCAACCAGGGGCCGGTGAGCATTCAGGCGCAGAACGACACCCTGCAATTGCTGGCCCGCCAGGGCCTGGAGATCACCAGCAGCGAAGACGAGATCCGCATCACCGCCAAGAAGAAGATCACCCTCAATGCCGGTGGCAGCTACATCACCCTCGATCAACACAAAATCGAGTCGGGCACGGCGGGGGATTACAACGTCAAGTCAGCGCATTTCGACTACAGCGGTGCGGCCAGTATGGGGGCCACGCACCCGGACTATCCGCCAAGCCTGTCGCGGCAGATGCTGCGCTTCAACGTGCCACAAGCCCCCAACGCATCCACGCAAGGCTGGGCGGGGATGCCTTACAAGCTCTTCGCCGATGGTGCGCTGCTCAAGCAAGGCGTATTGGACAAGACCGGACAACTGCAGATTGACCACCAGGTGGTGACCCGGGGCTACCGCTTGCAAATGGCCAACGGTGTGAGCTACCGGATTCCAGTGCCCACCGAGTATCGCAATGTCGAACAGGCGCATCTGGCCAATCGCGGCCTGCACAACCACACCTCGCAGACCGACGCCGAGGTCAATCAGCCCACTTCGCACACCGATCACCGCCACCTGTACGCCAAGGTGCTGGACGGGCTCAATGACAAGGAAGGGAACACCGAATGACGCAAGCCGAAATCGTTGTGCCAGTTGCGCTTGCGCATACCAACCAATGCACCATCACCTCGCCCTGGTTCGTCTGCGACACCGAATACCACCCGGTAGCGGCCAGTTACGTGCCCCTGATCAATGGCGAGGAAGCCTTCAAGGCCGTGCACCTGGCCATTGCTCAGGCCAAAAAGTCCGTTGATATCATCTGTTGGGGCTTTCAGCCGTCGATGTATTTTATCCGCGATGGCAACTCCCCGAGCATTGGCGAGTTGCTCATGGCGTTGGCCCGTAAAGGGGTCAAGGTTCGAGTGCTGGGCTGGGAGTATCCGTTCAATGCTGCGGGTGTGGTGGGAGAGGCCAACCTGCCCGGCAAGGGGCCGATTCGGATTGCCGATCGTGCGCTGCAAAGCTCGACCCAAGCGCAATACGACTACGACCGCCAGTGGTTTGCCACTTGCAAGGTCGCGGACGGCAAGGCGGCCCTGCTTGCCGAAGCAAGGCATCCGTTGTTCGTCAGTCGTGGTTTCAGTTGGTACGAAAGGGCCGAGATTGACCGCTGGATAAAATACGAAAGCCTCGACCCGGAAATCAGCGTACCCATGCGTAAAGTGCTGAAATTGTCGGCGAGCCACCATCAAAAAAGCGTGCTGGTCGACTATGAACTGCCGGACTGCGCCATTGGCTTCGTCATGGGCCACAACATGCTCGACGAGTACTGGGACACCGACCAGCATTCGGCACTGAACCGCTCCGAGCGCAGCAAGCCAGCGCCCAATGCCGGCCCGCGTGGAACACGGCCACGCCAGGACATCTCCAGCCAGGTCGGTGGCCCGATCCTGGAGCACCTGCACCACAATTTCGCCACGGCCTGGCGCAAGGAAACCGGTGAATGTCTTCTCACTGCCCGCCAGGCCATGCAAGTGGCGCAGCAACTCACCTTCGGTAGCGGCACCCCTTTGCTGGCTCAGTTGCTGCGTACCCAGCCACAAGAGGGCAAACGCGATATCGAGCAGCTGTACCTGCAAGCCGTCAACAATGCGACCCAGTCCATCTATATCGAGAACCAGTATTTCCGTTGGCCGCCCCTGGCCGAGGCCATCAAGAAGGCCGCCGCCGACCAGACGGGCGAGGGACGCGACCCGGGCCTGCATGGATCCTTGCACCTGTTCGTGATCACCAATGCCACCAGTGACAGCGTGGGTGCAGGCAGCGTGAATACCCAGCGCATGCTCGAAAGCCTGGGGCGCGCCAACACCATACCGCAAGTGACGAAGTTACGGCGCATCGAGCAAGTGAAGAAAGATGCACCCCCCAAGCCTTATCCCGATCTGCGCGACCCTGTCGGGCGTACGGAATTGGCCTTTTGGCAGGCTGATCTCAATCGGCATATCGAAGAGATCAATGGCAGCACTGTCCTTCCGGACAACCAGATCCCCGGTCTGAAGGTTCACCTGTGCTCACTGGTCGCTCTCGACTCGCCACCCGGACTGCCGTGGACGCCGGTGTACGTGCATTCCAAGTTGATGATCGTCAACGATGTGTTCACCACCCACGGCTCGGCCAACATCAACACCCGGAGCATGCAGGTAGATACCGAGCTCAATATTGCGCACGAATGGGCGAGTGTGACCCGTGATTTGCGGCGGCGGTTGTGGGGGCTGCATACGGTGGGGTTTGGGGTGCAGGATGATCCGGCTGAGGCGTTTAAAGTTTGGCAATACATCATCGATCGGAACAAAGACTTTCAATCAGAAAAATTAGCCCCCTATGCGCCCCTCGTTGAGTTTTATTACGGCGAAGCGACGCTGAAGAACCTTGACTGATGCGCCGGCTCCTCCTGCTGTCAACGCTACTACTGGTCGCCTGTGGCAACGCCTCTACCCATTTCAAGAAGGACAACCGCGTGGACCCTCTCTCCAAGACTAGTGCCAAGCTGGCTTTCACCTGCGTGTATGAGCAAATTCCGACGCCATCAGTGGATGCCGACGTGCTCTTCCAGTACGCCCGCTGGCTGCAGAAGAACAACCAGCTCAAGCAGGACAAAAGCGTTGATGCCGAGATCGAGCGGCTATACCGCATCGCCAGCGAGAACGGTCATTACAAGGCCAATATCAACCTGCAGAGCGGCGCCATGCGCGGTCATTTCAGGCTCCGAGGCGCAGAGCACCTGCGCCTGAGTGAACAACTGATCGAGGCGGGTGTGGCGACCGGGTACTACTTCATCGGGATCTTCTTGCAGCAGGGGGCCGCCGGTTTGCGGAAGGATCCGGAAATGGCCCTGCGTTACTATCGCAAGGCCGCCGACCAGGGCAATGCAGAAGCTCAGAGGTACGTGGCCGAAAAACTGGCGCCCATCAACATAGCGCCGGAGGTCGCCCGGCAAATGCGCCGCTGTGCAGCCGAGCAGGGTAATGGCGAGGCTGCTAGAGCATTAGGTGTTAATTTGTCGACGAAAGGGCGTTATCAAGAGGCACTCGAAGCGTTCCAACTTGGGGTGGCTGCCGGTGACGAAACCTCGGCTTACGCTCTGGAACAGGGTTTTCGCGGCCCTGAACCAAATAATCGACTGCATTACCTCGGTCAACAGGAAGAACCCGAACGTGCAGAGCGTTATAAGCAAGTTGGTAAAGTACTGGGCAACTATTCCTACGCCTCCCCCAAAGTCCCCGAGATCAACGAAATCCTCCCGCTGCCACCGGCCAAACTGCCGCCATGGGACGGCAAGCTCCAATGGCTGGAAGCACGCCTGGCCAATGTCCCGCCACAGAAACCCAGCGAAGCGCTGATCAGCGAACTGGCCAAGGCCAAGGTGCTCGATCCAGCCACCGGGCGACCGATGCCAGGCTCACCCGCCTTCATCCAGGCCACGTCCCCTGTGCCAACCTGTCTCAGTGGCCAAGTCTGCCCGCAGGCCGGCTACTGGCAGGCGACCTGGGTCGCTCGCCAATACCTGTCAAGCAGCCATGCAGGCTCCGTTCGCCGCTTTGAGCAGGGCGAAATCATGCCGACCGAAATCGTCCAGAGTCGCCGCGCCCGTTTCCTGTTACCCGACGAAATTACCGTCGACGAGAAGACTGTCCAATGGAGACTGCTCGGTGAAGCTTAGGAATTACCTCATCTGGCTGTTGAGCGCGGTGCTGATCGGTTGTGGCGACACTTCTGTCGCCGTGTCAGCCGCATAGTATGCGTGGCCATTTCAAGCTGCGTGGCGACGAGCACCGCAAGCGCGGCGCAAAAAAAATCCGATGCCACTTCAGGCATCGGATTCTTTTCACCGCCACAGGCCCTAGGGCTTAGCCGACTGGCATTGGACTTGAAGGCCGCCTTCTTTACCACACCGCTGATCAGAACTCGTGATCGGCATTGTCCGGGTTCAGGTCGCTGATGCCCAGTTTGGTTGCAGCCTGTTCGATCGAGCCGGTCTGCTTGACCAGGGAGGCAATGGCATCACGCACGATCTGGTTGCCGGCAGCGTTGTCCGCGGCGATCAGTTGGTCGTAGTGTTCGCCCTTGGCAGCATGGTCAACCAGCACTTGCAGCTTGGCTTCGGTGGCGGCCAGGTCAGCTTTCAAGGCGGTATCGGCGGCCGGGTCGATCTTCGCCACCAGCGACGACAGGCTGGCGCCGGTCATTTTGCTGCCGTCGACGCGAGTGTATTCACCCAGGTAGACGTTGCGAATGCCCTTGGCATCGTAGAAGTGCGAGTAGTGGGTGTTGTCGCTGAAGCAGTCTTGCTCGTCTTCGGGCGAGTTGGCTTCCAGGGAAACTTTCATGCGTTCGCCGGCCAGTTCGCCCAGCGACAGGCTGCCCATGCCGAACAGCATTTTGCGCAGGCCGGTTTCAGCCGGTTCCTTTTCCAGGGTAGCGCGGTAGTTGTCCGCTACGTTCGGCTTCCAGTTGCCGACCATTTCTTCCAGGTCGCTGACCAGCAATTGGGTCACGGCCTTCAGGTAAGCACGACGACGTTCGTTGTGCCCGCCGGTGGCGCCGGCGCCCTGCAGGTAGTCCGAGGCAGGACGGGCGCCAGCGCCCGGGCCGGTGCCGTTCAGGTCCTGGCCCCAGAGCAGGAATTCGATGGCATGGTAGCCGGTGGCGACGTTGGCTTCCGAACCGCCCAACTCGTTCAGGCTGGCCAGTTTCTCGGGCGTGATGTCCTTGACGTCGACCTTGTCTTCACCGATCTGCACCTGGGTGTTGGCGATGATGTTGGCGGTGGCACCCGGGTTGCCCAGAGCGTGCTCGTAGCCCTTGTCGACGTAATCGATCAGGCCTTCATCCAGCGGCCACGCGTTCACCTGACCTTCCCAATCGTCGACGATGGTGTTGCCGAAACGGAAGACTTCGCTCTGCAGGTAAGGAACGCGAGCGGCAACCCAGGCAGCCTTGGCAGCGTTCAGGGTTTCATTGTTAGGCTTGGCCAGGAAGGCGTCGATCGCCTTCTGCAGGGTTTTCGCGGTGGATTCGGCATCGCTGTAAACGGCAAAGACCATGTCGGCGTAGTGGGCAACGACGGCCTTGGCAGCGGCTTCGTCGAGTGCGCCCGTGGCAGCGGCAGTCGCCGTGCTGGCGGCAGGCGTCGGCGCTTGGGCAGCCACTTCCTTGTTGTCCTTGCTGTCGCCACAACCGGCGAGTGAAATGGCAATGGCCAGCAGACTGGCAGTGGCCAGAGGCATACGAATCATGGCGAAATCCTGGGTCGAGAGGTTGGACAGGTGTGCGATGCACACGCGAAACTTCGACATAATGCGAAGGATATGCATTTTCTGTAAAGGGGTTGCGGATAAATCTTTGTGCGCAAACTTCATATTGGCCATCAAGTGATGGCCAATATCAGCTGATCGACGCCCGATTGCGCTCCGACTGACGCAGGAATGCGACGAGTTCTCGTGCCGGCAATGGCTTGCTGTAGAAATAGCCCTGGCCCTCATGGCAGCCTTCGGAAATGATGTAGGCCTCCTGCTCGGCGGTTTCCACACCCTCGGCAATAACCTGCATGCCCAGGCTTTTGCCCAGTTGAATGATGGCGCGCACGATGGTGGCGTCGTCATCGTCGTCGATCAGGTCCTGGACGAAGCTTTTGTCGATCTTGATTTTGTCCAGCGGCAATGACTTGAGGTAGCTCAACGACGAATATCCCGTGCCGAAGTCATCGATGGCGATCAGCGCGCCGGAGCGGCGCAAACTGAGCAGGTGCTGGGCGGCGGTGCTGATATCTTCCATCAGGCCGGTCTCGGTCACTTCCAGTTCAAGGCTGCGCGGTGGCAAGCGATAGACCTGCAGCAGGTTGTTGACAACCCGTGGCAGCTCGCTGTGGTGCAGTTGCACAGTGGACAGGTTGACGGCCATGCGCAATTCACTGAAGCCCAGGTCATGCCACTCGCGCAATTGTCGACAAGCGTGGTCGAGCACCCACTGGCCAATGTTGATAATGCTGCCGTTCTGTTCTGCCAGTGGAATGAATTGGTCTGGCGGTACGAAGCCCAGTTCCGGGTGCTGCCAGCGAATCAGCGCCTCGACACCGACCACGCGATGATCGCGGTAGCTGATCTGCGGCTGGTAGACCAGGTACAGCTGATTGCGGTTAAGGGCTTCGCGCAGATCCTTTTCCAACTCGCGGCGGCGGCGCATTTCACTGTCGACGCTGGCAATGTAGAACTGGTAGCGGTTGCGCGAACGGCTCTTGGCCAGGGTCATGGTCTGTTCGGCTTTTTGCAGCAGCTTTTCGGTACTGTCGCCGTCTTCCGGAAACAGGGTGATGCCGATAGTGGCGCGCAGGCGGATTTCCTGGTGGTCGAGGGCGAACGGTGCTTCCAGGTCATCAAGGATGCTTTGAGCAAGCTCGGCGGCCTCGTAGGGCTGCTCGATGTCGGCCTGGACCAGGGCGAACTGGTCGCCACCCAGCCGCGCCAAGGCGCCGAGGCGGCCACTGTGGGCGCGCAAGCGGTCGGCCAGGGCCAACAGCAATTGGTCGCCAGCCTGGTAGCTGAATTGTTCGTTGATGCCCTTGAAGTCATCCAACCCGACGCACAACACGGCCACGCGCCGTTGCAGGCGCCCGGCATCCACCAGGATCTTGTCCAGTTGCTGTTGCAGTTGCTGGCGGTTCGGCAAGCCAGTGAGAAAATCATACTGGGCCATGCGCAACAGGCTGTTTTCCGCTTCGTGGCGCAAGTGCGTATTGCGCTCGATGGACGCCAGCAACTGATTGGCGGTGTTGATCCAGATACCCAGTTCGTTCTTTTCGTGGCCCTTGAGCAGGGGCAGTTGATGCTGGCTGGGCCGATCGGGGTTGATCTGGGTCAGGTGCTCGATGATCTTGGACAGCGGTTTGGTCAGCAACCAGTGATAAACCAGGTACAACACCAGGCCCATGGCCAGGGCGCGTAGCACGCCGGAAATGAAGATGATCACCGAGCTTACGATGAAGTCCTGGCCGTAGGTGGCCGTGTCCAGGGTGATGCTCAAGTCACCGTAATACTCGCTGTATGGGCCGCGCCCCACCAATTGCGTGGTAAAGGTGCGTTCCTGACCGAGGATCAGGTCGGTCAGCCAGCGTGTCGACAGCTGCAGCGGTGGACGGGACTTTTCTGCAAGCATGGTTTCGTTGGGATGACCAATCGAGGCCATGCGTACTGCATCGTCCTGGAACAGGCCTTCGATGACCTGCATGCCCATTTCCCGATCCAGGCTATAGACCGCCTGGGTAGAGGGGTCGCGGAACATATCGAGGATACGTTCGGCATCATAGGCCACATTCTGGCGCGTCTTGTACGCATCGAACACGATCTGCGCGCAACTGAGCACCACGCCGACCACCAGCGCCGACAGCAGCACGACCCTGAGCAACTTAACCGACAAGCTGTTTTTGAGTTCCAGCTTCAAAGGGACATTCCTTAATCCATGCTCGTAGCGTCAAGTTGCCATCAGTATTGGCAATCCCGTGTTGTCAGTCAAAGGGACAATCAAGCATGGGAAGACCCGGTGAAAAGAAGGATTCCCTTCATGCACTATGTCGGTCATGGCGCCGCCTACTTGAGCGCCGAGCGACAAATATCCCAGAGGCTTGATGTTAGCGTGATATCGCCGCGGGGCAAGGGCTTCCAGCTTTTCCACTGGCGAAAAAAAACCCGGCCAGGCCGGGTTTCTTCTTTACGACCGTGCTCAGGCGACGAAGGTTTTGCCTTCGAACTGCTCGGCAACGAATTTCCAGTTCACCAGGTTCCAGAACGCTTCTACATACTTCGGACGCAGGTTGCGGTAGTCGATGTAGTAGGCATGTTCCCAGACGTCGCAGGTCAGCAGCGGGGTGTCGCCGTTGGTCAGCGGGTTGCCGGCGCCGATGGTGCTGGCCAGGGCCAGGGAACCGTCAGCCTTTTTCACCAGCCAGCCCCAACCGGAACCGAAGGTGCCGATGGAAGTCTTGCTGAACTCTTCCTTGAACTTGTCGAACGAACCGAAGGCTGCGTTGATGGCTTCAGCCAGTGCGCCGGTTGGTTGACCGCCGGCGTTTGGCGCCAGGCAGTTCCAGTAGAAAGTGTGGTTCCAGACCTGAGCGGCGTTGTTGAAGATACCGCCCGAGGAAGTCTTGACGATTTCTTCCAGGGTCTTGCCTTCGAACTCGGTGCCTGGCACCAGGTTGTTCAGGTTCACGACGTAGGTGTTGTGGTGCTTGTCGTGGTGGAACTCCAGGGTTTCCTTGGAAATATGCGGCTGCAGGGCATCGTGAGCGTAAGGCAGCGGCGGCAGTTCAAAAGCCATGGTGATTCTCCTAATCAGGTCAGGTGCGGTGAGCGCAAGGCCGATCACGGGCGGCCGGATATGCGACGGGGAGTTTGTACTCTTTGCGCCGCAGGGTCTGGATCATAGCACCGGGGGCCAGCCATAACCACGCAACAACTGTGTGGGAAAGAGGTTCCAGAGCCCTTGCCGCAGGCGGATGAATGGGGCGTCAGGTGAGAATCAGCTGCGCCGCGACGCCGAACATCATCGCCGCCACCATCAGGTCGAGCATGCGCCAGGTGCTGGGGCGTGCCAACCAGGGGGCCAGCCAGGCCGCGCCCAGTGCCAGGGTGAAGAACCACAGCAGCGAAGCACTGGCCGCCCCCATCACATACGCGCCCGGCACGCTTTGCTGGGCGCCGAGCGAACCGATCAACAGCACGGTATCCAGGTACACGTGAGGGTTGAGCAAGGTCACCGCCAGGGCGCTGAGCAGCACCGCGCGCCGGGATTTCTGGCCTTTCCCTTCGCCTTGCGCAAGGCTCTGTTTGGAACAGGCACGGCGCAGCGCCTGGCTGCCGTACCAGATCAGGAACACGGCGCCGCCCCAGCGTGCCACGGCCAGCAGGGTGGGGTTCTTGGCCAGGATGGTCGCCAGGCCGAACACGCCCAGGGCCACCAGCACTGCGTCACAGAACACGCACAGTGCGGCTACTGGCAAGTGATGTTCGCGGCGCAGGCTTTGCGCCAGAACGAATGCGTTTTGCGTGCCGATAGCCATGATCAGGCCAAAAGCGACCAACAGGCCGTTGAGGTAGCTTTGCCACATAAGAGGTCACTCCGGAAATGCAGGCGTTGGCGCACAGGCAGGATGAAAGAAGATGCTCGCCATTCTGCGAGGCATGGCTGTATAAGAGAAACAAATAATCCTGATCGCACATTAGGAAAAGTAATGTTCAACTATAAATTGCTGTCCGCCCTGGCTGCGGTGATCGAGCAAGCCGGTTTCGAGCGCGCAGCCCAGGTGCTGGGGCTGTCACAATCGGCCGTCTCGCAGCGGATCAAATTGCTCGAAGCGCGGATCGGCCAGCCGGTCCTGATCCGGGCCACGCCGCCGAGCCCCACCGACATCGGTCGGCGCCTGCTCAATCATGTGCAGCAAGTGCGCCTGCTCGAACGCGACCTGCAAAGCCAGGTGCCGGCGCTGGACGAAGAAGGGTTACCGGAGCGCCTGCGTATCGCCTTGAATGCCGACAGCCTGGCGACCTGGTGGGCGGCAGCGGTGGGGGACTTCTGCGCCGAGCACCAGCTGTTGCTGGACCTGGTGGTGGAGGACCAGGAGGTTGGCCTCAAGCGCATGCGCGCCGGCGAAGTGGCGGCCTGTGTCTGTGCCAGCGAACGGCCGGTGGCCGGCGCCCGCAGCCAATTACTCGGCGCCATGCGTTATCGGGCCCTGGCCAGCCCACAATTCATTGCGCGACATTTCCCGAACGGGTTCAATGCCGCCCAATTGGCAAGGGTGCCAGCATTGGTGTTCGGCCCGGACGATTTCCTGCAGCACCGCTACCTGGCGGCGTTGGGCGTCGAAGGCGGGTTCAAATACCAATTGTGCCCGTCTTCCGAAGGCTTCATTCGCCTGACCGAAGCGGGCCTGGGTTGGGGCCTGGTGCCGGAACTGCAAGTGCGAGAACAGCTCAAGTCCGGTCGCCTGGTCGAGGTTTCGCCCCATCGGCCGATCGATGTGCCCCTGTATTGGCACCATTGGCGCAACGGCGGCCAACTGCTGGGGCAGCTCACCGAGCACCTGGCGCGCACGGCGGCGCAGTGGCTGGTGCCGCTGTAACATCGGCCAGCGTCTTTGGCGTATGAAAAAATTATCAAGGCGGAGCAGTAGATGAGAATTCTGGTCACCGGCGCAAGCGGCTTTATCGGCGGGCGCTTTGCGCGCTTTGCCCTGGAGCAGGGCTTCGATGTCCGGGTCAACGGGCGTCGTGCCGAGGGTGTCGAGCACTTGGTACGGCGTGGCGCACAGTTCATCGAGGGCGACCTGGTCGACCCGGAACTGGCGCGACGCCTCTGCCAAGGTGTCGAAGCGGTCGTGCATTGCGCAGGCGCCGTGGGTAACTGGGGGCGTTACCAGGATTTTCACCAGGGCAACGTGGTGGTCACCGAGAACATCGTGGAAGCCTGCCTGAAAGAGCAGGTCAGGCGTCTGGTGCACCTGTCGTCGCCGTCGATCTACTTCGATGGCCACTCGCACCTGGGTATCAAGGAAGATGAGGTGCCCAAGCATTTCCATGACCACTATGCAGCAACCAAATACCAGGCGGAGCAGAAAGTCTTCGGCGCCGAGGAGTTCGGCCTGGAGGTGATCGCCCTGCGACCGCGTTTCGTCACCGGCGCCGGCGACATGAGCATCTTCCCGCGGCTGATGAAAATGCAGGCCAAAAACCGCCTGGCGATCATCGGCAATGGCTTGAACAAGGTCGACTTCACCAGTGTGCAGAACCTCAACGAAGCCCTGCGCAGCGCCTTGCTGGTGGGCAACGCCGCCTTGGGCAAGGCCTACAACATCAGCAACGGTGCGCCGGTGCCGATCTGGGATGCCGTCAATTACGTGATGCGCCAGATGGAGCTGCCGCAGGTCACCCGCTATCGTTCCTTCGGCCTGGCCTACTGCGTGGCTGCACTTAATGAAGGCGCCTGCCTGCTCTGGCCCGGGCGGCCGCAGCCCACCCTGTCGCGCCTGGGCATGCAAGTGATGAACAAGGACTTCACCCTGGACATCAGTCGTGCCCGGCACGCCCTTGGCTATGAGCCACACACGAGTCTGTGGTCGGCGCTGGACGAGTTCTGCGGCTGGTGGAAGGCTCAAGGCTTGGTTAAAAATTAACCAGGGAACCGTATTTACTGCCTGTGGTCGATCAGTGCGCAGTTTTAGCGGTTTATACTTTGCATTACTTTGCCATCATGGCGGTTCAGAAGGTTTCCCATGCGTAACGATGCCCGTGACGACTTTGATTTGCCCAGCCTGAGTGCCCATACGCGCGACGACGATGACGAACAGCCAGTACGAAACGCCGGCGCGCGTGAACGTACCACGGTGTATTCGCGAACCACGCCGGTGGTCAAGGTCAAGGGGCCCAGTACCGGGCCACTGTGGGCGCTGGTCGGGGCACTGTTTATTGCCTTGCTGGGGCTGGGATGGTGGAGCTTCCAGCAAATCTCGTTGATGGAGCAACAGTTGGTAGCGACCCAGGAGAGTTTCGCCCGCATCAGCGAAGAGGCGGCCGGCCGTATCCAGGCGATCACCGGTAAAGTAGTAGCGACCGAGTCCACGGCCAACAGCGGCAGCGAAGCACTGAAGCTGCAGATCAAGCAGCTCGAATCCAGATTGCTCGAGCAAAGCAAACAGCAGCAAGGTGTGGTCGGCCAGCAAAGTGGCCTGGACAAGCGCCTGGAACAGGTCCTGGCCCAGTCGGCCCAGCAGCAGGCCGCCAACACACAATTGCAGAACGATCTGAAGAGCCTGGGTGCAGAACTTGCGCCCCTCAAGAGCCTCAGCGCAGAGCTGGCGGCGCTCAAGGCTGCACAACCCGACCAGGGCAAGATCGACAGCGAGCTCAAGAGCCTGTCAGCCGATATCGCCGCCTTGAAGAAGCAGGGCAACCCGTCGGCTGCCATCGATCGGCTGGAACAGGACGTGTTGGTGCT
The DNA here is from genome assembly GCA_964453495.1 of uncultured Pseudomonas sp. GTDB lineage: Bacteria > Pseudomonadota > Gammaproteobacteria > Pseudomonadales > Pseudomonadaceae > Aquipseudomonas. The sequence continues at coordinate 10,192 of CAYVPI010000032.1, read as the reverse complement.
CAAGAGCCAGCAGGACAATCGTCCGGCCACCGCGCCGGCCAGCGGTGCCAGCACGGCGGAGTTCGATGCGTTTCGCGCGCAGATGACCCGCAATATCAATACTTTGCAAAGCCAGATGCAGAACCTGCAGCGCCAGCTCAACGCACGTCAGTGATACCAACTTAGCGGCAGCTACTACGAATTTGCGGCGAACCACGCATCCGTAGCAGCTGCCGCAGGCTGCGTCGCTTTTGCGCTTCGGGTTACAGGCGCGGATAGTCGATGTAACCCACCGGCCCCTTGGCATAGAAGGTCTCGGGCCGAGCTTCGTTCAATGGTGCATCAACCAGCAGGCGAGCCGGCAGGTCGGGGTTGGCAATGAACGGAATGCCAAAGGCCACCGCATCGGCCTTACCGCTGGCCAGGGAAGCATTGGCGCTGGCCTTGTCGAAACGCTCGTTGACGATGTAAGGGCCGCCGAAAGCCTCTTTGATCAGCGGACCAATGCTGTCGTCACCTTCCTTTTCCCGCGAGCAGATGAAGGCAATACCGCGTTTGCCCAGTTCCCGCGCCACATAGGTGAAGGTTTCGGCGCGGTTGGCGTCGCCCATGTCATGGGAGTCGGCGCGCGGTGCCAGGTGCATGCCCACACGGTTGGCACCCCACACCTCGATCACTGCGTCGGTCACTTCCAGCATCAAGCGTGCACGATTCTCCAGGGGGCCGCCGTACGCATCGGTGCGCTGGTTGGTGCTGCTTTGCAGGAACTGGTCGAGCAGGTAGCCGTTGGCGCCGTGGATCTCGACGCCGTCGAATCCGGCGGCCTTGGCGTTCTCCGCGCCCTGGCGGTAGGCATCGACGATCTCGGCGATCTCCTCGGTTTCCAGGGCGCGTGGTGTCGGGTAGTCAGCCAGCGGGCGAACCAGGCTGACGTGGCCCTTGGGTTGGATGGCGCTCGGTGCGACCGGGCTTTCGCCATTGAGGTAGGTCGGGTGCGAGATACGCCCCACATGCCACAGCTGCAGGAAAATGCGCCCACCGGCGGCGTGCACGGCCTTGGTTACGTTGGTCCAGCCACGGACCTGGTCGTTGGACCAGATGCCCGGGGTATCGGGGTAGCCGACACCCATTGGCGTTACCGAAGTGGCTTCGCTGAGGATCAGGCCGGCGCTGGCCCGCTGTACGTAGTACTCGGCCATCAAGGCGTTGGGCACGCGGCCTGCGTCGGCGCGGCAGCGGGTCAGCGGTGCCATGATGATGCGGTTGGGCAGTTGCAGGTCGCCGAGGGTGATCGGATCGAAGAGAGTCGTCATATGCGTATACCTCGTCTGTATCAGTGGGTAGCTGCGGCCAGGACGGGCTTGGTGCCCTGGCTGAAAGTTATGAGCGTCACGATCAAGGCCAGCACCGCCAGGGCGGCAGCGGCCAGGGGGACGCTGGTCAGGCCCAGGCCTTGGGCGATGACCGTGCCGCCGACCCAGGCGCCCAGGGCATTGCCCAGGTTGAATGCGCCGATGTTGAGGGTCGACACCAGGTTGGGTGCAGCGTTGCCGAAGGTCACCACGTTGACCTGTAGGGCAGGGACGGCGGCGAAGGCGGCGGTGGCCCAGAGAAACAGAGTGATCTCGGTTGGAATCACCGCCACGCTGGTCCACCTCAGCGCTGTGGAAACAACCGCCATGCTGACAAACACACCGATCAGCGTGGCACTGAGACGCTTGTCAGCCAGCTTGCCGCCGAGGATATTGCCCACGGTCAGGCCCAGGCCGATCAGCAGCAGGGTCCAGGTCACGCCCCGTGGCGAGATGCCGGTAACATCGCCCAGCAACGGCGCGACGTAGGTGAACAGGGCGAACATCGACGCCGAAAACAGCACGGTCATGCTCAGGGCCAACCAGATACCGGCACCCTTGAGCGCGGCCAGTTCGGCGCGCATGTCGAGTTTTTCTTCGTCATGCTTGAGCGGCAGGAAGCGCACCAGGCCGATCAAGGCGATCACGCCAATCACGGTTACCGCCCAGAAAGTCGAACGCCAGCCGGCGTATTGGCCAAGGGCGGTGCCCAATGGAACGCCGAGCACGTTGGCCAGGGTCAGGCCGGTGAACATCAGGGCCACCGCCGAGGCGCGGCGGTTGGCCGGTACCAGGCCGGCCGCAACCACGGAGCCGATGCCGAAGAAAGCACCATGGCACAGGGCGGTGATCACCCGGGCGAACATCAGTACGTTGTAGTCGCTGGCCAGTGCACAGAGCAGGTTGCCGATAATGAAGATGCCCATTAATGCGACCAGCGCAGCCTTGCGCGGCAGCCTGGCGGTGGCCAGGGCCATGAACGGTGCGCCGATCGCAACGCCCAAAGCGTAACCGGTGACCAGCCAGCCGGCGCCGGGTATCGAGACCCCGAGGTCGGCCGCCACGTCGGGCAGCAAGCCCATGATGACGAACTCGGTGGTCCCGATGGCGAAGGCGCTGAGCGCCAGTATCAGCAGGGGAATGGGCATGGGAGTGTCCTTGTCAGAGCTCTTGGCTCATTTGCCGGAGGAATTCCTGGATGGTTTCCTCGTTGCGTTTGAAAAAGTGCCACTGGCCAATTTTCTGGCTGCTGATCAGGCCGGCTCGCTGCAAGGTCGCCAGGTGCGCGGAGACGGTCGACTGCGACAGGCCGCAGCGCTGATCGATCTGGCCGGCGCATACGCCTTGCTCGGTGGAGTGGTACTGATCGGGGAATTGCCGCTCAGGGTCTTTCAACCAGCTGAGGATTTCTCGCCGTACTGGGTGGGCCAGGGCTTTTATTATTTCGTCGAGATCAAGAGGCATGGGCAGGGCTCGGGTTGGTTGTAACGTCATATCGCGATGGGTCGAAATATATATCGGTATTTCGCGATACACAAATATGATTAGGTTCGGTCATCAGCATAAATCGCTATATCGGGTTATATCGATATAGGCCGTCAGTGGTATGCTTCAGTCCATGAACTATCTCGCGCACCTCCATCTTGGCGGTCAGCAACCGCAGCAACTGTTGGGCAGCCTGTATGGCGATTTCGTCAAAGGCCGCTTGGACGGACGCTTTCCTGCGCAGCTGGAGGCGGCTATTACGCTGCACCGGCGCATCGATGTCTTCACCGACAGCCACCCATTGGTGCTGAAGGCCCTGGCGCGTTTTCCCGCCGAGCGCCGGCGTTATGCCGGGATCATCCTCGATGTGTTTTTCGACCACTGCCTGGCGCGCAATTGGCAGGATTATGCCGACCAACCGTTACAGCAATTCACTGCCCAGGTTTATCGGGTACTGGCGGCCGAACCGGCCTTGCCGGGCAGGCTGGCGCAGATCGCACCTTACATGGCAGCCGATGACTGGCTGGGTTCCTATCGGGAGTTCGAAATACTGGAGCAGGTCTTCAACGGCATTGCCCGGCGCTTGTCGAAACCTGAGGGCATGGCGGGCGCCATGCAGCTCGTGGACACGCTCTACCAACCCTTGAGCGAAGACTTCCGGGCGTTCTACCCGCAACTGCAAGCGTTCGCAGAAGCGGGCCGAAGCCCGGTTTAAGCAGCCTTCGCCGCTTGCGCGGGCAAGGGCATTGCGGCTTCCCCGAACAAGACCTCGTGCACAGCCTGCTGAGCCTTGAAGGCCAGGGCGGCGCGCTCCTGTCCTTGGCTGGCAATGGGGGCGAGCAGGTGGATATGCACTTCGGCCTGATCATGGGCGAACAGGCGCAGCAGATGGGAAAGCAGATCGTCATCGCTAATGAAGGGCGCTAGCAGGTCGGGCTTGCCGTTGCGTACGTAACGCAGGGCCACGGGTTGCAGTGGGGCTTGGGCATCGATGGCGCTGGCCAGCAGTCGGCCGTGGAAGGTGCGCAGGCGGCGACCGTCGGTGGTGGTCCCTTCAGGGAAGATCAGCAAAGCACAATCATCGGCCAGGTGCTGACTCATCTGCTGGCGGATCAGCTGGCTGTCACCCGCGCCACGGCGGATGAACAGTGTGCCGGCCTTGAGTGCAAGCCAGCCGGCAACCGGCCAACTGCGCACCTCGGCCTTGGACAGGAACGACAGCGGGGTGAGCATGCCCAGTAGCGGGATGTCGGTCCAGGAGACGTGGTTGCTGACCCAGAGCATCGGTTGGCGGGGCAGTTCACCGTGCACCTGGACCTTGAAGGGCAGGGCGCGGCTCAGGCGGGTCATGAAAAACTGCGACCAGCGTTGCCGACGCGCCATGCCGTGAGGGATGCGTAGTCGCTCGTAAAGGCTGAACACCGCTGCCATCAACAACCCCAGCGCCACCACCGACAAGACGTGCAGCACGCGTGCATAGACGCGCAGGCGACCCATCACACAGCCGCCTTGAAGTGCCGGGCATAGCGAGGGCAAAGCTCGTCGCGCTTGAGCAGGATGAACACGTCGGCGACCTGGAAGTCTTCGTCCCAGCACGGCTCGCCACATATCTTCGCCCCCAGGCGCATGTAGGCCTTGAGCAAGGGCGGCATCTCGGTGATGACGTTGCCGGGGATGGCCAGGCTGGGCAGGGGCTTTTTCGGCTCGGCGCGCAGGTGCTCGGTGCACAGGTAGCGCTCACGCAGGCGTTGCATGATGGCGTGGGCCTGGATGCCGCCGTCATGCATCGGGATGCTGGCGCAGCCCATCAGGTAGCTGTACCCGCCTTCGTTGAGCACTTCGGCCAACTCGCCCCAGAGCACGGCAATGGTACCGCCGTTGCGGTAGGCCGGGTCGACACAGGTGCGGCCGATTTCCAGGATCGGGCCCTGCAGATGGCCAAGGCCATGCAGGCTGAACTCTTCCTCGCTGTAGAAGCGCCCCAGGCTGCTGGCCGCCTGATGGTCGAGCAGGCGTGTGGTGGCTACCAGGCGGCCGGTACTCAGGTCGCGTACACCGATATGGCGGCAATGCTGGTCATAGTCGTCCATGTCCAGGCCAAGCTCCGCACCCTTGAGGCGGGCGTTGAACTCGCCGCTGAATACGCAGAAGCGCAGGGCCTGGGCTTCCTGTAGCGCGTGTGGGCCGACCAGGCGTTCGGCTTGTAGACGGCGTTCAGTGCTGTTGTCGCCGGAGCGAGCGATCCGAGTCATTGCGAGTCTCCATAAGCCAGCCAAAGGGGTTGCGGCCGGTCGGCTTTGTTGTGCAATCTCAGCCTATGTAGCCCCGGTGTCATCGCCATGAAGTTTCGGTGATGCTTGTATGACAGCCTCCAAGGAATGCGCCGATGTCCTGGTTAGAACGCCTCAATCATCTTGAACGCCTTTCGGTTTCGTCGAACCTGGCCGATACCTATGCCGCGCTGTTGCAGCAGTTGGGGGCGGTGACGCCGTTCGAACTGGCCGTGCTCGGCGGCCGGGCCATGACCACCCCGGGCCTGGCTTTTCTGGTCGGCTACCAGGCCGCCTTGCGCGTGCTCTGGCCCAGCGCCCCGGCGAGCCTGGGCGCACTGTGTGCCACTGAACAACGCAGCGTGCGGCCGGCAGACATGCAAGCCCGGCTCGATGACCTGCGCCTGAGCGGGCGCAAGGATTTCGTCACCGCCGGCAATGCCGCTGACTGGCTGTTGGTCGCTGCTCGCTGTGAAGGGGAAGGTGAAAGCCCGCGGCTGAGCCTGACCGTGGTCTACCCCGGCGAGCCCGGCGTGCGCCTGGAGTCCTTGCCGGTGCTGCCGTTGATGCCCGACATTGGCCATGCACGGCTGTTTCTCGATGGCGCCCTGTGCGAGCGACTGGCTGGCGATGGTTGGGATGCCTATGTGAAACCGTTCCGCACCCTGGAAGACCTCTACGTACTGGCTGCCCTGTGCGCCTGGTTGTATGGGGTAGGGCAGGAAAACGGTTGGCCTCAAGCCTTGCAGCTGCGCTTGGTCGGCTTGCTCGGTGGCTGCGCTGAAGGCAGCCGGCAATGCGCCGATGCACCGGCCACGCATATATTGCTGGGCGGTTTGTTCGCCCAGTTTGCGACCCTGAGGCAGGAACTGGATGCGGCCTTTGCCAATGGGCCGCCGGAATGGGCGATGTTGTGGCAGCGCGATCAGAGCGTGCTGGAAATTGCTGGCGCGGCGCGGGGCAAGCGGTTGGCCAAGGCGTGGCAAACATTGGGGCTTTGATTGTTCGTTAGGGCCTTATCGCGGGCAAGCCCGCTCCTACACAGGGGAACGCGGACCATGTAGGAGCGGGCTTGCCCGCGATGAGGCTCTTCAACACAACTGTCACCTGCCTTGGCTAGCCTGTTCAACCACCGGTTTGAATTCCACCATGGCCAAGTGTTCAATACTATCCATTGCATTGTCATTTTTGCTGGCCACCCAGCTTAATGCCCAAACCTGGCCCGGCAAAGACTGGCCGGTAGCCCTGACGCCGCCCGGCCCAGCCCTGCAGGCCCTGGAAACCTACGCCTTTCCACTCCGGGATGATGCTACCCGTCAAGGCATCCGCACCGACGCCCTGGTGGTCATCCATGATGGCCAGCTCATCTACGAACGCTACGCCGAGCCCACCACAGCCAACACGCCTCACCTGACCTGGTCGATCAGCAAAAGCCTGCTGGCGACCGTCATGGGTGTGGCATTTGGCGAGGGGCTGTTCCAACTCAATGATCCGGTCGTCCGTTATTACCCGGCCTTCAACGCTCACCCGCTGGTGCGTATCGAGGACTTGCTGCACTGGGCTTCCGGCCTGGATTGGCAGGAAGACTACGAGTACGCGCCTTTGCATTCCTCGGTGGTGGCCATGCTCTATACCCGCGGGCGTGGCGATATGGCGGCGTTTACGGCAGCGCATGGCACGTACAGCGCGCCGGGTCAGTCTTTTCGTTATTCGAGCGGCGACAGCAATGTGCTAAGTGCGGCACTCAAGGGCATGCTCGGCAGCGACCGTTATGCCGACTATCCGTGGCAAGCGCTGTTCGAATCTTTGGGTATCCACAGCGCGGTCTGGGAAACCGATGCCAGCGACACGTACGTTGCCTCGTCCTATGCCTATATGAACGCCCGTGACCTTGCGCGGGTGGGCTTGCTGATGTTGCGCGATGGTCGTTGGCAGCAACGGCAGCTGTTGCCGGTAAGCTGGGTTGCATTCAATCGCACACCTTTCAGACATGCCACGGCCGAGCCCGGCGAAGCCACGCCAGGTGGCCATTGGTGGCTCAACCAACCGCTTACCGGTGCACCCAGACCCTGGCCCGATGCACCAGTTGATACTTTTGCCGCCCTCGGTCACTGGGGCCAGGCGTTATACATTCTTCCCAAGGAAAAGCTGGTGATCGTGCGCTATGGCGATGATCGCGATGGCAGTTATCGCCACAACGAACTGCTCAAGCGTGCAATCGCCGCATTTGCCGGTGACCGGTCATGAAACGGCTGGGGCTGCTTTTGCCGCTGGCCGCACTGGCATGGCTTTGGCACGATCGCCTGGCCTTGCAGGCGTTTCCCGGCATCCTCAGTGCCTACTCGGCCAAAGAATATTGCTCGTGCCGTTATGTGATGAACAATCCGCGTGAGTACTGCCAAGGTTATGTGAAGCAATACTTGCCACTGAGCGAATTGCATGATGATTCGCAACTCAAGCAAGTGACCGCCAGTGGCCTTGGCCAGCGCGCCAGTGCCGCCTGGATCGGCCCGCGCCAGGGTTGCCGATTGTTGCCCTGAGCAGCAGAAGTTTGCCAGTGGCCGGGGCAGCCGGTAAGGTTGCTGGCAAATGTGTTACAGGAGTTTCCATGCTCAGGTCGATTCGACTTCTCCTGGCCCTGCTCGGGGTCATTGCCTTGCCTGCCCAGGCCAATTGGTACCTGGACAATGAGTCTTCGCGCCTGTCGTTTGTCACCACCAAAAATACCGACATCGCCGAAGTCCAGCGCTTTTTGGTGTTGCATGGCAAGGTCAACAGCAAGGGCGTCGCCGAGGTGAAGGTGGAGATGGAATCTGTCAGCAGCGGCGTGCCCCTGCGCGATGAGCGCATGCGTAAAGAGCTGTTCCAGGTAGACACCTTTCCCGATGCGCTGATTACCGCCCAGCTCGACCTTCGCCCCATCAACGACCTGGCACCCGGTGCCCAGTTGGAACTGCTCTTGCCGGTGAAAGTGGCGATACATGGCAAAGAGCAAAGTTATACGGCCCAGTTGCTGGCAACCCGGCTCGATGACCGACGCTTTCAAGTGGTGACCCTTGAACCCTTGGTGCTGCACGCCGAGGATTTCGACTTATTGCCGGGGCTTGCCACGCTGCGCAAGCTTGCCGAGGTCAAAGCCATCAGCCTCTCGGTACCGGTGGGCGCGGTACTGATTTTCACGGCACGCTGAGATGGCCGGTGCGGTCTTTCCCTGGCGTGAAGGCAACCGCTTCGAACTTTTGATCGATGGCCCTGCGTTTTTCCCACGCATGCTCACCGCCATTGTTCGTGCTCAACAACAAGTGGATCTGGAGCTTTATCTGGTCGAGGCCGGTGCCTGTGCCGATGCGCTGGTGCAGGCGCTGGTGCAGGCCGCCGAGCGCGGGGTCCAGGTGCGCTGCCTGTTCGATGACTACGGGGCGCTGGCGTTTACCTTGAGCTTGCGCCAACAACTGCTCGAGGCTGGGGTGCAATTGCGCTTGTACAACCGTGTGCGTTGGCGCCACGGCCTGCGCAACTTTTATCGCGATCACCGCAAGTTGCTGTTGGTGGACCAGGAGTGGGCGGTGGTCGGCGGCACAGGTGTCACCGACCAATTCTGGCGGCCTGGCGAAGAGGTCAGCGAGTGGCATGAAGTGATGGTGGCAATAGAGGGGCCGCTGGTGACCGACTGGCAAATGCTCTTCGACCGCCAGTGGCGCGCCAACCTGCGCCGCTCCGCCTGGAGGCCGGCTACCCATTTCGGCCTGCCGCGCCTGCCCCGGGTGCCCGTGACTGGGGCAGGCCTGGGTCGCGTAGCCTATGCCGATGCTCGTCAACATCGCGATATCCTGCAGTCGCTGGTGCGCGCGCTCAACAGCGGCCAACAGCGGATCTGGCTGGCCACGCCGTATTTTTTGCCCACCTGGAAAGTCCGCCGGTCATTGCGCCGCGCCGCTGCCCGTGGGGTCGACGTGCGCTTGCTATTGACCGGCCCACGCACCGACCACCCTTCGGTGCGCTACGCCGGGCATCGCTATTACCCGCGCCTGTTGCGCGCCGGCGTGCAGATCTTTGAGTACCAGCCCTGTTTTTTGCACCTGAAAATGGTCTTGATTGATGACTGGGTCAGCATTGGCTCATGCAACTTCGACCACTGGAACCTGCGCTTCAACCTCGAGGCAAACCTCGAAGCGCTGGATCCGCCATTGACCCAGGCAGTGGCCGCCAGCTTCGAACGCGATTTCGCCCTCAGCCTGCGGATTGACTTCGACGGCTGGCAAACCCGGCCATTCTGGCGCCGGGTGAAGCAACGGGTTTGGGGGTGGTTGGATCGGCTAGTCGTAAACCTGCTGGATCGGCGTGACTGAGCAGTAAAGTTCAATTACTTCTCGCCCGGTGCAAGGTCTACTGTGAACAGGACCAAAATCATTCACTCTGAAGCAGAGGCATACCGCACATGGCCGCGAAAAAAATACTCATGCTGGTTGGCGATTACGTCGAAGACTATGAAGTGATGGTGCCTTTCCAGGCGTTGTTGATGGTTGGCCATACCGTGCATGCGGTCTGCCCCGGCAAAACTGCCGGGCAGTCGGTGCGCACGGCGATTCATGACTTCGAGGGCGACCAGACGTACAGCGAAAAGCCCGGGCACAACTTTGCCCTGAACTTTGATTTCGCCAAGGTCCGTGCCGAGGATTACGATGCCTTGATCATTCCCGGTGGACGCGCACCGGAATACCTGCGCCTTAATGAACAAGTCCTGCAGTTGGTCAAAGACATCAATGCCGCCGGCAAGCCGATCGCCTCCGTATGCCATGGCGCGCAGTTGCTGGCGGCTGCGGGTGTACTGGAAGGGCGTGAATGCAGCGCGTACCCGGCCTGTGCGCCGGAGGTTCGTTTGGCCGGTGGGCACTACATGGAGATCGAGGTGACCCAGGCGCATGTGCAGGGCAACCTGGCCACGGCTCCGGCATGGCCGGCCCACCCGGCTTGGTTGGCGGGGTTTCTTGGGTTGCTGGGGACCACAATAACGCTGTAATGCCTTCGGATGGGCAGGTGCGTAGCGCCTGATCGCTGGCAAGCCAGCTTGTATGGTAAGACTTGAAGGGAGGAGGAGGGACAAAG
>CAYVPI010000031.1:0-39157 GCA_964453495.1 uncultured Pseudomonas sp. | reverse complement strand
ATAGCCAGCTGACCTTGCGCCGCGAACTGACCTACGACGACTGGGGCGAACAACTGACCGAAACGGGGCCGGACCAGGTGGTGCGCCATAGCGTCAACGACCCGATCCGCCTGACTCAAACCACGTGGTTGCAAGCCCCTGACGGTAACACCAGCCAACACAGTCGCAGTACCCTCAACCTGTTTCAGAAGCCGGACAAGATCGAACGCTTGACCCCCGCCCGGCAACTGTATAGCGAAGAACTCTACCGCTATGACGGGCTGGGTAACTGTGTGTGGCAAAGCACGCCGCTGGATCATGTCAGCCAGTACAGCTATGACGCTCACAGCCGCCTGATACAAACGACCCTGCCAGACGCCACCCGCATCGAGCAAACCTATGCACTGCACTCACCAGACGACTTGACAAGCTCGATCACCGTTCACCCCGACAATGAAGCCCTGCCCAGCACGCTCATTGGCGTGCAAACATTCGACGGGCTGGACCGCATTACCAAAATTGAAGTGGGTGATCGCTTATACCGCAACGGTTACACCAACGGCCAACTGCAGCCTTCGTCAAAAACCACACCGAGCAATCGGGTGTTCGAGTACGAGTACCAATTGGGCCTGACTGAAAGCCCCAAAGCCATACGCGTGCGCGACGCGGATGCTGCTCTGGCCGACGCACAGGAAAACACCTTCGCGTACGACCCGCTGGCTGCCCGGGTAACCGAGTCGAAGAACGAGCAGGGCCAGCGCGAATTCGAATACGACAGTGCCAGCCATTTGAGCACCGAACGTTGGGTGCAAGGCGCGCATGTTTTTGAAAGCACTTTCGCACACTCCCTGCAAGGCCGCCTGCTCACGCGCAAAGATGTCAACCAGTTGACCACCGAGCACAGCTATGACGCCCATGGCCGGCTCAAGGGCCTCACGCAAGGGCAAATGCAAGCCACGTTTGACTACGACGCCTTCGGCCGCCTGCTGCGCAGCACCACAACCGACGACCCGGCGCGCCCATCGAAACTGGTAAGCCTGCGCGAGTACGATGACCATGGCAGGGAAATGCAGCGAACCCTGACCCTGGAAGGCCAATCGCCGGTCACCTTGTACTTGCACTATCAAACCGATGACAAACTTGAACGCCGCGAGCAGTTCGAGGGTGAGACGCTGTTGCTGCGTGAAGACTTCCAGTACGACCCATGCGGCCGCCTGATACAGTGCGACTACAGCAGCGACCGCCTGGACGACAGCGGATTGCCCACCGACCCCTACGGCAACGCCTACGCCCAGCAACTGTTTGTTTACGACCACCTGAACAACCTGGAAACCGTGATCAGCCGCTTTGCCGATGGCAGCCGCGATATCGCACTGCGCACCTTCGCCCCGCAAGACCCCTGCCGGTTGCTGAGCATTACCCATAGCCATCCCGACTACGAAGATGTCGAGCTGGAATATGACCGCGATGGCCACTTGACCCGTGACGATAAGGGTCAGAAACTGGAATACGACCTGCAGGGTCGCCTGGTGGGCGTAAAAGCCCCGCAAGGCACAGCGCTTGCCGGCTATCGATACGACGCCCACGACCACTTGCTGGGCGCCAGCCAAGGGGGTGTGGAGACCCTGCGTTTTTACCAGGGCGACCGTTTGAGCTGCAGCATCCAGGGCAGCGAGCGCATCAGCTACCTGTACAACGGCGACGAGCCGTTGGGGCAACAACGGGTTGCCGACAACATTGCCCCGCTGTTGCTGTTCGCCGATACCAGCCACAGCATCCTCGGCGAAAGCCAGGCAGGCGTGACCCGCCGTACCACCTACAATGCCTATGGCGAGCGCAGCAACAGCGAAATGACCTGCCTGCTGGGGTTCAATGGCGAGGTACGCGACCCGGTCAGCGGCTGGTATTTGCTGGGCCAAGGCGAGAGGGCCTATAACCCAACCTTGATGTGCTTTCACAGCCCAGATGCTCTGAGCCCGTTTGGAGCGGGGGGAATCAACTCGTATATGTACTGTGCCGGGGATCCGATCAACTTCCGCGACCCGACGGGGCAGGTGAATATCAAGAACATCATTACTGGCGCCGTGGGGTTGGGTCTCGGATTGTTTTTTTCAGCAATCACATTTGGTGTCGCGACGCCAGCATTTGTTGCAGCGGCATTTTTCGGCGGGGGAAGTTTTGGGACGTCGACCATCGCACAGTTCACTGATAAACATGCCAGCGATGTCCTGTTTAAAGTGGCATTGGGGCTTGATATTGCTTCGCTGCTCACCGGGATTGGCGGTGCGGCTTACGGGCTGCACAAGGGCGCAACCTTCGGCGTCGATTTTCGACGTGTACCCGTCCTTGGTAAGCTCAAACCAAAACAGCCCCCTCTAATAAAATCCACCGCTAGCGCGAGGGGCAACAGTCTCGTCGGTTCCGCTGATTCCACTACTCAACCCCGCCAGCCCACTATCACCTCTGCACCCTCTGCACCCTCTGCTAGGCCGAGTGCTCCCGATATTTCTAGTGTATCTTCGAATGGCGCTATTGAAGTTTCCGCAAATGCTTCCCCTACTGTTTCTAACTCACCAAGTTCCCCAGGATCCGGGAGATCAGATGGGTTATTTCGCAATAGATTTCAACGACGTAAAGACAGTATAGACGACAACTTTCTCATGGAGCGTGCTTCGTCAAGTAGTGCATCAGAACGAACATCACCTGTTATCCAAGTCATCACCGATGTGAGACAAGGCTATGTCCTACCAAGCGGAGGTACCGGTCGACCCGGCATGCACTTCAACGGATATTGAGAGTTCTCTCATACCCCTAACACCAACCCGAACCTAACATCCCCCCCTAGAGACAACCACATTAAGTGGGTATCAACCGGCCCCGTCTCATTACCCGGGCCGGTTCACTCTTCAGGATGTTAGCCTCACATGAAAAAAAACCTACTAGGCCTAGCCCTGGCTTTGGCCGGGACCTCGGCATTCGCCAACACCGGCACCATTAACTTCGCCGGTGAAATCACCTCCGTCACCTGCTCCATTGAAATCGTCAACCCGGAAAGCGGCGCCGTCGGCAACCTGATCACGATGGGCAAAGTTGCCACCCAGGATTTCACCAGCGCCGGCACCGAGAAAAACCAGCGCTTTTTCGCCCTGCGCATCGACCCGACCCAAGAAGGGTGTGAGCTGGGCGAAGGTGTCACCAGTGCCAATGTCACCTTCCAGCCAGTGCATGGCGCCGTCGGCGCCGGCAACATTTACTACGGCCTCAAGCCGGTGGCCGGCACGGCGACCGGCGTTGCCCTCACCCTTAAAGACCGTGTAGGCACCCGGATCAGCCCCGGCACCGCCTCGATCGATTACCCGCTCAGCCCCACCGAAGTCCGCGACCTGCTCTTCAGTGCTTCGCTGGTGCGCATTGCCGCACCCGAAGTGACTGCCGGCCCGGCCCAGGCCGACGTGAACTTCAGCGTCGCCTACAAGTAATCAACCAGGCCTACGGCGCGCCTGTCGCACAGGCTGCGTCGTGGCGCCTTCACCAGCAGCAGGCAAGCCTTGACGCCTGCCAGGACTCCCTCATGCTCACCTTGTTTCGCCGCTCGAGCCGGCGCTGGCCAGCTGGTGCCGCAGCCGCTGCATGCGGCTTGATAATGTTGCACCTGCCAAACGCCCAGGCCGCCCTGACCCTGAACAGCACCCGCATCATCTATGACGGGGGCCAACGCAATACCGCACTGGTAATTGACAACCCCGCCCGCCAGCCGTTCGCCGTCCAGGCCTGGGTCAATACCGAGGCCGACGACCAGACCAGCGCCGTGCCCTTCGTTGCTTCGCCTGCCTTGTTTCGCCTCGATCCGGGTGCCCGGCAACAGGTGCGGATCAATGGTTTGCCCAACGACCTGCCGGGTGATCGTGAATCACTGTTTTTTTTCAATGCCCAGGAAATACCCGAAGCCGGTTCACAACAGTCGAGCCAGCTGACGATCGCCATGCGCACTCGAATCAAGCTGTTCTATCGCCCCCAAGGGCTTGGAGGTTCGCTGCTCGAAAGCCTGCCGAAACTGACTTTCCGCCACGTACAAGACAACGCTCGAGCCGTGCTGCAGGTACACAACCCATCCCCCTTCCACATCACCTTTGCCAGCTTGCACCTCACTGCCAGCGGCCAGTCGGTGGCGCTTGACGACAAGGCCATGATCAAGCCGTTCTCCCACCAGGATTACACCCTACCCGCCGGCGTTAAAGCCGACAAGGCAATGGTGAACTGGTCGGTCATCACCGACCACGGCGGCATCACCGAGCGTGCCACGACACCACTGGCCCATTGAGCCGGCCCTTCACGTTTCGATGGAGTTTGTGAATGTTCGACAATGCCGCCCCCTCCCGTCTTCTACCCCTGGTGTTGTCCGGCGGTAGCTGTTTGTTTATGCTCGAAACCGCCTGCGCTCAAACGAAGCCGGTGTTCCAGTCCTCGTTCATGCGCCAGGCCCAGGGCCAGCCCGACGATGCCGGGGCCCAGGCCCTGCAGGCCCTCAGTGCGTCCGGGGACCTACCGCCCGGCCGCTATCAGGTCAGCATCATGTTCAACGGCCAATTTGTCGACGAGCGCGAGCTGACCTTTGCCCCCCGAGCCGATGGCGTGGGCCTTGTACCCTGCCTGTCACGCGAGCAGGTACATGCCTGGGGCGTGAATGTGGAAGGTCTGGCGCAGGCACTCGATGAGGCACAAGGCTGCTTCGACCTGGAACGCCATGTACCCGGCGCCAGCAACCGCCTGGACAGCGGGCAGCTGCAGTTGTTGCTGTCGGTTCCGCAAATCGCCCTGCGCCGCAAAACCGTGGGTTACATCGACCCCGAACGCTGGGATTCGGGCATCAATGCTGCATTCGTGAACTACCAGGCCTCGGCAAACCACAGCCGCAGCAACCAGGCTGGCGAGCGACGCGGCTATGACCTGTACCTCACCAGCGGTATCAACCTCGGCGCTTGGCAACTTCGTAGCAACAACGTACTGCGCGAATACAACAATGGCCCGCGCCAATGGACCCGCGCCTATACCTATGTGCAGCGCGACCTGCCCGGCACCCACTCGCGCCTGACCCTGGGCGAGACCTACACCCCGGGCGATGTGTTCAAAAGCCAGCCGATTCGCGGTGTGCAAGTGGCATCCGACCTGGGCATGTTGCCCGATGCAATGCAAAGTTATGCGCCAATCATCCGCGGTGTGGCCCAAACCCGGGCCAAGGTGGAAATCCTGCAGAACGGCTACCCGGTGTATTCCACCTATGTCAGCCCAGGTGCCTACGAGATCGACGACCTCAATACCGGCGGTGGCAGTGGCGAGCTGGAAATCGTCGTCACCGAAAGCGACGGCCAGGTGCGTCGCTTCACCCAACCCTACGCCGCCCTGGGCAACTTGATGCGCCAGGGCGTCTGGCGCTACAGCACCAGCCTGGGCCAATACAATGCCGTCGGCGGGCTGGACGACCCCATGCTTTGGCAAGGCTCGCTAGCCCTGGGCATTAGCAAGGCCACCACCTTGTATGGTGGGGTGCAGGCCAGTGAATTCTACCGGGCTGGCACCCTGGGTGTCGGCAGAGACATGGGCAGTTTTGGTGCCCTGTCGCTCGACGCGACCCGCTCCATGGCCAACATCGATTCCGCGCAAGGCGACCCCGATCCCAGCGGAATGAGTTATGCCATCAAGTATGGTAAATCCTTCGTCACCCGCACCCACCTACGTTTCGCCGGTTACCGTTATTCCACCGAGGGTTATCGCGACTTCGACGAAGCGGTCAGCCAACGCGCGCGCGGCGCTGGCTTTCTCGGCAGCCGCCGCAGCCGCCTGGAGGCTGCCGTTTACCAAAATATGGGGCAGCGCAGCGCGGTCAACCTGACCCTGGCCCAAGAGGACTTCTGGGGCACAGCGCCATCGCGGCGCCAGTTCCAGTTCAATATCAGCACCCAGCACGGCAGCGTTGGCTACAACCTGTTCGCCTCGCAATCACTCGATAGCAATCAGCATCAAGACCGCTTGATAGGCCTGAGCCTGTCCATGGCCTTAGGCACAACCCCCTACCGTAGTGCCACGTTCGATGTCCAGGAAAACGCCGGCAGTTATAGCCAGCGCGCGAGCTTGAGCGGCTACGATGAAAATAGCGCATTGAGCTATCGCGCAGCGCTGGCCAACGACGAGCAGAACAAGAAAAGCGCCGACCTGTCCCTGGGCTATCAGGGCAGCCGGGGTAACCTGGGCGCCGGCGTAACCCAGGCTGCGGACTATCGCGCCGCATCGTTGAATGCCAGTGGCTCGATAGTGCTGCACGGCGGCGGTATGACCCTGGGCCCTTATCTGGGCGAGACTGGCGGGCTGGTGGAAGTTCCCGATGTCGCGGGCGTGGGCGTGGGAAATGGTTCCCGGACCCGCACTGACGGCCAGGGTTTTGCGGTGTTGCCCCACCTGCAGCCGTACCGCCTCAACCAGGTTGAACTGGATACCCGGAATTTAGGCCCGGGCCTGGAGATCGACAATGGCGTCAGCCAAGTGGTACCACGGCGCGGGGCAGTGGTTAAAACCACATTCAATGCCCGCAAGGTCGAACACTGGGTGTTGACCTTGCGCGACCTCAGCGGTCGGCCGCTTCCCTTCGGCGCCAGCCTGCATCGCGCGGACGATACCCGCCTGGGTTTGGTCGGCCAGGCCGGCCAGACCATGCTCAGCCTCGAGACCCTGCCCGACAGCCTCGCCGTGCAGTGGGGTGACGAGCACCTGGAGCACTGCGAACTATCCCTGGACGCCGAACGCGCACAACTGCGCGAGGGCTACCGCTTTCTGGAGGCAACCTGCCGATGACCCTGTCCCTCCCACTTTCTCGTGCGCGACTTCGCGGTCGCATCGCCAGCAACTTCTTGGCAACGGCCCTGATTGCCACCAGTGCCACCCTCCACGCCAGTACACGAGTCACCAACGCTTGTGACTGGTACCAACCCAGCGGCCTGAGCAGTGTCAATTTCAATGTGGGCACCCAATACGTTCCACGCGACGCGCCAATCGGCTCGGTTATCGGCCAGGTCGACATCCCCTCAGGGTTTCTGGATGGCTTGCGCGCCTATGAGTGCCACTCTGACGGTACTGTGCGCCATGAGATGCGCGCAGTGCCCAGCATAGGCATAGAACCTGGCCCATTCCCACCGATCGGTGGCGAGGATACAACAGGGAAAATCCTGCGCACCAATGTCCCCGGTGTGGGCGTGCGCATCACCCTACGAGACCCCTACGATGGAACAATCTCCACTTACTGGCATGTGGATGCTGGCTCAACGGTACCTTTCGATGCCTATATCCAGCAAACAATCTTCCTGCCTTTGCTTGGCTACCTGCGAGCCGTCGCAACATTGGTCAAAACCGGGGATATCGCTCCAGGCCCACAAGTGCTCAATGGCGAAGTCGTATCGGCCAGCATTCTGCGCTCGATTGGCAGAATCTGGGGCATCAACCTGGTTGGGACCGTGCATGCTGCGCAATGTTCGGTACCGGTCAATCCAGTCGACGCAGACCCGGTGGACCTGGGTGATTGGTCGACGGGTGACTTCACCGCACCAGGCGACACTACAGTTGCCAAACCTTTCACCATCACACTGAGCGACTGCGTCTCGGACCCAAGACCAGGCGGCACCATCACCACGGCTCACATCCACCTGCAACCGAGCGGCGGCTCCACGACCCTGGATGCCGAGCTTGGTTTGTTAAGCCTGGGCACAGGCTCCGGAGCCACTGGCCTGGCTATCCAGATGTTGAGCGCCGATGGTCGCACGCCAGTGGCCCTCGACCGCGAGGTCCCATTACGTGCAATTGAACCCACTGGCAGCACCGTGCTGCCATTGAGCGCTCGCTTCCGTCAAGTTGGGGAGCGAGTGACTCCCGGTACCGCCAAAGGCTCGGTCAACTTCACGATTTCGTATAAGTAGCTCAAGGGGCCGGCGCAAACCGTATGGGCAGCGAGAACTCGGTGCTGGGTGCAGTTCCGTGTGTACGGATACCACGCACCTTGTACTCGTGCTCACCTGCTGGCAGCACCCTAACGATCGACCGGGTCCGGGTCAGGAGGTTGAACGATGCCCAAAAACGCTCACCCACCCGCTCGCCATCCCTGTACAGCTCCCACATTTCATCCGCCATCATTAACGAAGGCATTCTCCATGATAATTTTGCACTGAAGCCTCCTTGATCCGTAATGCTGAAATGGCTCGGTGTTTCAAGGTCTGAAGGCGGCTGCAGATAGTCCTTCCACAGGACTACTTCATAGCCACTGCGCGCCCACGGCATGCCGCCTTTCTCGGAGGCAATTATCAGGTCGTAGCCAAATTCGTCGGGTTCTTGCGGCCAGCGATACACGCCATTGGCATCAACAGTACCCCGACCGGCACACCACCATTGAATCTCATTAGCCGGGTAGGCTTGGTCGCCAAAGTAAGCCGTCAGTTGATGACCCACTCGCCGGACTTCAATGGCCGGACTCGAGCGCATGGCCAGCACTCGCACCCGTTGCTCGTACCCCTGGCCACTAACTTTTATCTCGTCGAGCTGATATTGGTTGCCCGACAATTGCGGCGGCGTGTAAATCCACCTGGCAGGCCGCGCTGAATCGGCAACCAGGCTGCCAGGGTTATCCGTGGCCACTACCCGGGCCAGCAGATTTGTACCGCTCTTGGGGTTAGCCTCGACACTGACAGTGCCACTGGCGCTGCAAAACTGAAACTGCGGGCTGACACCCAGCGGTTCGCGCACGACCGTAATCAATGTTGAAGTCGTAACCGAAGTGTTTTCCAATGTGCCGGTTACCGTGACGATGACTTGCACGCAACTGAACTGCTGTGGCCAAGGTGTAGTGTAGCGCCCGGCGCTGGCAACAATCTCGCCAGGGGGCTGACCATCGACACTTCGGATGCTCCAACGGGGATTGCTCAGGACGGGCTCAGTGATCAGGTACAGCACTGCTCCCGGCCTTTCGAAACGATTTTCGTGGATGATGTGGCACCCCAACCGTGAAGGTGCCAAACGGCCGAACAGCGCCAGGTCACCCGGCATGGCAACCTGGCTGAATTCAACACCACTGCCGTTGAACAAAAGATTGGCCGCGGCAAAGGCATCGATATTGGCGAGCGTGAAATCATTGAAGCGGTCGAAGTAGTAGCCGTTGAGCCGCTGGACCAGATAGGCCTCGCAGTCTGATTTGTGTTGCGCGGTAAATTCGATCAGCCAACTGATACCCGCGAGGCTCAAGCCGCGCCTCGAACTGTTGTCCCTTATGAAATCGACCCTGCCATAAGGGGTTGTCAGGGCAGGCTTGAGCCGCAGGTCGAAATCCTGGTTCAAGCTCAGTTCGCCGTCATCGTGATTGTCTGGCCAGCCGGGGATGTTCATCTTGCGATGAAAATCTGCACGCACACCGCTACGCCAGGTGATGCTCAACATCCCGTCACTGACTTCGGCCTTATGCGTGCCGGCAAAGGGGAAGGCAATGGAGGAGGATGTCAGTTCACATTCAAACCCCCTGCGCTCAGTGTAGGTAAACCTGAACGTACGGTAATCGATTCCCCCGGCATTGGCGGCCAGCGCCCAAGGACGCTCTTTGGAATTGTGCACGGCGCTGTAGCCAATCCCATTTCCCAGCCTCTGGACCAATGCCGGCATGAGCAAGTCCTGGACGACCACCTTGCTGGAGATCAACACACTGGCCGAATAATCGCTCCCCTGGTTGTCATCGGGTATCAGGTACTTATACCCAACGCCTGGGAAGTCGCAGTCCTGCCCCCCCCCCTGGAAGCGGATATACGCCTGCACTGCGCCATCGCCATAATTGCTGGCACCCAATAGTGTTGCTCCCGGAGCTGCCAGGGTACGCAGTTCGAACGCCTCGGGCGTCAGCCCGGGAAAGCTCTGTTTACCGATACTCGATAGCACAAAGCGCCGCCGCTCAGCCGGCACTTGCGCAAACAAGGTGCGGAAAAACTCTGCAAGCTTGGGCGCCATTTCAGGGTTGTCGTTGAACGAGCACTCGAAATCACGCGCCTCTTTCAGGTCAAGCACCACATCCCCACGACGGTCCACGCTTCCCGGGGTCTTCATCAGGTCGAGCTTCATCGACAAGCGGGGTGCATTGACCGGCAGTGCGTAATGAATCCTGCTGAGCCGTCGAGCCGTTCCAGCAAACTGGATGTCACTCATGATCAGGCCATCGAAGATATCCAAGGTTAACGTCGCAGTCGCCTGGCCGGGTCGCGCAGCATCGAATGACAGCACCGGATAGCCCAACTGCAGGTCTCTGAGCATTAACACTTCATTTGCCACACCACCGAGGGAAATTTCCCCGGACACCGGCTCAAGTGCCTGCTCCTGCCCCAGTTTGTCGGTGTACTCATGAAACAGCAGCTGGTTCGCCTGACTGCGGTTGTACGTGACGATCGCCCCCCAGCCCAACGTACGGGAATGCCCGTTGAGCCAGGCAAGGATGCTGGCCAAAGAATTAGCAGACATCGATCACTCCTGAGCGATCAGCTCACCAATTTCAGATCAAGGAACGGAAACTCATGGAACGATGCGCCATCGTTGAAACTGACACGCACACTGATATTGAAGATGGTGTCCGGCGTGATGCGCTGCAGTACCTCGCGCGGCAACTTTATGGAGGCCGGGCTATTGCCGGTGGCAACGGGGATGGCGTCGGCGATCTTTACCTCCCCTTCAAGGCCGATACCGCTGACGACAACCGTCAAGCGCTGGGCCAGTGCATCACGCTTGAAAACCCAGGCGTCCAACCTCAAATCGGCACCGCTGGCCGGTACGTTGCTCAAGCGCAATTGAGTCGAGCCGCTGCCCACCTGTTCACAACTGATCGTTGGGTATCTGATACTCGCGATTTTGCCAACCGCCAACCGATAGATTTGCGATTGTTCTGCCTCAAGGCCAGGCCAAGTCACCCAATAGGTCACTTCAACCGTGCTGTCCATGCTCGCAGCCACAATACCTGGGCCGATCTTGAACAGATGGTCGCCGGTTTCCGGAGTATCGACGACCACACTGTCATGGTCATTGTTACCCTGCCATTGCACTCGTAACTCATCACCGGGACGTTCGTCTTGTTGCGTCGGCACCGTAACGCTAGCGCCAGCGAGTGCACGTAACGGATCCAGGGTACCGCTGGCGCCATTGCTTTGTGCCTCGTTCACCGTGGGATGAAGGCGCGGTTCGGGCGGCGCAATTTCAACCCTCATCCGCACATTGCCGGAGAGTTCCGTCCTGTTCCCTGCTCGGTCCATCAAGCGATAGGTCGCCCAGCGCTCTCCATTGTCCAAACGACGCAACTCATCACCGGTGAAAATGACCTGTACCGGTTTATCCAAGTCTTCGGCCGTCAGTTCGCGTGTTCCCAACTCCAGGTTGCCGTTTGGATTGGTTTCCCAGTAGTAGACCACTTTGTCGGCAAGTTCAGGAACGTAACCACTGACCTCAGCCACAACCTGGTCTTCATTTTCCAACAAATAGCGGGCAGTGATGGGGTTGGCGCCGGCAGGAAAAACCAGGGCCGGTGGTTGCCCTGAAATGGGAGGGGTGAGGTCGATGGTAACGGTAATCGGGTCGCTCTGAAATGGGTTCTCAGCCCAGTTGATAACTTCGTAGTGCAGCTGATGAGTGTTTTCAACAAGATGGTGCACGGGAATATCAGCAAAAAGGTCCTCCGCAGACAAAGGTGCGGTAAATCTCTTATTAGCGACTTCGGCCCCATTCCAGAACAATTTCAAGTACTCCGGATGCTCCTCGGACGGGTTGCTGTTTAACCATTGAGGCACTTCAACTCGTAACGGTGTTGATAAAGCATCTACCGGCATCAAGTTTGGTGCGCCACCAGAAATATCTGGCAACGCCGCAGGAACACGCGGCCCCGGCAACAATTGTTGCTCTCGCTTAAAAAAATCTGCCAACCAAGCAAAGACTTTCAACATACACACCTCAAAATGAAGATGGTTGCGTCTAGCCCATTCAAACAGTTCCACAGCTTTTTCGAAACTGACAGCTCTGCTAGTTTCCAACAAAAAAACCGGCAGATACGGTCTACCGGCTTAAGAGTTGCAACGCGGGGCTATTACCAGTTGTAACGTACGCCGAAGTTTCCACCCCATGGCTGCTCTATATGTTCACCCTTGGCATAATCCAGGTCGACATGAACTTGCCACTTATCATTGAGCGACACCGCCAAGCCCGTCCCGATTTCACCACGGGAACCGGACAGGTCATTATTGAAGGTATTGTTATTGACTTTGACGTCGTTGTTTTTGGCAAACTCGTGGGCATAGGCCACTCGCACATACGGCTGCAGGGTGCGCCCTTCTCCAAGGTCAAAGTTGCGCCCGGCCGTGGTGCCCAGCTTGCCGAGCAGGGAACGGGTACGATCCCCTTCTGCTTGCAGGTCATTGTCAAGGCTGTAGTCCTTACCTTGGATCACTGCCCCCATCACTTGCGTATAAGGCTCGACGAAATAGCCATCACCCAAGGCGATGTGCCGGCCGAACTCCAGCGAAGCACTGACAGCGTTGTTGTCGTAATCGCCCTTGGCACGCTGGCCGTCACTGAGGCTGACTTTCGATTCGTTATTGAAGCGGTTGAACTTCAGCACACCGTCGAAGTAGTAGCCGCTGGCTGCATCCATCCAGGTCGCGTAGCCACCGAGGTAGTAACTCTTGACCGTGCCGCTGGTGCCCCGGGACAGGTCCAGGTCAGAGTTACTGTGCCCCGCCATCACCCCGCCGAGCCACTGCCCATCCCCCAACGGCAGCGGCGCGTCGGCCCCCAGGGAGAAACCTTGCTGGACTTGCTTGTAGGCCAAACCCGAAGACTGCGAGACGTTGTACTTGTTGCCATAGGCGCGAATCCAGCCACCAGCCTTGTTATCGTGCAGGCGTAGCTCGCCCATGCGGCTACGCAAGGTGGTCATTTCACCGTACAGAACGGTCGGTGCGGTATTGAACAAGGCCATCACTGAACGGGTACCGGGGCTGATCACCTTGCTGGTCGGGTCCAGGTACCAGTCGCTGCCGCCTTCGCCCGGCTTCTGGGCAAGGCCGTAGGACCAGGCACCGAGGTCGACCGCGCCATTGACCAGGCTGAAGGTGGCATCGCCGCTGGCAGTGTGAACAACACGCACGGATTCGGCATTGATCGGGTCCTGGCCGCTGCTGCTGACCAGTAGTTGATGCGCGCCGGTGGCGGTGCCGGTGACCTCCAGGAAGTCGGTTTGGCCGCTGGTGAAGTCGGTGTTCATTTCGAACACGCCACTGCCACTCAGGTCGCCGACGGTCAGGGTGTGGAAAACCGTCGAATCGCCAAAGCGGATACTGCCGCCATCGAGGCTCAACCTGTTGATGGCGCTGTCCTCGACCATCACCCAACGCGCCTGGCTATCGATGGCCAGGCTGTTGAGATTGTGCAACCGGCCCGTGAGCTCAGCACCGTTGCGCAAGCCCACGTCCGCTGTCGCCCCGGCATCGGCGATTACGTCCCCGGTCATGCGGCTGTTGTCCATGGCCAAGCTCAAGGTACTGGAATCCTTGGCCAAAATGTTGCCCGTCAAGGTACTGCCTTGCACGTTCATGAGTGCAGAGGATGCGCCATTGAGCTGCGCCATCACGCCATCACTACCGACCAAAGTCGAGCCATTGAGCACATTGATCTTTACATTTGCATCGATCAGGCCGCCTTCCATGCCCACCATGACGGCGGCACCACCCTGGCCGGTGACCTGGCTACCATCGAGTGTCAGTGCACCCAAGCCTGGATTGCTGGGGTCATCGAGCATACTGATGCCGACAGTGGCCCCTGTAATCGAGCTTTGGGCCGCAGTGAGCAAACCGAACTGGCGAATGCCTTCGGCGCTGCTTCCAACAACCTGCGAACCCTGAAGGTTCAGCACACTGAGCGAAGAAATACTCGCACCGACGCCACCACCGACGATAGTGCTATTACTCACCTGGGCATTGGAACCCACGCCGGTTCCATTGAGCTGGCCCATCCTCAATCCCGTCGTCTCACCCTGGATGCTGCTGTCGGCGACGTTCAGGGTAGCATTGACCAGTGAGACACCATTGCCCCCGGTACCACCGGAAACCTGGCTTGAAGTTATGCTGGCGGTACTGTTCGTCAGGGCGATGCCATCACGATTCGCTTCGGCTATTACACGCGTGCCGGTGAGGTTGACCGTCGAGTTCGACTCGGCTCTGATTTGCTGGCTGGTCGCACCCGTGGCCGTTAACGAGGCGCCATTAGCCAACCGCCAACTGTCGAGGGGGCTCGATGTATTGAGTGTGCGCGACACGCCATTGAGCAGCGTTTCGGCCTGGGCCAAGGGTGCGGACAATAACAGTGGGGATAACGCTGCAAGCCGAATGACGCGAGGCAACAGATGAGCCCTGAAAGGAGTGACAGACATGCAATAGTTCCTCTTGCGTGTTGCGCTGCATACTTACAGACAATGCCTACGCAGACACGGAAATTGAAGCGACAGGAGACTACAGACGCACAACCTAGGATTATGTAGGGCAATTCTTACATACCGGTAGGAATTGCCCCATCAGACTGACGCTAAACAATCAGGGGATAACGCAACTACCTCCGGGACCTCCAAGAACCACCAAGGTTGGTTCGGCTAGAGTTGAAGGCACTGGATTTTCGTTAATCTCAACAGAGTACTGGGCCATCGCATTTCCATACCCGCTTTCCGTTTCGGTATAGAAGTTAAAAATATGCGGGTCATATGGATGCACACGGACGGTGAATCCGTCGGTGACTTCACTTGCGGTCAATTCATGTACATGGGAAAAACGAGTAGTGGGGATTTCGGTCTCGGAATCACCAAATACCACGCCCCACCATTCAAACGTAACCTCCATCCCTGCTTCAAAATACCTTGGGTTACCAGGTACTTTTACGTCCACCCCTAGACCTACTTCACCTTCGGCCGCCTGCAAGCTGTCACAGTTAATGAAACCATTTGACGATAAATGCAGAAACTCCGGCTTGGGTAAGGTAATGACGACCGCACTGACATTGACTTCTGTGAGCCGCGAGTATTGATGATTACTGCTCCCCAGGGTGTAAATCCTATAGTAAACAGGCACCTTCGAATCGTTGCCATGCGCGTCGATTTTCGTCCATGGGATGGTTAATCCCACCTCGAAGTCTGGGTCCTCGCTGCCTGTCACCACATAGGTGTCAACCGGTTCGGGGTCGTTCCCATAAAACAGTTCTATCCGCTCTCCCAAAAGCGCAGGGGTGTAAAGTTTAAAGGTAGCAGTGGCACTTAAACCATTATCGTCAGGACCAAGTGTATTTACGGGACCGCCCGAAGCTCCGGTCACCACGACGACATCCAGGACAGGGTTTACCGGGTCAGGCTCTTCAGGGTTTACGGGGCCCGCCACCGACAGGTCGACGTTAACGGTCGCTTGCATGGGCGTATCCGGGAACAGTAGTTTGCGACCCCGAGCCACCTGATAACTTATGGTGGTTGCAACTTCACCCGATGCGCTGCCGTACTCGGCCTTCAGCGTTTCAAACGCGACTCGGATGACCAGAGGAAAAGCAGGATTGGCACTTATCGTGTAAGGCTCCAGTTCCCGGGTTCCCCATTTGCCCTTGATAACATCTTTCTCTTTGTACCCGCTAAACTGCGGAATTTCGATAGTGACGGCACTGGCATCTTCAAGATTGATCAGGTTGTCTGCTACGGCAAGGGGGATCTCAGGTACCTGCAAATCTTCGGGGTAAGGCCCCAGCGCCACTTCAACGGTACTGTACCCGGACATTCGACTGGGGTTGCCGGCTTTATCAATAAGTCCATAGGCCGCGCGCATTACACCATCACCGACAGCCTCAATGAACAACTTGGGATAGGTATATTTTCTATCGTCTGGTACATCGATAACCTCAATAGGCACCACGTCAACCGGGTCATCCGGGAGTTCTCCCCAGAAGAACGCAACCCGATCTCCCCGCTGTTGCGAATAGGCCGGAATTTCCACCTCAACGCTGTCGACTTCAGCATCGGTGATAACATCCAAAGGAAAAGTCGGAAGTATCAAGGGGATTGGATCGTTGTTGCCATAAGGTGGTGTTCTATCGATTTTCAGTAAAACCAACGGTGACTCGGCATTATTGTCGGCCCAATGATGCAAGTACGTCTTGAGCAAATAATTACCTTCCCTCAGCCGTTCGACAGGAACTTCCAGTTTCCGATCAACACTGGCCACCGGCCCCGGCACAGTCAATCGATCAACCTCTACAAAGATGGGTCCTGGGACATCCGATGCCATCAGCAATGTCACTGTATCTTCAAGACCTGGAGGCGCACCGTTCTGCCAAGGTTTCACAGTAATCTTCAATGGCTCCGTCAGGACACTCACCGGAACCAATCCGTCAAAACCCGCGATTTCGTCATCAATAACAGGCGGCTCCAACTGCCGAGAAGTTTTCGCAGTTGCGCAGATCTCGACTTTATTTCTAACAAAAGACGAAAGCGACGGATGCACTGATTTACTCATCTCTGACCTCCCGGCCATTAATTAGGGTGGCGTGCTAACTACAGCCCCGCTGCAACGAAGTTATTAGCACTGATCTACGGCTTTACGCCGAACTTTCCACTTGAGTAAATACGCATTCAATCGCAGTGACTAGCTGGCAGAACTGATAGCTAGCCACTTTTAAACATACCCGTCACACTCAGCGGTTACCGGGGGGGGGGGAGTAAGCGTTACTCTTTGTATCCCAGCCGGTAGCCCACTCCCGGTTCTGTGACAATAAAGCGCGGCATGGTCGGATCATCCCCCAACTTCTGCCGCACATGCCCTACGACGATACGCAAGTAGTGGCTGTCCTCGACATGGGTCGGCCCCCAGATGTCCTTGAGCAGTTGCTGCTGGGTCACTACCCGTCCGGGATAGCGCGCCAGTTGCGCCAGCACCGCGTACTCCTTGCGGGTCAGGGCGATTTCTTCACCATCGAGCGTGACCCGGCGAAAGGCCAGGTCGATGGTCAATGGCCCCAGGCTGACCGCTGCCGGCTGCGTCTCACCCTGGGGTGCCTGGCGCAGCAAGGCGCGCACCCGGGCGAGGAATTCCTGGATGCCAAAAGGCTTGGTCACGTAGTCGTTGGCGCCGCCGTCCAGGGCCTGGACTTTCTGTACCTCACTGGCACGTACCGACAGCACCAGCACCGGCACTTGCGACCACTCGCGGAACTCTTGCAATACCTGCTGGCCATCCATGTCCGGCAGGCCCAGGTCCAGCACCAGCAGGTCCGGTTGCGTCAGCGCCGCCTGGCTCAAACCCTCGGCCCCGTTGGCAGCCTCGACCACCTTGTAGCCCTGGGAAACCAGGCTGATGCGCAGGAACTTCCGAATCTGCGGTTCGTCGTCAATGACCAGGATGGTCGCAGTCTGGCTCATTCAGTCTCAAGGTCCGGTTGCGCTTGCAGCGGCAAGAATAGAGTGATGCACGTGCCTTGGCCATCGATCCCTTCGGCCACGCCGATGCGCCCGCCATGGGCACCGATCATGCCCAGGCAAATCGCCAGGCCCAGGCCAGTACCTTGCCCGCCACGGTCGCCGCGAGCGGCGGTGTAAAACATGTCGAAGATCTTGTCGCGCTCATCGACTGGAATGCCCGGCCCCTGATCACTGACGGCAAAGAACAACTCACTATCGGTGACGCCGACGGTCAACTCCAGGCGGCCATGGGTCGGCGAAAAACGCGCGGCGTTTTCCAGAACATTGATCAAGGCTTGCTCGATCAATGCAGCATGCACATGCAGTAACGGCAGGTCTGCGCCCACATCGGTGTGGACCTCATAAGGCGACAGCAATGCCCGCAACCTGTTCAGCGCGCTGCCGACGATATCCACCGGGGCTACCCAGTCGCGTGCCAGCTTGAGTGCACCATGACCCAGGCGGGTCATGTCCAGCAGGTTCTGGATGTAGCGATCCAGGCGCTCGGCCTCATCGCGGGTGCCTTCGAGCAACTCGCGCCGATCCTCGCGGCCGATGGCATCACCCAACGCCAGCAGGCTGTCGATACTGCCGCGCATCGCCGTCAATGGGGTGCGCAGGTCGTGGGACACCGAAGCCAGCAAGGCGCTACGCAATTGCTCGGTTTCGCCATGCAAGCGCGCCGCTTCCAGGTCCTCGGCCAGCCGGGCCCGCGCCAGTGCCTGGGCCAGGGGTTGGCTGAGCGCCGTCAACAGGCGCCGGCGCTGGGCCGTCAAAGACTGGCCTTCGCGGGGGCGTACGCCCAACAAGGCCAAGGGACCCTCTTCCACCGACAACGGCCACCACCACCAACGACTCATCGGCAATGTACCGGTGCCGTGGCCTGCCGACTGATCGTGCTGCCAGGCCCAATCGGCGGCCGCCCGTTCCGCTTCGGATAACGGCTGCGAGGCGCCACTGGCGACCTTCCAGCCGCCCTGGCCATCGCGCTCGAGCACACACAACTGCAAATCCTTCCAGCCCTCCAGATGCTGGTTCGCAGCAGTGATCACGGCCTGGCGGTCGGTCGCTGCGGTGAGTTTGCGCGACAGGTCGAGCAGTTCGCTGGTTTCTTCCTGGGTGTCGCGCAAGGCCTGCAATTGCCGGCGCTGGCGCGCGGCCAGGTTACCGGTAAGCGCCGCCATCAGCAGGAAAAACAACAGGGTCAGAACGTCTTCTTCCCGTTCGATACGGAAGGAAAAATTCGGTGGTATGAACAAAAAGTCATAAACCATGAAAGACAGCGCCGCGCAGGCCAGCGCCGGGCCCAGGCTACTGCGCACGGCCACCAGCAACACAGCGGCCAGAAACACCAGCGAGATGTTCGGCAAGGCCAGCACACTGGACACCGCAAAGGCCAGGGCACTGGCCGACAGTGTGGCCAACAGCGCCAGCGCATAGTCGAACCAGCGCCAGTTACCCTCCAACAATGGACGTGGCGATGCCGCAACATCGTCACGGGCCAACACGTTGATCTCAAGATCACGGGCATGGCGCAACAAGCGCGTGGCCACTCCGGCACCGAACCAGCGCCGACGCAAGCGATCACGCGACTGGCCGACCAGTACCAGGCTGGCACGTCGTTCGGCGGCGTGCTGAATCAAGGTGCGCGCCACTTCGCCGGCGCGCAACACCACCACTTCCCCTCCGAGCCGCTCAGCCAATTGCTGGGCGCTTTGCAAGCACAGGCGCGATTGTTCGTCACGCAGCGTACCGTTGTCGACGTGCACCAGGCTCCAGGGCAAGTGCCGACGTTGGGCGACCCGGCTGGCATGGCGTACCAGCCGCTCGGCCTGGGCATCGCCATCGACGCCCACCAACAGGCGCCCACGCAAGGCCGGCGCCGCCTGCCCCAGTTGCCGATAGCCCTGGGCCAGGTCGGCATCGACCTGAGCCGCCGCCGTCTGCATCGCCAGCTCGCGCAAGGCGGTGAGGTTGGTCTGGGTAAAGAACGCATCGATAGCCGCCCGCGCCTGTTCGGGTACGTAGACCTTGCCCTCGCGCAAGCGCTCGAGCAGCTCCCGGGGAGGCAGGTCGATCAGCACCAGTTCGAAGGCTTCCTGCAACACCCAATCGGGCAAGGTTTCGCGCACCTGCACCCCGGTAATGCCACGCACCTGATCATTGAGGCTCTCCAGGTGCTGCACATTGACCGTGGTATAGACATCGATACCTGCCGCCAGCAACTCCTGCACATCCTGCCAGCGCTTGGCATGGCGGCTGCCCGGGGCGTTGCTGTGGGCCAGCTCGTCGACCAGGGCCAATTGCGGCGCGGCCTTGAGCAGGCCATCCAGGTCCACTTCTTCGAGCATGACCCCGCGGTATTCCGAGCGCAGCAGCGGCTGCTGCGCAAGGCCTGCAAGCAGCGCTTCGGTTTCCGCCCGGCCGTGGGTCTCGACCACGGCTGCCAGCACCGTGACACCCTGGCGCAGCTGGGCATGGGCCGCCTGCAGCATCGCGTAGGTCTTGCCCACCCCAGGGGCGGCGCCGAGGAAGACCTTGAGGCGGCCACGACCTTCGCGGGGCAGTTCGGCGAGCAGCGCATCGGCGCGGGCGGATTCACTCATGGAAAATACTCAAGATCCAGGGCTAAAAGGCGCTAGCCGGTCCAGTGCAGTGTTCAACGCCAGTACGTTGACTACCGCAGGGCCGACCAACGGTTGCAGGGTGTACTGCAAAACCAATTGGTGCAAGGTGGCCGGCGGGATGTTCCTGGCAGCAGCAACCCGAGCCAACTGGTAATCGACCGCCGCCGGCGGCAAATGCGGGTCCAGCCCGCTGCCGGAAGTGGTCAGCAATGCCAGCGGCACCGGCCCTTGCGCGGCCACGTATTGTGGGGCCGCCGCCTCGTTGATGCGCGCAGCCAAGGCCGGGTTGCTCGGCGCCAGATTGCTGGCAGCGCTCGCCACCGTAGCGTAGGCCCCGGCCGATGGCCGCGAATGGAACCAGCCATCGCCGGAAAAATCCTGGGCGATCAACAGCGAGCCCCGTACTTTGCCCTCGCCATCGTGCAACAGGCTGCCATTGGCCTGCTCGGGAAATGCCAGCTGGGCAACACCGGTGACCACCAGCGGGTACGCCACCCCGGTGAGCAGGGTCATCAACAGGATCAGGCTAATGGCCGGGCGCATTAAAGTCTTCATGTTCAGCTCCTTAAACCAAATGCAATGCAGTGAGCAGCAGGTCGATCAACTTGATCCCGGCAAAGGGCACAACGATGCCACCCAGCCCATAGATCAGCAGATTGCGCCGCAGCAGGTGCGACGCACTTGCCGCCTGTACCCGCACACCACGCAAGGCCAACGGAATCAGCACGACGATGATCAGGGCGTTGAACACGATCGCCGAAAGGATCGCGCTCTGCGGGCTGGCCAGTTGCATCAGGTTGAGCACGCCCAATTGCGGGTAGATTGCCGCGAACAACGCCGGCAGGATGGCGAAGTACTTGGCCACATCGTTGGCAATCGAGAAGGTGGTCAGGGCACCACGGGTCACCAGCAGTTCCTTGCCGACTTGCACCACGTCCAGCAGCTTGGTCGGGTCGCTGTCCAGGTCGACCATGTTCGCCGCTTCGCGCGCCGCCTGGGTGCCATCGTTCATGGCCATACCCACGTCTGCCTGGGCCAGGGCCGGGGCGTCGTTGGCACCGTCACCGCACATGGCAACCAGCTTGCCGTCGTTCTGCTCCAGGCGAATGCGCGCCAGTTTCTTCTCCGGCGTGGCCTCGGCCAGCACATCGTCAACCCCGGCCTCGGCGGCAATCGCCGCGGCGGTCAGTGGATTGTCGCCGGTTACCATCACTGTGCGAATGCCCAGCTTGCGCAACTCGGCAAAGCGCTCGCGAATGCCCGGCTTGACCACGTCCTTGAGGTGTATCGCACCCACCAGCCGCCCATCTGCACAAACCAGCAAGGGCGTGCCGCCGCTCTGGGCAATCTTGTCGACTTCGCGGGCCAGGCTGGCCGGCATTTCCAGGCGCTGCATGCCAACGAAGGCCAGTACCGAATCCACGGCACCCTTGCGGTAAACGTGGCCCTGGTAATCGACACCGGACAGGCGCGTCTCGGCGCTGAAGGCTACCGGGGTCAATTGCGCCGCATCCGGCTCGACAAATGCGTGCAGCTGGCGCAGGTAGTCGACAATCGATTTACCTTCGGCCGTGTCGTCGGCCAGCGACGCCAGCAAAGCGGCTTCGGCCACTTCCTTGCCGCTCACGCCAGGGGCGGCATGCACCGCACTGCAGCGACGGTTACCGAAGGTGATGGTGCCGGTCTTGTCCAGCATCAGCACGTGCACATCCCCTGCTGCCTCCACCGCGCGGCCGGACTTGGCGATCACGTTCAGGCGCACCAGGCGGTCCATGCCGGCGATGCCGATGGCCGACAGCAGGCCGCCGATGGTGGTGGGAATCAAGGTCACCAGCAACGCCACCAGAAACACCAGCGGCAGGCTGCCATTGGCGAAATGGGCGAAGGGCTGCAGGGTCACCACTACCAGCAGGAAGATCAGGGTCAGGCCGATCAGCAGGATGTCCAGGGCGATTTCGTTGGGCGTTTTCTGCCGTTTGGCGCCTTCAACCAGGGCGATCATGCGGTCCAAGGTCGACTCGCCGGGGTTGGCGGTGATTTTCACCAGCAGCCAGTCGGACACCACTCGGGTGTTGCCGGTCACCGCCGAACGGTCGCCACCAGACTCACGGATTACCGGCGCGGACTCGCCGGTGATCGCCGCCTCGTTGACGGCCGCAATGCCTTCGATTACTTCACCGTCGCCGGGGATCATTTCACCGGCCACCACGCGCACGATGTCGCCCTTGCGCAAGCTGCTCGCTGCCACCTGCTCGTAGTCGCCCGAAGCCTTGCGCCGCTGCGCACTGAGACCCTGGCTACCGGCTTTGAGGCTGTCGGCGCGCGCCTTGCCACGACCTTCGGCCAGGGCTTCGGCGAAGTTGGCGAACAGCACGGTAAACCACAGCCACACGGCTATCTGCACGGCGACTGCGGTCGGCACCAGCGGGTCTGGCACCAGGCACAGCACGGTGGTCAGCACGGCCGTCAACTCCACCACCAGCATCACCGGCGAACGCTTGAGCTGACACGGGTCGAGCTTGACGAAAGCCTGTACCAGGGCTGGGCGCCACAGGGCGGCAATTGAGGTGGCGTGCTGTTTTTTTGCACCTGCCGAAGGTTTTGCTTCAGCAGTTTTTGCAACAGGAATCGGCATATTCATGATCGCTATCCTTAAAAGCCGAGGCTCAAGTGTTCGGCAATCGGCCCCAGGGCCAATGTCGGCAAGAAGGTCAGCCCACCGACCAATAGAATCGTCACGGTCAGCAAGGTGACAAACAGCGCACCGTGGGTGGGGAAGCTGTTAAGGCCAACCGGTGCCGTCTTCTTCACGGCCAGGCTGCCCGCCAGCGCCAGCACCGGCAGGATGTAGCCGAAACGGCCGATCAACATGCCCAGGCCCAGCATCAGGTTGTGGAAAGCCGTGTTGGCACCCAGCCCGGCAAAGGCCGAACCGTTGTTGGCGCTGGCCGAGGTATAGGCATAGAGCAACTGGCTGAAGCCATGGGGCCCCGGGTTGCTCACGGACGCCACCGGCCCTGGCAGGCTGGCAGCAATGGCGCCGAGCACCAACACGCCTACCGGCATCACCAGCAGGGTCGCCACCAGTAACTGGACTTCGCGCGCCTGGAGCTTCTTGCCCAGGTATTCTGGCGTACGCCCGATCATCAGGCCGGCCAGGAACACGGCGATCAACACGTTGAGCAGCATGCCGTAGAGCCCGGCACCGACGCCGCCGAAAATCACCTCGCCAACCATCATGTTCACCAGCGCTACCATGCCTGACAGCGGGTTGAGGCTGTCATGCATGTTGTTCACCGAACCATTGGAGGCGGCGGTGGTGGTGACGGTCCAGAGCACACTGGCGGTGGTGCCGAAGCGGCTCTCCTTACCTTCGAGTGGCGCGGCTTGCTCGACCATCGGGTTGTTCAGGTTCGGGTTGGGCTGGTACTCCGCCCACAACGCGGTGGTGCCACCAATCAAAAAGAGCGCCAGCATGCAGGCAATGATCGCCCGACTCTGGCGCAGGTCCTTGACGTAGTGGCCGAAGGTGAACACCAGCGCCACGGGGATCAGGATGATCGACGCCAGTTCGAACAGGTTGCTCCAGGCGGTGGGGTTCTCGAACGGGTGCGCCGAGTTGACACCGAAGAAACCGCCACCGTTGGTGCCCAGTTGCTTGATCGCAATCTGGCTCGCAGCCGGCCCCAGCGGGATGACCTGGTCGGCACCTTGCAGGGTCACCGCATGGGCATATTGTGCGAAGGTTTGCGGCACGCCCTGCCACACCAGGAACAGGGCCAGCAGCAGGCACAGGGGCAACAGGCCGTAGAGGGTGGCGCGGGTCATGTCCACCCAGAAATTGCCCAGGGTGCTGGCCGAACGCCGAGAAATTCCTCGGCACAGGGCAACCAGCACGGCAAGGCCGGTGGCAGCGCTGACGAAGTTTTGCACAGTCAGGCCAACCATCTGACTCAAATAGCTGACCGACGCCTCACCGCTGTAGGATTGCCAGTTGGTATTGGTGACGAAACTCACGGCGGTGTTGAACGCTTGCGTCCACTCCATGCCCGGCAGTTGCGCAGGGTTAAGCGGCAAATGGCCTTGCAACAACAGCACGCCGAACACCAGCACGAAACCTGCGAGGTTGAATGCCAACAAGGCCAGGGTGTATTTCTGCCAGCTCTGCTCTTGCTGCACATCGACCCCGGCCAAGCGGTAGCAGCCCTGCTCCACCGGGCCAAGCACGGGCGTGAGCCAGGTGCGCTGGCCTTCCATTACCTTGTAGTAGAACCGCCCCAGCCACGGCGCGGGCAGCAGCACCAACGCGAAAAAGGCCAGGATCACGGCATAGTCATGACTGTGCATGGCGCCCCCCTATCCGCGGTCGGCGCGCAGCAGCGCGACCAGTAGATAGATGAACAGCCCCGCCGCCAGCAGCAGTGACACCCCGTCCAGAATGCTCATTGGAAATCTCCGTCATACGGCACGCGCCGCTGACGGTTATTGTCGGGAGGGAGGGTGTAAAGGGACGAGACGCGGGGGCGGCTCGGGGCATAAAGAATTTGTAAAAAAGAGGGGCCAGCTGTTGCTACGAATTGCGTTGAGCCTTAACCGATCAGCAAGCCACGATTTGGCACTCACGCAAACAGTCTTGATATGGCGCTCAAAACTGAAGAGTTAGATTCGGAGGATGCAATAGACCTTAGAGAAGAATGCTCCGAAAAATCACTCCGTGCTGATAAATCAATTGAGGACGTAGAAACGCTTGATGATGAAGAAGTGTGAGCTGGTCTAATCATCTTGGGGTGGGGTAATACATCCCCTGCTTGCCGCTCTTGTACACCACAGGAACCGCAGCAGATCCCAATGCCTTGCGCACTGCGTTGCCGATCCTTTCGGAATCCGATGAAGTACTACTGAATGACGAGCTGGATGACGACGATCTGCTGACGGGATGCTGTTGAGGGGGTGGTGATGGAGGTGTTGGCGGCCCAGATGGAGAATTCCCGCGCAGCAACCAATCGTCAACTTTCTTCACTTCAGATGTCGGAGGTTGTAAATAATCAATGCGTGGTCCTGTCAATGAGGAAGCAGGGGAGCGTTTCGTCGTAACGGGAGCAGTCCTCTTCAACTTTTCTGGAGCAGAAGCAACTCCTTTGATCCCCGCCCCCAATGACAAAACACCTAATCCAAGACTGATAAATCCCAATATTTCACCAGCGGCCGATTGAGGTGAATTCAACGTTACAGCACCCGACGCCACACCAGACAGCCCTGCCCCCACCGACAAGAGCCCAACGGGCGTAAACAATCCTGCGCTAGCAATCGTTGCAAATACACCCGCGATAGATAGTGCAATACCCGTACTCGCCCCGCCCATGCTAAAGATATCCAGGATCGGAAAATGACCGGTCGGATCCCGATGATTGATCGGATCTCCAACGCAATAAGCATAGGCGTTCAAGCCCCCGTTGCCGAAGGGGCTAAGACTGTCAGGGCTGTGGAATCGCTTCAATACGGGATTGAAAACTCGGTAGCCGTTCCCCAGGATGTAGTGCCCGGTAACTGGCTCAGGCAACTCGCCGTTAAAACCAGGTACATTCACAGGCATGCTTGCCGACAACCGGAACCCGTATGGTGTGTAAGCCATTTGGAAAAGTTCGCCGGCACTGTTCGCCCGCAAAACGGTCCCTTGCGAATCTGTTGCTAAAAGCCTCACTGATCTGTCCCGTTATCGCGAATCCTGGCCCACAATATTCGCGCCACTCTCGGTGCAGGTCTACCTGACAGATCTGCTAGTGGCCTGTACGGTTAATTTGAGTAAACGAATTGACACAGGCCACTAGGTACTCCGGTCACGGCCAATACCTAACCTGCAGGACGGAAGAATACCTGGCGGCCCGTTGGGCCGCGTCGCTGGCAAGCCAGCCCCCACAGGTGTGTTGACCGCTGAACTTTGTGGGAGCTGGTGGTGCGGCATTCCGATTGCCGGATCGCCGGACCGCAGCGATGAGGCCCCAAAGCCCATGCAAAAATCAGGACCCCTGCCTTCCAGCCACCTCACTACGGCTCCAATCGAGCAGCAAGCTATACGCCACCGCCAGCAAGGTCGGCCCAATGAACAGCCCGATAAACCCGAAGGCCAACAACCCGCCAAAGACCCCCAGCAACACGATCACCAACGGCAAGTTACCACCACGGCTGATCAGGTACGGCTTGAGTACGTTGTCGACGCCGCTGATGATGAACGTTCCCCACGCGCCCAGGAACACCGCCATACCGTATTCGCCCTTCCAGGCCAGCCACGCCGTGACCGGAATCCACACCAGTGGCGGGCCCATGGGGATCAGGCTGAGCAGGAAGGTGAAGATGCCCAGCACCAGCGCCCCTGGCACACCGGCAATGACAAAACCGATCAGGGCCAGCACCGCTTGTGCGGCGGCTGTGCCGATCACGCCGTTGACCACCCGCTGTACGGTGCCGGCCACCAGCCCCAGGTAATACTCGGCCCGATGACCCATCAACCGCTCCAACAGCCCGAGAACAAAAGCGGCCAGGCGCGGGCCGTCGCGGTAGAAGAAAAACACGAAGACCAGGCTCAGGGTCAGTTCCAGGATACCGCCGCCGATTTGCGCGCTGCGGGCCAAAAACCAGTTACCGACCTGCCCCAAATAAGGCTTGATCGTGACCATCATCGCCGCGCCGCGCTGATCGATGGTGTTCCAGATTTCCACGGCGCGATGGCCGACAATGGGGATACCACCCAGCCAGGCCGGCGCTTCGGGCAGGCCATCGACCTGCACATCGCGAATGAAGGCGGTGGCATCGCGCACATGGTCGGCCAGGTTGAAACCCAGCCATACCAGCGGCAAGGCCACAATCAGCATCCACAGTACCGTGAGCACACTGGCGGCCAGGGTTTCGCGGCCGTTGAGCAGGCGCGTCAACAGGCGCATCAGCGGCCAGCTGGCAAACGCCAGGATCGCGCCCCAGAGCAACGCTGAAATAAACGGCGCCATGACCCAAAGGCCGGCGCCGAACAAGGCCAGGAGCAGGATTTGCACCAGCAGGCGGTCGTTATTGATCATTACACATTGCACCGATTCAGGGGGCGAGCAGCGTTCAGCGTATCAGTTCCAGGTGCAGCCCGGGCACGTCCTGGCTGCCGGCTTCCAGGCGCGCCGCGCGTACGCCGGCGGCCACCAGCGCCTCTCGCCACGCCTCGGCCTGTTTGCCGGAGAGACTGACCCGCAAGGTGCTGTCCAGGTTGAGGCTACGGCTGAGCAAGGTGACCCAGGCC
The DNA here is from genome assembly GCA_964453495.1 of uncultured Pseudomonas sp. Lineage (GTDB taxonomy): Bacteria > Pseudomonadota > Gammaproteobacteria > Pseudomonadales > Pseudomonadaceae > Aquipseudomonas. Next base: position 11,742 of record CAYVPI010000031.1, on the reverse strand, counting down.
GCTGCCGGCTCGCCATCGAGGTCGGGATAATCCAGCGCATTGGTGCTGCGCAATTCGCGCAACACCGTAGAAGCGGTGGGCAAAAGCTCACCCAGCGGCGCGTCGGCGACGAACTGTTCGGCATGCAGGTAGGCCTTGCGGTTGCCCCGGGTGATGGCATACAGGGCAATCAAGGTATCGTGTTCGGGCTCGGCCTTGCGCAGCAACAGGAACGCTTGCTGGTCATCGCTGCCGGAAATCCGTGCGCTGCTGCTGAGTATTTCGTTGGTCCACAAGCTACTCTCGCCGCAGCCCTGCGCCTTGCACCAGAACAACAGATAACCGCCCTCTTTCTGCAACGCTTCGCGGGCCGCGGTAAAGGCCTCAATGGCAGTTTGCTCAGGCGGCAGCTCGTAGGTGATCGAACTGACATGGCCGCGGCTCTTGATTTGCCCCTCCATGCGCAATTGGCCGCTGATCTTGCGCACCGGGCCCAGCGGGTAGATGCGCTCCTGCTCACTGGCCGTGGGCGGCTGTTCGGCCACGACCTTGGCGTCAAGCGGCGCAAGCAGGCCCGGGATGTCGGCGGCGTGCAGCGTGCCGGCAAATCCAAACCCCAACAACGTCATGCCTATAGCGCGGGTAGTTCTGCTGAAGGCACTCATCGGCAGGGTTTGGCCGTCGCGCCGTTGGCGGTGATATGAGGTGCAGCGGTATAGAGCTTTTGCATGGTTGTCTCCGTATTCAACCCGCCAAGCCTCGACAGTTGACCGCTGCAAGTCAAGGACTGGCAAAAAACCGATTGAAACAGTCTGCAACAAGGGTTGCTCCGGCTTCATCGTTCACATGCAGATGATGCCCGCCTGGCAGCTGTTGCGTGCTAAAGGGTAGCTGCTCGAGCAACTTCGTGTGCGTCGCCAGCATGCCGTCTCTGGCCACTATCAATTTTGTGGGGCAAGCGACGCGGCTGACAAAGGTCAAAGCCTGCTCCTGACTCAAACGCAGGGGCGAAGGCAGGGTCAGGCGGCTGTCGCTGCGCCAGGTATAGCCTCCCGGCACAGGCATCAGGCCGCGCTGGGCCAATAGCTCAGCGGCCTCGCGGCTGACCGCGACGTCGCCCTTCATGCGCGCCGCCACCGCCTGCTCAAGGGTGGCATACACCGGCTTGCGCTTGCCCTGATGGGCCATTTGCGCAGCCAGTGCCATTCCCATGCGCTCGGCTGCATTGGTGGTTGCCGTCGGCGGGATCACGGCGTCGATCAAGGCCAAGCGGTTGATACGCTCGGGCAACGACCCTGCCAGGATCACCGAAACGATCGCTCCCAAAGAGTGCCCCAGCAGGGAAAAACGCTTCCAGCCCAACTGTTCGGCCACCTGCAGCACGTCATGGGCATAATCCCACAGCGCATAGCTGGACCCTGGCGGGCGGTGGTCGGAATAGCCATGGCCGGCCATGTCCAGGGCAACGATTCGCAGCCCAGTCAGCTTCGGTGCCAGGCGCGCGAAGCTGTTGGCGTTGTCCAGCCAGCCGTGCAAGGCGATCACCGGCTGGCCGTCGGCGGGGCCGAACAGGTGCGCGGCCAGTTCGATGTGGGGCAAACTCAGGCGCACTTCTTCAACCGTCGTGCTCATGCGCAAACCTGTGCGGTTTCACGCTGCTGCCAACGGCCGAGCACGTCCTTGAGCAAGGCCGCGGTGTCCTGAGGACGCTCCAGCGGAAACATGTGGCCACCAGGCATCCGGTAGAACTCCCCTTGAGGCAGACGCTTGGCGGCGCTGACATGGTGGCGCATGACCACATCGCTGCGACTGCCACCCACCAGGGCCAACGGCACCTGCAACTGGTGCAGCCTTGCCGGGCTGATGTGCGGCACGCTGCGGTAGATGCTGATTTCGGTGGCGGCTTCAAAGCGCAGGCGCAGCTTGTCGCCATGGGGCTGCAGGCCGTGTTGCAAGTAGGCCTCGAAGCAATGGGGGTCGAAACCGCGGAACAGCGTCTTGCCGGCAAAATAGGCACGGGCCGCCTCATGGTCGGCGAACTCTTCGCGCCGGCCCAGGGTACGCCCGGCAGGCGTAAGCCGGTCGATCAAGCCCAGGCGCTTGGCCGCGCGAATCACCCATTGGTCGGTGCGGGTCAGCAGCGGCGAATCGAGCATCACCACGCCCCGGTAATACTGCGGGCAACGCAATGCCGCGTGCAGGTGCAACAGCCCGCCGAAGGAATGGCCCACGCCCCAGACCGGCTCGGGCAGCTGCTGCAGATGGTGTATCAGCTCATCGACCAGATGCAGCCAGTTGTCCCCCACCGGAAAGCGCGGGTCATGGGCATGCTGCGCTAAATGATTGACGCGAAAGTCCGGTGCCAGGGCAGCAAATAGCTTGCTGTAGGTGCCCGAGGGAAATCCGTTTGCATGGGCGAAGAAAACCGGCTGCGACATACCGCAAAATCCTTGAGTGAACGTCGCTCGATTGTCCGCAACGCGTCAGCTGCGCGCAATGGCCGTAAGCGCCATCGGCGATGACAGGCCGGACATTCATTCAGGAACGTTCGAAAGAGCGTTGCAGGCAGGCATTTAGATGGGCGATCTGGTAGTCGAAGACTTCCCTGATCCGCGAACGCTCTTCGCGGCTAACATCAGCTACGCGAAGTGCCAGGCAAGAGATTTGAATCGATTGCGCCAGGCTTCTACAGGCCTGCTGAAATTGCTCCAGTTCGTGCCGATGATGATATTGCCGCTGCAAGGCGTCGAGCTTGGCACAGGCTGCGTCGTGCAGCACCTGGAACTCGGCGAAACTCAAACGGTTATTGAGGTTCACCTCGTCGATCAAATGCCAGAAGTCTGCAGAACCCGCCAATTGCTTTTTCAAGTCATTCATCGATGTTGATCTCCATGATCGGGTGCTTCGCCGTCCTGCAACGCCTCCACGCTAACAAGCCGGGAAAACCGCCACAACTGTTAGAAATGACAGTCGCAGCGGCTTGCCGATCAATGGTGCTTCCCTCACCGCGAAGGTGGTGTTTGCCCCAACGGCACCACCGCCATGGTCAAGCGCGAGATGCAACTGGCCTTGCCTTCATCGCCGCTCAGGCGGATGTCCCACACATGGGTGGTACGGCCGATATGCACCGCCCGCGCCACCGCCGTTACCCGCCCGCTGCGCAGCCCGCGCAAGTGGTTGGCGTTGACCTCAAGGCCCACACAGTAGAACTGCGTGGGGTCGATGCATAAATAACTGGCCATCGAGCCCACGGTTTCGGCCAGAACCACCGAGGCGCCGCCGTGCAGCAGGCCGTAGGGCTGATGGGTGCGGTGGTCGACTACCATGCTGGCGGTGAGCGACTGCTCGTCAAATGTCTCGAAACGAATATCCAGCAACTCGCCGATGGTGTTCTTGTTCAAGGAATTAAGGTGTTCAATATTCGGAGTGGTGCGCCACAAACTCATCGTTGTTTCCTTAATGTCTGGCGTAGGTTCAAGGGTGTTTGATAGCACGCAAGGTCATGCCACCTTTCAGCACCCAGTCACCCTCAAGTTCGGCCAGGCTGGCAGTGTGCATGCCCGGCCCGTCCTGCCGACTGCCCTCGATGAGCAAGCCCAGCAGCGTACTCACCAGTGGCTGGTGGCTGACCAGCAAAAAATTGCCTTGGCCCAGTTTTGCAAGCTCGGTGGCGACCACTGCCGGATCGGTGTCAGGCTTGAGCCAGCTGACGGTAGTCAATGCCTTGGCCAAGCCCAGTGCCTCGTGCACCAGCCCAGCCGTTTGCTGGGCGCGCACATAGGGGCTGGCGTAGATGGCATCGAGCGGCTGGCCCAACAGTTGCGCAGCACTGCGCAACACTTCTTCGCGGCCATGGGCGGTCAACGCACGCCCGGCATCGTCGCGACTTTGCGGTTCGGCCTGGCCATGGCGCAGCACCCAGAGTTTCATAGCTTCGGCTCCTCGTCACGCACCGGGTGCGGCGCCGGCGGTACCTGGTGCGCAGCCTCGCCTTCCGGTGCACGCGGGGTTGGCCAGTCGGCGAACGGCCAGGGTTTCTGGTCGCTGTGGAAGCTGCCGAAGCGGCCGATCTGGGCCAGGAACTGGCTGAGGCTGTCGCCAAAATTCATCAGGCTGGCATTGGGCGCGCCGTAGAACAGGCGATACACCACCTGCACCAGCACTACGCAGCCGAGCAAGGTGGCAGCGACTTGCCAGACCAGCACGAACACCAGCATCCAGAGAATGCGCAGCACGATGGATTCACGCTCGGCTTGCTTCGGGGACTCATTCATATCCTGCTCCTTATGACTCAATTGAAACCACTGGTGGAAATGAAATCGACATCGGTCTTGGGTTCGCCGCGCATCAGCAGGTCGATCACCTGGTTCAGGGTGCGCCCTTCGAACAGGATGGCATGCAGGCCCGCGACCAGCGGCATATACACCTGCAATTCCTGGGCTCGGGCCTTGAGTACCTTGAGGGTGTTGACCCCTTCGGCCACTTCGCCGAGCCGGCTGACGGCTTCTTCCAGGCTCAAGCCTTCGCCCAGGGCAAAGCCGACCTGATAATTGCGGCTCTTGGGCGAGGAGCAGGTGACGATCAGGTCACCCACCCCGGCCAGCCCCAAAAACGTCATGGGGTTGGCACCCAGGCTGACGGCAAAGCGGGTCATTTCCGCCAGGGCCCGGGTGATCAGCATACTCTTGGTGTTCTCGCCCATGCCCAGGGCCACCGCCATGCCGGCGATGATGGCATAGACGTTTTTCAAGGCGCCGCCCAGTTCCACGCCGAAGCGGTCGTTGCTGGCGTAGACCCGGAAGGTACGCCCGTGCAATGCCTCCTGCACGCGCTGGCACAGCTCATCGTCCTCACTGGCGACGACCGTGGCAGTCAAGGCGTGCTCGGCCACTTCGCGGGCCAGGTTAGGGCCCGAGAGCACACCGATACGCGCTTGCGGGGCGATCTCCTCAAGGATTTCACTCATCAGCTTGAAGGTGTGCGCCTCGATGCCCTTGGTCAGGCTGACCAAAAGCTTGCCCTTGAGGATATCTGCATGGGGGGCCAGCACGGCGCGCAATGCGCTCGAGGGCAACGCCACGAAGATCAGTTCGCTGGCTTGAAGTGTTGCCAGAAGATCGGTGACAGGCTCCACTTCGGCATGCACCTTGATGCCCTTGAGGTAGCGCGGGTTTTCACGGCGGGTGCGCATCGCCTCGGCCTGTTCGGGGTCGCGCATCCATTGCCGTACGCCAAGGCCGTTTTCGGCCAGCAGGTTCGCCACGGCGGTACCGAAACTCCCCCCTCCCAGAACTGCAACAGGCTGCTGTTCAGTCATATCCAATCCATTAAAACCATTAAAAGTGGCGATGCCCTGCATTATACGGCGCGCTGCCGCATCGGCCAGTGGCAATGACCGAAACAGCCGGAGCAATGCCGGGTAGACAGCTGGAAATGTCGCGTTTCTCGGTTAACATGCGCGGCTGGCAACTTAAAACCAATACCCGACAACAAGGCAGTGCCGTGTATTTCCCCCTCCCCCCTCGTCGCCCGCTCATGGTGCTGGGCCTGCTTTTGAGTACCCAAAGTGCAGCCGACGACCTGTTCAACGACAACCAGGCGCTGCCACAGATCCTCACGGCGACTCGCCTCAAGCAATCCCCTGCGGCAGTGCCGGGCAGCATGACCGTGCTCGACAGCGCGCTGATCAAGGCCAGTGGTGCACGCGATATTCCCGAAGTGCTGCGCCTGGTGCCGGGCATGATGGTCGGGTATACCTCCGGCAACCAGGCCACGGTCAATTACCACGGCAGCAACGTGCGCGAAGCCCGGCGCATGCAGGTGCTGATCGATGGCCGTTCGGTGTACCGCGCCGGCCTTGCGACGGTGGACTGGAGCGATATACCGGTGGCCATGGAGGACATCGAGCGCATCGAAGTCTTTCGCGGGCCCAACACGGTCAGTTACGGTGCCAACGCCTTGATGGCCGTGGTCAATATTCTCACCCGGGCCCCGGCCGACAGCCATGGCACGCGGCTCAAAATCAACCGCGGCCAGCGCGGCATCAATGATTGGTACGCAAGCCAGGGCATGGGCTGGAACGGCGGCGACCTGCGCCTGTCACTGTCGGGCATGGCCGACGATGGCTTCGACAACAACCGTTTGGGCCAGGACTACCACGACAGCCGGCGCCTGAGCCGTTTCAACCTGTCGGCCAGCCATTCACTGACGTCCCAGCACAGCATCGATTGGCAGTTGGCCGCCAAGGAAGGCAGCAACCAGCGGCCCTATACGTATAAGCCAGTGTTTCCAGGTGTTACCGCAGCCGGCGACAATTCCGATGTCGAGGCCGACGACCTCGCCGCCTCCGTGCGCTGGAACATCGACTTCAATCCCGAGCACAGCCTCTACCTGCAAGGTTCGGCGCAACAATGGGACCGCCAGCAAACCTGGCGCGCCTGCGACGCGGAAATCTCCTTCAGCCCCGAGCTGACCCGCCTCTGGCAACTCAACCCCAACTACGCCGAACGCCTGGCCCGCAACGTCGGCGCCGGTGTGCCACCTGGCACAGAGCAAGAGCAGGCGCTGGCTGGCCAGGTCATCGCCCAGTTGCGCAATGGCGCCACACGCACGGTGTGCGGCGACATCGACCAGAGCACCCGGGAAAACCGCTATGATCTGGAACTGCAGGATACGCTGAGCCTGGCCGACAACCTGCGCCTGGTCAGCGGGATCAACTACCGTTACGACCGGGCCGACTCGCAAACCTATTTCAACGGCACGCTCGACGACACCACCTGGCGCCTGTTCGGCCACCTGGAATGGCGAGCGAGCGAACACTGGATCATGCAGGGGGGCGCCATGTTCGAAGACACCCGCCTGGGCGGCAGCTCGCTCACCCCGCGCCTGGCCGTCAACTACCTGGTCACGCCACGCCACGGCGTGCGCGCGGTGTATTCCGAAGCGGTACGCTCACCCGATATGTTCGAAAACAACGTCGATTGGAGCTACCGGGTCAACCGCTTGCGCCCCGGCGCCTTCGGCCATGACAGCGCCCGCTATTTCGTCCGCACCCGCGGCCCCGGCAACCTGGACCAGGAGCGCATGCGCTCGCGCGAACTGGGCTACAACGGTGATTTCGCAGAGCTTGGGCTTGCGCTCGATGTAAAGCTGTTTTACGACGAGATTACCGGCATGGTCAGTGAACCGCTGCGTAACAACCAACATATCGCCAGTAACGCCAACGACGCCCGCTTCAAGGGTAGCGAGGCCCAGCTTGACTGGCGCCTGAACCCTGCCGACCGCTTGCGCCTGACCTACGCCTACGTCGATGCCAGTGCCAGCGATTGCGCCGATCAGGTGCCCAGTGCGCGCAACAGCGGTTCGGCAGCCTGGCTACGCGACTGGGGCCAGGGTTGGTCAAGTACGCTGCTGTACTACGACAACGATGCCCTGAACCAATACCGCTTCCAGCGCGCGGACCTGCGCCTGGCCAAGCGCATTGCCCTGAACAATGCCAGCCTGGAACTGGCGACCCTGTACCAGCACCGTTTCGACGACCAACCCCTGACCTGGGTCGATAACCGCTTTGACAGCCGCCATGTGCTGTCTTTTAGCGCAGAGTTGGAGTTCTAGGATGAGCCTGTGCCTGGCATGGCTGTGTACGGCAGTGCTGTTTCTGGCTTCCTCGGTACAAGCGGCCGACGTGCTGTTGACTGCCCTGGAAGACAGCGAGGCGGTACGCGCCTTTACCGTCGAACTGGGCAGGCGCAGGCCACAGGACCAGGTGAGCTTCAGGCCGCTGGCGCAACTGCCGCCGCCCGGCCGCTTGCCGGCTGCCACGCGGCTGATCCTGCTGGATTCGGCCAGCCTCGGCTGGCGCTTGCAAGAGCCCAAGGGGCCGGCGACATTGGTCTTGCGCATCAGCCGGGTGCAGGCCAGGCAGCGCCTGGGCAGCGACCGCCCCGAGCACCTGAGCCTGCTGTGGAGCGATGCGCCGCTTGCGCGCCAGCTGCATCTCACCCAGCAGGTATTACCCCAGGCCATGCGTGTTGGCGTGCTGTACGGGCGTCACAGTGCTTTCCTCCTGGAAGAATTGCGCAAGACGGCGCAGAACCTGGGGCTGGAAATCATCAGCCAAGCCTGGACCGACACCACCGATAACCGCGCCATGCAGGCCTTGCTCAAGCAAAGCGATGTGCTGTTGGGCCTCGACGACCCGGACGTGTACAACCCCAAGACCGCGAAAACCCTGCTGCTCAGCAGTTATGCCGGGCAACGTGCGTTGATCGGCCCCAATGCCGCGTTCGTCAAGGCCGGCAGCCTGGCCAGCACTTACAGCGACCAGGACGACTGGCTGGACATTATCGCCGGCCTGCTCGACCGCCCCCCGGCCAGTTGGCCGCGCAGCCTCTACCCTGCCCGCTTCAAGGTGGCAAGCAACCCGCAAGTGGCGCGCTCGCTGGGCATTGCGCCGATCGACGAGCTGGCCGTCGCCAACACCCTGGCCGAAGGAGAAGCCCCATGAGCCTGCGGCTGAGCTGGGACATCCATACCCGCACGCAAATCATCTGCCTGGGCCCGGCCCTGCTGTTGACGCTGCTGCTGATCAGTTTCTTCACCTTCGTGCGCATCCAGGACCTGCGCCAGGAAATGAACCATACCGGTCAGCTGATCGCCAATCAGCTCGCCCCGGCGTCCGAATACGGGGTGATCTCCGGCAACGACGAGGTGCTCAAAAGCCTGTTGCGGGCCACTTTAGCCATACCCCATGTGCGCTTCCTGGAAGTGCAGGACAATGCCAACCATATTCTGGTGTATGTCGAGCAACCGGGTGAAACCGAATCCCGAGCGCAATTGATGGAAGTATTCCAGGCGCCCATCCGCTTGCAGCGGATCAACCTCAACAGCGACTTTCTGCCAGAAACCACCCCTGCTGCGCAAAACACCACCGAGGACTACCTGGGGCGCGTGATCGTCGGCATGTCCAATGATGCGTTCAACCAGCGCCAGCAGGAAATCCTGTTCAAGGCCGCCATCCTCGCGCTGTTCGCCCTGGCGTTCACCTATTGGCTGGCGCGGCGCCTGGCCTTGAGCCTGTCCAAGCCGATCAGCGAAATGGGCCAGGCGGTCAAGGCCATTCAAGAGGGCGACTTCAAGACGCCACTGCCCATCGTCGACGATGCCGAACTGGGCGACCTGGCCCAGCACATCAACAACCTGGCCCAGGGCCTGGAAGTGGCCAGCCACGAGCAGCAGCAAGCCATTGCGCAACTCATCCAGACGCGCGAAGAGGCCGAGCGTGCCAACAACGCCAAGACCGAATTCCTGGCCATGATGAGCCATGAACTGCGCACGCCGATGAATGGCGTACTGGGCATGCTGCAACTGCTCGAGACCACGCCGCTGAACGATGAACAGACCGAGTATGCGGCGCTCGCCGCCGAGTCGACCGAGCACCTGCTCAAGGTGATCAACGACATCCTCGATTTCTCTCGCATCGAGCGCACCACCCTGGAACTGGAGCACATCCCGTTCGCCCTCGCCGAGCTGATCAATAGCTGCGCCCAGGCCTTCACCCACAGCGCCCAGCAACGCGGCCTGAAACTGGACCTGCGGCTACCAGCGGGGTTCGAGGCACTGCATGTGGAAGGCGATCCGACCCGTATCCGCCAGATCCTCGTCAACCTGATCGGCAACGCACTGAAGTTCACCGAGGCCGGCAGTGTCAGTATCGAGCCGAACTGGCAAGTGCTGGACCATCAATTGATCTGGTTTACCTGCACGGTGCGCGACACCGGCATCGGCATCAGCCCCGAACGCCTGGAAATGATGTTCGTCGCCTTCCAACAGGCCGACAGTTCGATCTCCCGCCGTTACGGTGGCACTGGCCTAGGCCTGTCGATTGCCCGCACCCTGGCCGAACGCATGGGCGGCACCTTGCGCGCGCAAAGCGAAGAAGGCCGCGGGTCGGTGTTCACCCTGGAAATCCCCTTGGCATTGAGCGAATGGCCAAGCATGCCCAGCACGCCGCGCAATGCCGTTGGCGACAGCGGCCAGGGCCGTAGCGTGTTACTGGTGGAGGACAATCCGGTCAACCAGGCCGTCATCGAGGCCATGTTGCGCAGCCTGGGCTTCACCGTATGTGTGGTAGGTGACGGTGCCCAGGCCATCGAACACACCAAAACGCAAAGCTATGCCGCCATCCTGATGGATTGCCGGCTACCGATCGTCGATGGCTACCAGGCCACCCAGCGTATCCGCCAGTTGCCCGGTTGCGCCGCGCTACCGATTATCGCCTTGACCGCCAATGCCTTGCAGGGTGATCGCGAGCGCTGCCTGAAGGCCGGCATGAACGATTACCTGGCCAAGCCCTTCAAACGCACCGACCTGCAACAAATTCTGCAGCGCTGGTTGCCCGGCGAACGAGCCTTGGCTGGCGATAAATGCTAAAGTGCTGCAGTCTTAGAGGCTGGATCGGGTAGTACACCCTGCCCGTATAATAATTTCAGTGCACAAGTGTACATCTTCGTCCTCTGTGCTGTGACTTTCACTACAACGCAATAGTCTATGTGTAGGCTGCCGCCTCAAAGCCCAGGGCTTTTGGGTCGGCCGGGAAGATTTACCCCCTGCCGCACAGGGATTATTGAGGAGCTCGCATGACCAAACAAAACGCCTTTACCCGGGAAGACCTGTTGCGCTGCAGTCGCGGTGAGCTGTTCGGCCCAGGTAACGCGCAACTGCCCGCCCCGAACATGCTGATGGTCGATCGCATCACCCTGATCAGCGAAGAAGGTGGCAAGTACGGCAAAGGTGAATTGGTCGCCGAGCTGGATATCACTCCGGACCTGTGGTTTTTCGCCTGCCACTTCGAAGGTGATCCGGTGATGCCAGGCTGCCTGGGCCTGGACGCCATGTGGCAGCTGGTCGGCTTCTTCCTCGGCTGGCAAGGCCTGCCGGGCCGTGGCCGTGCGCTGGGCTCGGGCGAAGTGAAATTCTTCGGCCAGGTATTGCCTACCGCCAAGAAGGTCACCTACAACATTCATATCAAGCGCGTGCTCAAAGGCAAGCTGAACATGGCCATCGCCGATGGTTCGGTCAGTGTCGACGGGCGCGAGATCTACACCGCCGAAGGCCTTCGTGTCGGCGTATTCACCTCCACTGACAATTTCTAAGGGTTATCCGCATGCGCCGCGTCGTTATCACTGGTCTGGGTATCGTTTCGTGCCTGGGCAATGACAAAGAGACCGTCTCCGCAAACCTGCGTGCAAGCCGCCCTGGCATCCGCTTCAACCCGGAATATGCCGAAATGGGTCTGCGCAGCCAGGTTTCCGGCTCCATTGACCTCAACCTCGAAGAACTGATCGACCGCAAGGTCTTCCGTTTCGTCGGTCACGCCGCTGCCTACGCCTACCTGGCCATGGCCGACGCGATCAAGGATTCGGGCCTGACCGAAGAGCAGGTGTCCAACCCGCGTACCGGCCTGATCGCCGGCTCCGGCGGCGCATCGACCCTGAATCAGATGGAAGCGCTGGACATCCTGCGCGAAAAAGGCGTCAAGCGCGTCGGCCCATACCGCGTCACGCGGACCATGAGCAGCACCGTTTCGGCTTGCCTGGCCACGCCATTCAAGATCAAGGGCCTGAACTACTCCATCGCTTCTGCCTGCGCCACCAGTGCTCACTGCATCGGTACCGCCATGGAACAGATCCAGATGGGCAAGCAGGACATCGTGTTCGCCGGCGGCGGTGAAGAAGAACACTGGAGCCAGTCGTTCCTGTTCGA
>CAYVPI010000030.1:0-40656 GCA_964453495.1 uncultured Pseudomonas sp. | reverse complement strand
GCCCAGGTGATCGACATCAACATGGACGAAGGGATGCTCGATTCCCAGGCGGCCATGGTCAAGTTCCTCAACCTGATCGCCGGTGAGCCGGATATCTCGCGCGTGCCGATCATGATCGACTCCTCCAAGTGGGAAGTGATCGAAGCGGGCCTCAAGTGCATACAGGGCAAGGGCATCGTCAACTCGATCTCGATGAAAGAAGGCGTCGACGCCTTCAAGCATCACGCCAAGCTGTGCAAGCGCTATGGCGCCGCCGTGGTGGTGATGGCGTTTGACGAAGTCGGCCAGGCCGACACCGCCGCGCGCAAGCGTGAAATCTGCCAGCGCAGCTACGACATTCTGGTCAACGAAGTGGGTTTTGCGCCGGAAGACATCATCTTCGACCCGAACATTTTCGCCGTCGCCACCGGCATCGAGGAACACAACAACTACGCCGTGGACTTCATCGAAGCCTGCGCCTTCATCCGCGATCACCTGCCTCACGCCCTGTCGAGCGGCGGGGTGTCCAACGTGTCGTTCTCCTTCCGTGGCAACAACCCGGTGCGCGAAGCGATCCACTCGGTGTTCCTCTACCACGCGATCCAGAACGGCTTGACCATGGGTATCGTCAACGCCGGCCAGTTGGAGATCTACGACGAGATCCCGCCTGCCCTTCGTGAGCGGGTCGAAGACGTGGTGCTCAACCGCACCCCTGAAGGCACCGACGCCTTGCTGGCCATTGCCGACGACTACAAGGGCGGCGGCGCAACCAAGGAAGTCGAAAACGAAGAATGGCGCTCGCTGCCGGTTGGCAAGCGCCTGGAACACGCCCTGGTCAAGGGCATCACCGCCTTTATCGTCGAAGACACCGAGGAGTGCCGTCAACAATGCGCGCGCCCTATCGAGGTCATCGAAGGCCCGCTGATGAGCGGCATGAACGTGGTCGGCGACCTGTTCGGCGCCGGCAAAATGTTCCTGCCCCAGGTGGTCAAGTCGGCACGGGTGATGAAGCAGGCCGTGGCACACCTGATCCCCTTCATCGAAGCGGAGAAAGGCGACAAACCCGAAGCCAAGGGCAAGATCCTCATGGCCACGGTCAAGGGCGACGTGCACGACATCGGCAAGAACATCGTCGGCGTGGTGCTGGGCTGTAACGGTTACGACATTGTCGACCTGGGCGTGATGGTCCCGGCCGAAAAAATCCTGCAGACCGCACGCGAGCAGAAGTGCGACATCATCGGCCTGTCCGGCCTGATCACCCCTTCTCTCGACGAAATGGTCCACGTCGCCCGCGAAATGCAGCGCCAGGATTTCCACCTGCCGCTGATGATCGGTGGCGCAACCACCTCCAAAGCCCACACGGCCGTGAAGATCGAACCCAAGTACAGCAACGACGCGGTGATCTACGTCACCGACGCCTCGCGGGCGGTCGGCGTGGCCACCCAGTTGCTGTCCAAGGAGCTCAAGCCGGCGTTCGTCGAAAAGACTCGCCTGGAGTACATCGAAGTGCGTGAGCGTACCGCCAACCGCAGTGCCCGCACCGAGCGCCTGAGCTACTCCCAGGCCATTGCCGCCAAGCCGCAGTACGACTGGGCGGGTTATCAGCCGGTGGTACCGACCTTCACTGGGGCCAAGGTACTGGAGAACATCGACCTCAAGGTGCTGGCCGAATACATCGACTGGACGCCGTTCTTCATTTCCTGGGACCTGGCTGGCAAGTTCCCGCGCATCCTCACCGACGAAGTGGTCGGCGAAGCCGCGACGACGTTGTACCAGGACGCCCGCGAAATGCTCGACAAACTGATCGACGAAAAGCTGATCAGCGCCCGCGCGGTGTTCGGCTTCTGGCCGGCCAACCAGGTCAACCATGACGATATCGAAGTGTATGGCGACGATGGCCAGCCCCTGGCGCTGCTTCACCATCTGCGCCAGCAGACCATCAAGACCGATGGCAAGCCGAACTTCTCCCTCGCCGACTTCGTCGCCCCCAAGGACAGCGGCGTGACCGACTATGTCGGCGGCTTCATCACCACCGCCGGCATCGGCGCCGAGGAAGTGGCCAAGGCCTATCAGGACAAGGGCGACGATTATAACTCGATCATGGTCAAGGCCTTGGCCGACCGCCTGGCCGAGGCGTGTGCCGAGTGGCTCCACCAACAGGTGCGCAAGGAGCACTGGGGCTACGCCAAGGATGAGCAACTGGACAACGACGCGCTGATCAAGGAACAGTACCTGGGCATCCGCCCGGCCCCTGGTTACCCGGCATGCCCGGACCACACGGAGAAAGGCACGCTGTTCCAGTTGCTCGACGGTACCGAGGTCGGCGAACAAGGCCAGAGTGGCGTCACCCTGACCGAGCACTATGCAATGTTCCCGGCCGCCGCCGTCAGCGGCTGGTACTTCGCCCACCCGCAGGCGCAGTACTTTGCCGTGGGCAAGGTCGACAAGGATCAGGTGCAGAGCTACACGGGGCGCAAGCAGCAGGAGCTGGCGGTGAGCGAGCGGTGGTTGGCGCCTAACCTTGGGTATGACAACTAATCCTTGTTGGCTTTGCGGGCCCTATCGCTGCGGTCCGGCGATCCGGCAAGCCCGCTCCTACAAGGACCGCGGTGATCCCTGTAGGAGCGGGCTTGCCCGCGATAAGGGCCACAGGCCCTTCAGCTACACTGATGGCAACCCCAACCATCAGGAGCTCTCTCATGGACGATCCTGCTCAACAAAAGCCGCCGACCTTCAGGCAAATGTTGCACAGCGTCATTGCCGCTGCCTTCGGTGTGCAAAGCAACAGGAACCGTACTCGCGACTTCACCCATGGCAAGCCCGGCCACTTCATCGCGCTGGGCGTGCTGTTCACGTTGCTGTTCGTTCTGGTATTGCTCGGGGTGGTCAAGCTGGTGCTGCACCTGGCAGTAGCCTGAACAGCACAACGCCCGCAGGTTACTGCGGGCGGTGCTGTTTTCGCGCCTATGTCGCTACTGGTGGCTGACCCAATACACAGCGGTCGATACCGCCAGGATGATCAGAAAGAGAATTGCCCAAGCATCAACGGTGCTGTCGGTTTTCCTTGCCTTGGTCGAGTTTCCCATTGCATCGCCTCTTGTGATTTCTTGTCGGGAATGCACATGTAACGCTCTGCAGTTAAGTTCAGCATTGTCCATTACTCAAGCAAGGTCTTTGCCGCCCATCTCAAGGGCCTGCAGCGTGAGTCGCGCCAGCAGCGCCTGCTCGCTGCGTTGCTGTGAACGGCTCAGGGCATTGGCGGCGGCCAGGTACTTGTTGTCGTCAATCTTGACCCTTGTTAGCTGACCATCGGCATACAGTGCCTTGAGTGGCATCTGCAGGGGTTCGACCAGCGCCTTCAAGACGTCCAGCGGTACCGAAGCCGGCATGTCACTGCTGGCCTCCAGGCAAGCCTCCAGGTATTCAAGGCCAAGATGCCACGGCTGTACGACCCGATTGAATTCAGGGCCATGGCTGGACCTTAGAAACTCCGCCCAGAAATCCTGCTGGCCCATCCAGTCGGCCAGAGCGCCGGTGTTTTCTTTCACGCCTATCGCTATCGCCGTCTCGTCCAACAGCTGGGCAGTGACCTTGTCGGCCAGGCGCAGGTACAACGCCGAGGCGGGTTGGTCTGGCAATGCCAGGCGCCGAGCCAGGCCGATACGAAATGCCAACAGCACCTCAATATCATCCACGTTCACCTGCGGTGAAGCGAGGCGCCACTGGTTGATTGCACGCCGCGCGGCCATATCGACCTCATCAAGACGAAACAACTGGCGCGCCAGCTGTACCATGCGCCCGTTGTGCTCCTGCGCGGGCAAGTCCAGCAACTGCAAGTCATACACCCTTTTTTCGACCTCCAGTTGGCTGAACACCAGAGCGGCGCGATCGGCGCAGGTCTCTTCACCGCGTGCCAGGGCGAACAGGCGATCGCGCAATTGCTCAGAATCTGCGGCCGCATCGAGCAGCGCCCACACGCGCTGCCGCGAGGCAAGCACTGCAGGGTCAAACTCGGCGCTATCACTCAAGCGTTGCAAGACCCGAAAGAAGGGCTGCGCACTTTGCTGCTCCTGCATTTGCTCCCAGCGAACTTGCTGCTGGACACTGGCATCCACCAGCCAGGCGTTGATATCGGCTTGATCGGTGCTCGCTACCGATGAAGGCGCTTCGCGCCAGGCGCGATAGTTGCCGCCACGCTCGATAAAATGCTGCAACTGGTCAGCGGCCAGCGGGTTGCCATCGAGGTTGAACTGCCACATGCGCTCCATACCTTGCGGCACCGTTGTCAGGCGATTGAAGCTCAGATTGACGCTCTGCAAGTGCTGCAGTTGCTCAAGGCCCACTGGCAAGGTGCTGATCCCGGTGTTCTCCAGGTTGAGCTGAGTCAGATTCTGCATATGCGATACATCCGGGGCGAGCCCCAGGGGGTTGTCGTTCAAGCTCAGAATCTCAAGCTCAGTCAACGTCGAGAGGGACAGCACGTCTGCCGGCGCCAGGTTAATCCAGTTACCTGACAGGTAGAGTTTTCGCAATTGAGTCAACCGTGCGATCTGCTCGAAAGCGCGCGCCGGGAACACGCTCTGATTGCCCGCCAGGTTCAAGGTACGCAAGCCCCGTAGCAAGGCCAGACCATCGAGTGTTTCCTCGTTCAGGTTCAGGCTCAAACCATTGCCGGACAAGTCCAGCACTTGCAAAAAACGCAACCCGCGCAAGTGGGCAATGTCGCTGCCGCTCAATACAACCTGGTTGTCGGTGAGAAACAGTTCGCGCAACTGCGGCATGTAGCGCACCGCCTCTGGCAGGCGGGTCAAGTCCGTCTCATCGAGCACCAACGCCCTGACGCCGGTGAAGCTGCGCAAGAACCCATCGCTCTGGGCATCCAGGGCACCCCCATGGATCGCCAATTCAGTCACATGAGCAAAGCCCTCGCCAACCTGCGGTAACGTCCCGACATCCAAATCACCCAGGCTCAAACGATAACCTTCATAAGCGTAGGCCCTGGCTCCAGGCCCTGGATTGCGTTGCCAGCAATCCACGAGCTGATCGGCCAAGGCACGGCGCGAGACGGAATTGGCACCCTCTTCGCCTGCCCAGGTTGCCAGGTTGTTCTTGAGTGCTTGCAATTGCCCTTCCAAACGATCGACCTCGATTGCCAAAGGCGTACGCAGCAAGCTGAGCGCTGCTTTGAACTGACGCAATTGCTCGGCATCGAAGCCAGGAAACAAGGCCTGCAAGCGTCGGTCGGTATCGGGCAGCAACCTACCGACCGCGCCGCCCAATGGGTAGCCCAGCCGCCCACCGGATAAGCGCTGCAGTGCACGCATGCCCGGTTGCAACGGCTGCATGCCGAGCATCCTCGCCGCTGCCGCACGCCGCACGACCAGCTTTTCGGCAAGCAGTTGGCGCAATGCGCCGGCCTCATCCCCCCCTTTGGGCAACAACTGCTCGCGCTGTGCCACCGGCATTGCCTCCACCAGGCTTGAGAACCGTCCCTGTCGCCAGCTTCGCCTGACTTTCGGGTCGATCCGCCACTGCGATGGCCAACCCGGCAATTGTTCCAGTTGGCCAATGGCCAGGGTCAAGGTGTCGATGTTGGCAAGCTCCTCGACGTAAAAACCCAACAGCGCCTGGCTCAGCCGCCATTGCTGCAGATGCCCCCGTGCGCCTTCGGCAAGGCGCAGCGAAACACGCCCGCTGTTGAGCATACGCATACGCTCTGCCTGGCCCGCAAAATCCAGCAACTCGTCCGCAGCACGTACTGTCAAGCCCGGAAAATCCCGTTGCAGCAGGCCGGTCAATCGCGGATACCGGGTGACGCTGGCGAGCGGGCGCCCGGGTTGATACGCCTCGATCGCATCCAGCAAAAGTGCCGGTGTCGGCAATTGACTGGTGTACACACGCGTGAGCCTCGCTTCACTGATGCCACTTGCCCGCCACAATCCCATCAGGATTTCATCAGGCAACTCGTCGACGCCCCCCAGGCGTCTCAACAGTTTCGCCACAGGCCATTGCAGCGGCTTTTCACCGATAAAATGCCACGCCCCCATCCCATTGTGCTCCAGCAGGGGTTGATAGGCCCCGGCGTCACTTGGGTGCTGGATTCGCCATTTCCCAACCGAGCTGTCGAAAGCGACTTCGTACAGCTGGCCGTCAAGCGAAACCCACGTCTTGCCACCCATTGCATATTGGCCAAGCACATTAGGCCGCAACTCAGGCGACAGCACAGTGTCACTGACATACAGCGCCAGATCGGGCTTCCATAATCGTTGTTGGCCGTGGGGCAAGCTGATCTTCTCCAGCCCATCGGCAAAATTCGCACCGGGCGCCGCTCGAATACTGGTGTGCAGCGCCCCCAAGACGCCCAGTAGCGCCAGGTTCTGCGCCAGCCCTGTCAGGTATCCCAGGGCCTGGTCCGTTTCGCCGTTCTCCCAGGCTTCGACACCATGAAAAAAATCGCCCAGCAACTGCGCCCCGGCCACCGGTAGCATGATCACCCCCACAACAGGCACGAACAATGCCGCCAGATTAAGCACATTCGTGCCAACATCCAGCCAGTGCTCCAGGCGCGCCAGACGGCGCTGCGCATCGACCTGTGCCGTGGGCACGGCCAGGATCATTGCGTCATCGAGGATCCGCGCCACATGCCGGGTGGCACACCGACGATGGAGGTTGCCTTCGATCTGGTGTGCCACGAGCTGCAAGCGCACTCGCTTGATATCCTGAGGGGCAACGCCATCCCTTCGGGTCACGGACATGATATTGAACAACTTGTCGATGTGATGCTGATACTGTGCCCGATTACGCTGGCCGACAAACCGGCTGAAAAATGCCTGGTAATCACGCGCGCGCAATTGCTCCCGTAGTGCCAGCATAAAAGCGCTGCGCGACGGGTAATGCCGCAACGCGCCACACGGATGACCCGGAACATAGACCAGGCAAGGTTGGACGCCGGTACTGTCGGGGACGAGCACTTCAAACAACAAGATCTCATCGAGCGCAAGCCCCCAAATGCTCAAATGATGAGCCCTGAAATGACGCGCGGGCGGAAACTGCAACCCAGCCACCAGCGCATCATGGGCTTGCTGATCGATATGCCCCTGAAGTAATGCCAACGCGGCCTGGGCGACCAGCGCGTCCTGTTGACATCGCATCAGCTGTGCGTGCGTCTTAGACGCGGCTTGCGCCGGCATGGAGGTCTCGAAAACGCCCCTGAGGTGCTCCTGATAGCGCTGGCCCAGGTCCAGCGTGCGACATACCGCAGCAAAGCGCTCAGGCGCAATGTCGATGATACGACCATTGGCACACTGAAGCTCGGAGCTGAAGTCGAACGCTTCTTCAGCCGCAAAGTTTTGTAATGCCGCCTGTAACAGGCTTTGACGAATGATCTGAAGCACAGGCCCCGGCGTGCTGCTCAGAATCCGTGAACTGCGGGTGACATGAACAAAAACCGAGGTTGTGAGGTCAGGGGTGGAGCCGAACTCCCGTTGCAGCGCCGCGGCCAGAAGCGGTTCGGCGAAGGCCTTTAGCCCTTGCCACCCCGCCAGCGTCTGGCGAACCTGGCGCTTGCTGCGTTCACTGCGGGCAATGGCATCGCTCAGTTGACGGCGCTGTGCGTCACTGGCGGCCAACAACCAGGTCGGCATGCGTTGCCGGGTAAAATCTGCATGCCTTGTAGACAGCGGATGATCCTGCTGCGCAGCACTATTGGCTGCGCTTTCAGCGGAAATAGAGTGGGTTGCCATTGATAGCACCTGTCCTTGGCTGGATGAACCCACAGCAAAGCACCGCACCAATGCCATTGGTGTTACTTAATTAGTGCCCCATGGACGACACCCCCCCGGGCTGCCGTACACACCAAGCCCAAGACCCGAAGCGCCCTTGGCATAGCAGAACCGTTTATTTAGTCCTTTTCGTTCTTTACATATATTAAAACATCACTTTTGCGCATATCCGCAAACTGTTACATTCGCTGCGCTCCGCCAGGAGTGCGCGGCCGTGCGCGCAGATTAGCAGTAAGCAGCCTGAGAACAGGACCTATATGTACGTATACGACGAGTACGATCAGCGGATCATCGAGGACCGCGTCAAGCAGTTCCGTGATCAGACCCGCCGCTATTTGGCTGGTGAGCTCAGCGAAGAAGAGTTCCGCCCCCTGCGCCTGCAAAATGGCCTTTATATTCAACGGTTTGCCCCCATGTTGCGGGTGGCCGTGCCTTATGGCCAACTGACTTCGCGGCAGACGCGGATGATGGCCAAAATCGCTCGCGACTACGACAAGGGCTATGCCCACATCAGTACCCGCCAGAACGTGCAGTTCAACTGGCCGGCCCTGGAAGACATCCCGGACATTCTCGCTGAGCTTGCGACCGTGCAGATGCACGCGATCCAGACCAGCGGCAACTGTTTGCGCAACGTCACCACCGACCAGTTCGCAGGTGTAGCTGCCGATGAGCTGGTAGACCCGCGCCCATGGTGCGAAATAGTGCGTCAGTGGACTACGTTCCACCCCGAATTCGCCTACCTGCCGCGCAAATTCAAGATCGCCATCAACGGCTCGGTCAGCGACCGTGCCGCCATCGAAGTGCACGATATCGGCCTGGAGCCGGTGCGCAACGAAGCCGGCGAACTGGGCTTCCGCGTCCTGGTCGGTGGCGGCCTGGGCCGTACGCCCGTGGTCGGCGCCTTTATCAATGAGTTCCTGCCATGGCAGGACCTGTTGAGCTACCTCGATGCCATTCTGCGCGTGTACAACCGCTATGGCCGTCGTGACAACAAGTACAAGGCGCGCATCAAGATCCTGGTCAAGGCGCTCACGCCGCAAGTCTTTGCCGAGAAGGTCGAGGCCGAAATGGCCCACCTGCGCGGTGGCAACACGACCCTCACCGAAGCTGAAGTGCATCGCGTGGCCAAGCACTTCGTCGACCCGGACTACAAGGTGCTCGACAATATCGACTTCAGCGAACTCGAGCAGCAGCACCCAGGCTTTGCCCGCTGGCGCACCCGTAACGTGCTGGCCCACAAGAAGCCGGGCTACGTTGCCGTAACCCTGTCACTCAAGCCGACGGGCGTTGCCCCGGGCGACCTGACCGACAAGCAACTGGATGCCGTTGCCGACCTGGCCGAGCGCTACAGCTTCGGCCAACTGCGCACCTCCCACGAGCAGAACATCATCCTGGCCGATGTCGAACAAAGCCAGCTGCATGCGCTGTGGCTGGAACTGCGCGAAGGTGGTTTCGCCACGCCGAACATCGGCCTGCTGACCGACATCATCTGCTGCCCGGGCGGCGACTTCTGCTCCCTGGCAAACGCCAAGTCGATTCCGATTGCCGAATCCATCCAGCGCCGTTTCGACGACCTGGATTACCTGTTCGATATCGGCGAGCTGGACCTGAACATTTCTGGCTGCATGAACGCCTGCGGCCATCACCACGTCGGCCATATCGGAATTCTGGGCGTGGACAAGAAAGGCGAAGAGTTCTACCAGGTCTCCCTGGGTGGCAGCGCCAGCCGTGATGCCAGCCTTGGCAAGATCCTCGGCCCATCCTTTGCCCAGGAAGCCATGCCCGACGTGATCGAGAAGCTGATCGACGTGTATGTGGAGCAGCGTACCGAAGACGAGCGCTTCATCGACACCTACCAACGGATCGGCATTGACCCCTTCAAGGAGCGCGTCTATGCAGCGAATAATTAAGAACAATGAACTTGTCGACGAAACCTGGCACCTGCTGCCCAAGGACGTCAACATCGACGAGTTGACCAACTGCGACGACTACATCGTGCCGCTGCAGCTGTGGCGTGACCACGGCAACATGCTCAAGGCCCGCGATGGCGGCCTGGGCGTGTGGCTGGACGCCGATGAACAAGCCGAAGAAATCGGTGAATGCGCCAACGAATTCCAGGTCATTGCCCTGAACTTCCCGGCTTTCACCGATGGCCGCAACTACTCCAACGCACGATTGCTGCGTGACCGTTACGGCTTCAAGGGTGAACTGCGGGCAATTGGTGACGTGCTGCGTGACCAGTTGTTCTACCTGCGCCGCTGCGGCTTTGACGCCTTCGCCCTGCGCGCCGACAAAGACCCGGTTGAAGCCCTTGAAAGCCTCAAGGACTTCTCGGTGACCTACCAGGCTGCGACCGACGAGCCACTGCCGCTCTTCCGTCGTCGCTGATACTCGCGACCACGGCAGGATAAAACCTGCCGTGGTCGATGAGCCCTCTTGCCCCTGCTGTTACCAGAAACGTTGCTGGGTCAATCTGCCCCAGGCGTTGACCACCACCCGCTCGATCGAACTGCTGGCCGCCAGCCCTACTCTTTCCTGCAAACTCTTGCGCTCGGCGTAGTGCAGGTGATGCAGTTCAGCTTCGCGTGCGCGCTCGGAAAGGTACTCGTCGCTCGTCTTCAACTCGTCGACCAGGTGCTTGTTCAGCGCTGCAACCCCCAACCAGACCTCACCGGTAGCCACCTCGTTGATCGACAATTGCGGCCGGTAACGGGCAACGAAGTTCTTGAACAACTCATGGGTGATGTCCAGGTCTTCCTGGAATTTTTCCCGCCCCTTTTCGGTGTTCTCGCCAAACACGGTCAAGGTGCGCTTGTACTCGCCTGCGGTCAGCACCTCGAAGTCAATGTCGTGTTTTTTCAGCAGCCGATTGACGTTGGGTAACTGGGCGACGACACCGATAGAACCCAGGATGGCGAACGGCGCGCTGATGATCTTCTCACCGATGCACGCCATCATGTAGCCGCCACTGGCCGCCACCTTATCGATGCACACGGTCAGCGGCACGCCGGCCTGGCGCACACGCGCCAGCTGCGATGCTGCCAATCCGTAGCTGTGGACCATGCCGCCTCCGCTTTCCAGGCGCAACACCACTTCGTCGCGGGGCGTGGCCAGGCTCAACAGGGCGGTGATTTCATGGCGCAGGCTGTCAGTGGCCGATGCCTTGATGTCGCCATCAAAGTCGAGCACGAATACTCTTGGTTTGGCTTCGGGCTTTTGCTTGAGCTTTTTCTGTTTCTTGTCGGCCTTGGCCTGCTCCTTGCGTTGGGCCTTGAGCTGGTCCTTGTCGAGCAGGTTCGACTCCAGGCGCTCGCGCAAGCCCTTGTAGAAATCATTGAGCTTGGTGACCTGCAACTGGCCGGCCGTCCTGCGCCGACCTTTACTGCGCAACGATGCAGCCGTGACCAGCACCACAATGATAGCGATGACCAGGGTTACGGTTTTGGCCAGAAAGATGGCGTACTCCGCGAGAAACTCCACAGCGACTCCTCAATGCTTTGCGCCCCTCTGGGTAAAGGGCTAGGGTATGTCCCAAGCATACCGAGGCGCTCCCTTGCTTGCCAGTTACGACACGTCTGCTGAATAATTTCAAACGCGAATTTCAAACAAGCGTATGTTTTTTTGTTGACAGGCCTGGAGCATGCTCATAACCTCGCCAAACCTTCAACGTACCGGGGCAAATCGGACGTGGGCACCATCTATCTGATACGACATGGCCAAGCTTCCTTCGGCGCAGACGACTACGACGTCCTCTCGGCGACGGGTGTTCGCCAGGCCGAAGTGCTCGGCGCTCATCTGGCACAGCTGGGTTTGCGTTTCGACCGTTGCCTGGCCGGCCAATTGCGCCGCCAGCAGGATACCGCCCGCCATGCCTTGGCCCAACTGCAGGCCAGCGGCCTCGATGTGCCGCAAGTGGAAATCGACAGTGCGTTCGATGAGTTCGATGCCGACGCCGTGATTCACGCGCTGTTGCCGGCGCTACTGCTGCAAGAACCTGAAGCGCTGTATATCCTGCGCAATGGCAATCAGAACCGCGCCGAATTCCAGCGCCTGTTCGCGCTGCTTGTGGCCCGCTGGGTCAGCGGCGAACATGACATGCCCGAGCTGAAAACCTGGCAGGACTTTGTCGAAGGCGTTCAGGCTGGCCTGCAACGCATCCTCGATGCCGCCGAGCCCTCGCACAACATTGCCATCTTTACCTCGGGCGGCACCATTACCGCCCTGCTCCACCTGGTAACACAAATGACCGCCAACCAGGCTTTCGAGCTCAACTGGCAGATTATCAACACCTCGCTCAGCCAACTGAAGTTTCGCAGCCGCGAGGTGGCACTGGCTTCCTTCAACAGTCAAACCCATTTGCAACTGATGAAGGCGCCGGAACTCATCACGTACCGTTGAGTACCGGCTTGTTGCGGCCTGAACGGTCGCCGTAATCACTTAATAAGGAAAGACACCATGAGCGATGTAGCAAAAGCCGTCGAAGCGATGAAAGCCAAGTTCAACCCAGCGGCTGCTGCCGGCCTGGACCTGGTGTTTGGCTTTCGCATCGACGAAGTCAAGAACTTCTCGCTGATCGTCAAGGACAGCACCTGCGAACTGCAAGAGGGTGAAAACCCAGACGCCCAAGTGACCCTGGTCATGGACAGCGAAACCCTCGAGGGCATCGTCACCGGCGAAACCGACGGCATGCAGGCGTTCATGGGTGGCAAGCTGCGCGCCGAAGGCGACATGATGCTGGCGATGAAGCTGAGCGAGCTGTTCCCGGCCTAAGTGATTACGCCGAATGAAAGAAACCGAAGCCTTGTGTGCTTCGGTTTTTTTTTGCCTGTTTGTACCCATCAAGAGCGCTGATCGACCGGCAACACGCTCGCCAATAAGGCCAGCGAGCCCTTGTGAGTACACGCACTGCGAATTAGATTAACCAATAATCTCTGGCCTCAATTATAAGGGATAAGCATGTCGCTTACTGACCAGTCCACACGCATCCGTGCCGGCGAAGAACTCGATGCCAGCCTGATCGACCCCTATCTCAAGGCGCATATTCCAGGCCTTGAAGGCCAGCCTGCAATCAGCCAGTTTCCTGGCGGCGCCTCGAACCTGACCTACCTGCTGCAGTACCCGGGGCAGGAATTCGTACTGCGTCGCCCGCCCTTCGGCCACAAGGCCAAGTCTGCTCATGACATGGGCCGCGAATACCGCATCCTCAACCAGCTCAACAGCGGTTTTCCGTATTGCCCCAAGGCCTATGTGCATTGCACCAATGAGTCGATCATTGGCGCCGAGTTTTATGTCATGGAGCGGGTCAAGGGCATTATCCTGCGCTCGGACCTGCCCCAAGAGCTCGACCTGGACGCTGCGCGCACCGAAACCCTGTGCAAGAGTTTCATCGACAAACTGGTTGAGCTGCACCAGGTCGACTACAAGGCTTGTGGCCTGGCCGACCTGGGCAAGCCCGAGGGCTACGTGCAGCGCCAGATCAATGGCTGGAGCGATCGCTATGAAAAGGCACTGACGCCCGACGCGCCAAGCTGGGAAGCGGTCAAGGCCTGGCTCAGGGACAAGATGCCCGCCGACCACCCAAAACCTGCCATCGTCCATAACGACTACCGGTTCGACAACGTCATTCTCGACCCGGCCAACCCGATGCAGATCATCGGCGTGCTGGACTGGGAGCTGACCACCATTGGCGACCCGCTGATGGACCTGGGCAACACCCTGGCCTACTGGATCGAAGCAGGTGACCCAGCCCCGGTTCAGTTGATGCGCCGCCAGCCCAGCCACGCACCGGGCATGCTGACCCGCCGTCAGTTCGTCGACTACTACGCCGAGCGCGCCGGCATCGAGATCGACAACTACGACTTCTACTACACCTACGGCCTGTTCCGCCTGGCCGGGATCGTGCAGCAGATCTACTACCGCTTCTACCACGGCCAGACCCAGGACAAGCGTTTCGCCCAGTTCATCGGGATGAACAAACTGCTCGAACAGATGAGCCTGCAGGTCATCAACCAATCCAGCCTCTGACCGCCATTACAACAAGGAAAAACCATGTCCAAGACTCAGTTGTTCGACCTCGATGGCAAGATCGCATTCGTTTCCGGCGCCAGTCGCGGTATCGGTGAAGCCATCGCCAAACTACTGGCCCAGCAAGGCGCCCATGTGATCGTTTCGAGCCGCAAGATCGAAGGCTGCCAACACGTGGCCGATGCCATCATAGAAGGCGGCGGCAAGGCCACCGCCATCGCTTGCCACATTGGCGAGATGGATCAGATCAGCCAGGTCTTCGCCGGCATTCGCGAGCAGTTCGGACGACTGGACATCCTGGTCAACAATGCGGCGACCAACCCACAGTTCTGCAACGTCCTGGATACAGACCTCGGCGCCTTCCAGAAAACCGTCGACGTCAACATTCGCGGTTACTTCTTCATGTCGGTCGAAGCCGGCAAGCTGATGCGCGAAAACGGCGGCGGCAGCATCATCAACGTGGCATCGATCAATGGCGTTTCGCCGGGCGTATTCCAGGGCATCTACTCGGTAACCAAGGCTGCGGTGATCAACATGACCAAGGTCTTTGCCAAGGAATGCGCCCAGTTCGGCATTCGCTGCAATGCCCTGCTGCCAGGCTTGACCGACACCAAGTTCGCGTCGGCGCTAGTCAGCAACGAGGCGATTCTCAAGACTGCACTGGATCATATACCGCTCAAGCGCGTGGCCGCACCGAGCGAGATGGCGGGGGCTGTTTTGTATCTGGCCAGTGATGCTTCGAGCTACACCACTGGTGTTTCGTTGAATGTGGATGGTGGGTTTCTGTCTTAAGGGCCTCATCGCGGGCAAGCCCGCTCCTACATGGCATCAGCGCCCTTTTGTAGGAGCGGGCTTGCCCGCGATTCGGGCGCACAGCCCCCGCGAGTTTCCAGCTACAATACGCAGCTTTACCCAAAGCCATTACCCCCATGCCCTTCGAACTCAGCGTCGACCTGACCACCCTCGCCATTCTCGCCGCCGTGGCCTTTGTCGCCGGCTTCATCGATGCCATCGCCGGTGGTGGTGGCCTGCTCACCACTCCAGCCCTCTTGACGGCAGGCTTGCCGCCGCACCTGGTTCTGGGCACCAATAAACTCAGTTCAACCTTCGGCTCAGCCACCGCCAGTTTCACCTTTTACCGGCGCAAGTTGTTCCACCCTGCCCAATGGCGGCATGCCTTGGTCGGCACCCTGGTGGGCTCGGCCATCGGCGCAGTAACCGCCCATTACCTGCCGGCCGAATGGCTGAACAAGATGCTGCCGGTGATCGTCTTCGCCTGCGGCGTATACCTGTTGTTCGGCGGCACACCCAAGGCGCCGCTGGATGCCGACGCACCAATCAAGAAAAAATGGCAGTTCCCCCAGGGCTTTGGCCTGGGTTTTTATGACGGTGTGGCCGGCCCCGGCACCGGCGCGTTCTGGACTGTGAGCAGCCTGCTGCTCTACCCCATCGACCTGGTCCGTGCCAGCGGCGTGGCCCGCAGCATGAACTTTGTCAGCAACGCGGCGGCCCTCACTGTATTTATCCTGTCTGGTCAGGTCGACTGGCTGATCGGCCTGAGCATGGGTTCGGCGCTGATGGTCGGTGCCTTTTTTGGCGCGCGCACCGCTATCAGCGGCGGCGCCAAATTCATACGCCCGGTATTCATCACCGTGGTGCTCGGGTTGACGGTGCGCCTAGCCTGGCAGCACTGGTTCGGCCAGGCCTAAGCGGCGCGCCACGTACAAGTCGATAAGGTAACGGGCGATCGAACGCCCCGCTGGCAATGGTGGCAGGGCGTCGATACGGAACCACTGGGCATCCTCGATCTCATCTTCCTGAGGCACGATCTCGCCGCTGGCATACTCGGCGTGAAAACCCAACATCATCGAATGAGGGAACGGCCAGCACTGGCTGCCCACGTACTGGATATTGCGTACCTCGATCTGCACCTCTTCACGCACTTCGCGAATCAGGCAATGCTCAGCCGACTCGCCCGGCTCGGCAAAGCCTGCCAGGGTGCTGTAGACCCCGGCGACGAAGCGCGGCGAGCGTGCCAGCAGGATTTCATCGCCACGGGTGATCAGCACGATCATGCTCGGCGCGATGCGCGGATAGCAGCGCAGGTCGCAAGGCTCGCAGTACATGGCGCGTTCACGCGGGATCTGGGCCATAGCAGCGCCACAACTGCCGCAAAACCGGTGCTCACGCGCCCAGGTGCCGATCTGCGCCGCATACCCCAAGAGCTTGTAGGTGTCGAAATCCCCTTGCAGCATGAACTGGCGCAAGCCCTGCCAGGTGCAGCCCGGCACATCCTGATGGCTGCGCAGCTCAAGCAGGTACACCGGCTCACCATCGAAATGGCCTATGCCATGCTCGCAGAGCACATCCAGGTCCTGACGCTTGAGCCACTCGCGCGGGAACAATGCGCCGTTGCTGTCGATGAGAAAGCCCTGGCTGCAACGGGCGACCGCCCAACCACCGCTGACGGCCGTATCCAGTACAGCGGTTGACCAACGATCCGACATCTTCAAGCTCCTTGATTGAAACGCCGACGGTCAGTCGGCGAACTCCGGCTTCTGTTTGCTCATGCTGGCCGCCATGGCCACGCGCAAGTCGTTGGACTGCAGCATGGCGGCGTTCCAGGTGGCGATGTATTCCAGGCCATCATCGATGCGATGATCACGCATGTAGGTGATCATCTCCTTGGTGCCGGCAATGGCAATAGGTGATTTTCCTGCAATTTCACGGGCAATGGCAAAGACTCCATCCAACAGGCTGGCGGTGTCGGCCCAGGTACGGTTGACCAAGCCGATGCTGCGCGCCTCTTCTGCACCGATGGTACGCCCGGTGTAAGCCAGTTCGCGCAGCATGCCGTCGCCGATAATGCGTGGCAAGCGCTGCAGGGTACCGACGTCGGCTGCCATGCCCATGTCGATTTCCTTGATCGAAAACTGCGCGTCATCGGCGGCATAGCGCATGTCGCAAGCGGCAATCAAATCGATGGCGCCACCGATGCAATATCCCTGGATAGCCGCCAGCACCGGCTTGCTGCAATGATCGACGGCATTGAACGAGGCCTGCATCTTCAGGATCTTGCGCCGAAGCAAGCGGGTATTGCGCCCCACATCCTTGCCCATCTCGTTGGCTACCTGGGCCAACAACATCAAGTCAATACCTGCGCAAAAGTGCTTGCCGGCGCCGCTCAGGACCACGACCCGCACCGCATCGGTCTCTTCGACCCACTGGAAGATCTCGACGATCTCGCTCCAGAACGCCGCGTTCATCGCATTGACCTTCTCCGGCCGGTTGATCTGGATATGCGCGATGTTGTCTGCAAGTTCTACTTTGAACGCCTGATATTCGGCCACGTTACGATCCTCGACAGTGGAAGCTGGATAACCTGGGGACTATATCAAGGCTACCTCCTATAAGAAGCTACACTTGCGCCAAAACCGGGACTGCTTGAACTTCGCTTCCACATCGGGCAAGTTGCGCACCTTTTGAATCAATAGGAAACATTTCCAATGTCCGGCTCATTGGCCCAGGCCTTCGTCCGAAACTTTCTTGGGCACTCTCCGCGCTGGTACAAAGCGACCATTTTGCTGTTCCTGATTATCAACCCGCTGGTGTTGTTCACTGCAGGTCCAGTGGCTGCAGGGTGGCTGCTGGTGATCGAGTTCATCTTCACCCTGGGCATGGCGCTCAAATGCTACCCCTTGATGCCTGGCGGCCTGCTGATGGTCGAAGCGCTGCTCCTGCGCATGACCACGCCCCAGACCCTGTATGAAGAATTGCAGCACAACTTTCCGGTCATCCTGTTGTTGATGTTCATGGTTGCCGGCATCTATTTCATGAAGGAGTTGCTGCTGTTCCTGTTCTCCCGACTACTGCTGGGGGTGCGTTCCAAGAGCGTACTGGCGTTGCTGTTCTGCTTTCTCTCGGCATTTTTGTCGGCGTTCCTCGATGCGCTGACCGTGACCGCGGTGATCATCAGCGCCGCTGTGGGCTTTTACTCGGTTTACCATCGCGTGGCCTCGGGCAACAACCCAAGGGAAGAGTCGAGTTTCGACGACGACGAAACCGTCGCCACCCTGCACCGCGAAGACCTCCAACAGTTTCGCGCCTTCCTGCGCAGCCTGCTGATGCACGGCGCGGTGGGCACGGCACTGGGGGGCGTCTGCACCCTGGTGGGCGAACCGCAAAACCTGTTGATCGGCCATGAAATGGGTTGGCACTTCGGCGACTTCTTCAGCAAGGTCGCGCCGGTATCCCTACCCGTGCTGGTAGCCGGTCTGGTCACCTGCGTGCTGCTGGAAAAACTGCGCTGGTTCGGCTACGGCACGCTGCTGCCGGACAACGTGCGTCAGGTGTTGGCTGCTTATGCCGACGAAGACAATGCCGAGCGCACCGCCCAACAACGCGCCGCGCTGCTGGTGCAAGGGGTTGCGGCGCTGATTCTGATCGTCGGCCTGGCGTTTCATGTGGCCGAAGTCGGCCTGATCGGCTTGCTGGTGATCGTACTGATCACGTCTTTCACCGGCATCACCGACGAGCACCGGATCGGCCGCGCCTTCCAGGACGCCATGCCCTTCACTGCACTGTTGGTGGTGTTCTTTGCAGTGGTGGCAGTCATCCATGACCAACAACTGTTCACCCCGCTGATCCAGGCGGTTCTGGCCCTGCCGGCAGAGCAGCAACCGGGCATGCTGTTCATCGCCAATGGCGTGCTTTCGGCGATCAGTGACAACGTGTTCGTTGCCACTATCTACATTACCGAAATCAAGCAGGCATTCCTCAACGGCCACATGAGTCGCGAGCATTTCGAGACTTTGGCCATTGCCGTCAACACCGGTACCAACCTGCCGAGCGTGGCTACACCTAACGGCCAGGCCGCGTTCCTGTTCCTGCTGACCTCGGCCATCGCCCCACTGGTGCGACTGTCGTACGGGCGCATGGTGTGGATGGCCCTGCCCTACACCGTCGTCATGGGTGGTTTGGGCTGGTATGCGGTCAGCTACTGGTTGTAACCCCCTCTTGCCATACACTGCCCGGCGCCAGCCGGGCCTCCCTCAACCAATACTGTGCCAAACCCGCTTGTCGCGGCCGAGCAACTCATCTGCAGCGGCCGGGCCGTTCTCGCCGGCAGCATAGAACTGCACCTCCTCTGCCTCACGCCAGGCATCGAGAAATGGCTGCACCGCACGCCAGCCATTCTCGATATTGTCGGCGCGCTGGAACAGCGTCTGGTCACCAGTCAGGCAGTCATAGATCAATGTTTCGTAGCCGGTCGAGGGTTGCATCTGGAAGAAGTCCTTGTAGGCAAAGCCCAGCTCGACGTTCTCCATTTCAAGCTTCGGCCCCGGCCGCTTGGCCTGCAGGTCGAACCACATGCCCTCGTTGGGCTGGATCTGGATCTTCAAATAATTGGGCTTCAGGCGCTCAACCTCTGTGTCGCGAAACTGCGCATACGGCGCTGGCTTGAAACAGATGGCAATTTCGGTGTCGCGCACATTCATGCGTTTGCCCGTGCGTAAATAGAACGGCACGCCAACCCAACGCCAGTTATCGATCATGACCTTCAGGGCCACATAGGTCTCAGTCTGGCTCTTCGGGTCGACCTTGGGTTCTTCGCGATAGCCGGGCACTTCCTTACCACCCACCGTGCCGGCCGTATATTGCCCACGCACCGAATACTTCAGTGCCTGGGTCTTGGACCAGGGGCGAATCGCACCAATCACCTTGGCCTTTTCCCCGCGCACTGCATCAGCACCAAAGGCTGCGGGCGGCTCCATGGCGACCATGGCCAACAACTGGAACAGATGGTTGGGCACCATGTCGCGCAAGGCACCGGTGCTGTCGTAGAAACTGCCACGGGTCTCGACGCCCACTGTCTCGGCCGCTGTGATCTGCACATGGTCGATATAGTGGTTGTTCCAGAAGGCCTCGAACAGGCCATTGGAGAAACGGCTGACCAGGATGTTCTGTACCGTTTCCTTGCCCAGATAATGGTCGATGCGGTAGATCTGCTTCTCGCTCATTACCTTGAGCAGGCAGGCGTTGAGGGCTTCAGCCGTGGGTAGATCAGAGCCGAAAGGTTTCTCGACCACGACCCGACGAAACCCGTCAGGTTGCTCCTGGAGCAAACCGGCCACCCCCAGCCGTTGCACGACTTCACTGAAAAAACGCGGTGAGGTGGCCAGGTAGAACACCGCATTATCGGTTTTATGAGCCTGGATTTTTTGGGTTATTGCCGCGTAGGTCGCTTCATCGAGAAAGTCCCCGGCAATGTAGCTGATGCGTTTGGCCAACTGGTTCCAGAGCGCATCATCCAGAGGGCCTGCGCCCTTGCTCTGACATTGCTCCTCGATGAACGCCCGCAACTTGGCGGCGAACTCTTCATCGCTGGCGTGGTTATGGTCGACCCCCACAATGTGCAGGCCATTGTCCAACAGGCCATCGCGACTGAGGTTATACAGGGCCGGCATGAGCAGGCGCTTGACCAGGTCGCCATGGGCGCCGAACAGAAACAGGGTGCTGGCCGGTGCTGATTCAAGTTTATTCATTTAGGCGTCTCGATATGGCCGCCGAAGCCCAAGCGCATGGCCGAAAGTAATTTGTCACCGTAGGTGCTTTCCTGGCGCGAGCGGAAGCGGGCGAACAGCGCACTGGCCAGCACCGGCACCGGCACCGCCTGCTCCACTGCCGCATCGATGGTCCAGCGCCCTTCGCCGCTATCGGAAACCGCACCGCTGTAGGCGTCCAGCTGCGGGTCGGCAACCAGCGCGTCGGCGGTCAGGTCCAGTAGCCAGGACGACACCACGCTGCCTCGACGCCAGACCTCGGCGATCTCGGCCAGGTTCAGGTCGAAGCGTTGGTCCTTGGGCAGGTTGGGGGATGCCTTGGTCTTGAGGATGTCGAACCCTTCGGCGTAGGCCTGCATCAGGCCGTACTCGATACCGTTATGGATCATCTTGACGAAGTGCCCGGCACCCGCTGGGCCGGCATGGATGTAACCACGTTCGGCACGCTCATCAGGACCACTGCGCCCGCGAGTGCGCGGGATATCACCGACACCCGGCGCCAGCGCGTCGAAAAGAGGGTCGAGGCGCTCGACTACCGCCTGTTCGCCACCGATCATCATGCAGTAGCCACGCTCCAGGCCCCAGACTCCGCCGGAGGTGCCCACATCCACATAGTGCAGGCCCTGTTTGGCCAGGGCCGCGGCACGGCGGATGTCATCCTTGTAAAAGGTATTGCCGCCATCGATGATCACATCGTCCGGTTCAAGCAGGGCGCTCAGTTGCGTGATGGTTTCCTCGGTCGGCGCACCGGCGGGCAGCATGACCCAGACCGCTCGCGGCTTGGCCATTTGCTTGACCAGGTCGGCCAGGCCCGACGCTCCTTTGGCACCCTCCGCTTCCAGCGTGGTGATCGACGCCTGGGTGCGGTCGAACACCACTGTCTCGTGCCCGCGCAGCATCAGCCGCCTTGCGATGTTGCCGCCCATGCGGCCCAGTCCCACGATACCTAGTTGCATGTGCCGATGCTCCACACCTATGGGTTGAAAAAAACCTTGCGCAGGGCATGCCCTGGATACACAAGGTTAGTCCAGTGTGGGTGGATGGAGTTTCCAACGGATAAACACGACCAGGATTGCGCGGCAGGTCATGCTCAGTCAGCCTCACTAAAAGTCACGATGACCGCAAAAAATAAAAAAGTTCCAATACGCGAAAAAAGAATTCAAACTTGCCTCGATTGGGATTCGAGCCTGGGCACAATCGCTTGCCAGCGTCTACGATCTCGTGTGTGACCAGCCATTTGCGAGGTGTGCAATGGGTACTGTTTTGCCAGCAACTCCCCCTCAAACCCTTTACGTTTCCGTGCGTCGTGATGAACTGCGCCAGCTCAAAGACGAGCGCGACCACCTAAGGCAACAGGTCGCTCAACTCAACCAGCTGTTGCAACAGGCCTGCGTTCAGCCCGCCTGATCCTGCCCCAGGCAATAGAGCCCACTCTCCGACGCGCAGCCGTTTCGTATGCAATGGCTGCCGCTGTCAGCGCCTGACGAACTTCTTGCAATCCATTGCTGGCCCCGTGGGCTCATCGTGGCCGCTACACTGTGCCCGCGCCGAGGCTGTCGCCAGACAGTGTTGCCAGGCGCACCCGATACTCAAGGAGTAATGATGAAACGCACTTTCGCAATTTTGATTTCCTTAGCCACCTTTGGCGTCGGTACAGCACAGGCCGAAATCAAGCCAATGGATTGCCACAGCGTCAACCAGCAAGAAGTCGTGGCGCTGTTCGACCGCTGGAACGACACCCTGAAAACCGGTGACGCACAACAAGTCGCTGCACTCTATGCCAGCGATGCGATTCTTTTGCCCACGGTCTCGAAAACACCTCGCTTGACCACGGAGGAAAAGGTCGATTACTTCCAGCATTTTCTCAAGGACCGGCCAACAGGCACGCTTGATACCAGCCATGTCCAGATCACCTGCAACAATGCCCTGAACACCGGCCTGTATACCTTTCGCTTCGCTGCCACCAACAAGGAGGTCAAGGCCCGCTACACCTTCACCTATCACTGGAACGGTGAACAATGGCTAATCAGCAGCCATCATTCCTCATTGCTGCCCAACACCTGACACACGCAATGTAACCCCATGAACGAGCCTGCGTCGGCGCTGCCTCCCGAGCGCACGCAGGCTTCGACAATGCACCGCTTCACCCCTCACAGCCCTCCCCAACCGCAGCTGCGCAACCCTCTTCATCCTTTGCCTCAATAACCAAGAACCGTCTGACTTCCGGCCAGGAAACCGCCTGCACCCAGGCCCATTCAGACTGGCCAGAATGCGCCCACAGCCAACCCGCCTGACAAAAACAACAGGGATACCTTTTGGAGCGCATCATGAGACACGCCGCCGTTCGCCATCTTTCCGTTATTGGTGCCACAGGGCTGTTGCCCATCGCGGCCCAGGCAGACCTGCTCAACGACAGCCAGGCCGTGCTGGAGATGAAAAACTATTACTTCAACCGCGACTACGAGCAAGGCGCGGGTCAGTCCAGGCGCGAGGAATGGGCCCAGGGCTTTCTGTTGAACCTGCAATCGGGCTACACCGAAGGCACGGTGGGAGTGGGCCTGGATGCAGTCGGCATGCTTGGGCTCAAACTCGACTCCAGCCCCGCACGTTCCGGCACGGGGCTTTTGTCGCAGGCCAGCAGCGCCGAGCCAGGCCGGCCTGGCTATGCCAAGCGTGCCGACGACAACTATTCCAAACTGGGCGTGACCGCCAAGGCACGCCTGGCCGAGAGTGAGTTGCGCATCGGCCACCTGTTGCCGCACCTGCCGCTACTGGACCCAAACAGCAGCCGGCTTTTCCCGCAAACCTTCAGGGGTGCGCAGCTCACTTCCAGGGACATCGAAAGTCTGGAAGTGCGCCTGGGCCAGATTGACCGGGTCAAACAGCGCGACTCCACGCGTTATGAAAAGCTGGGGTTGTCCGGCCAGAATGGCAGCTACAAAAGCTCAGCCAGAAGTGACACGTTCCGCTTTGGCGGCGCCGATTACCAGATCCGCCCTGACCTGCAGGGTAGCTACCACTACGCGCAATTGCAGGATATCTACCAGAAACACTACTTCGGCCTCAAACACGCCCTGAAACTCGGCTCCGGCACACTCAAGAGCGAAGTGCGCTATTTCGATTCAACCAAGGATGGCGCCGGGCTGGCCGGCAGGGTGGACAACCAGGCATTGAGCAGTCGGCTCGCGTACAACTGGCAAGGCCACACGGTCAGCGGGGGCTATCAGAAGCAGTTCGGTGATACCGCCTTCACTTACGTCAACGGCAGTTACACCTACCTGTTCTCCGAGTACCAGTTGAGCAATTTTTCGCAAGCGGGCGAACGCGTCTGGCATGCCCGTTATGACTACGACTTCGCCAAAGTCGGCATGCCCGGCCTGCTGTTCTCGACACGCTATGCCAAGGGCGATCAAGCCCGAGTCACCGGCTTCGCTGGTGAAGGCCGCGAATGGGAGCGCGACATCGACCTGGGCTATACCATCCAGAGCGGTCCGCTCAAGGACGTGTCGCTGCGCTGGCGCAATGCCCAGGTCAAGAGCAATTACCAGCGCGACTCGACCGAGGACCGGTTGCTGCTGAGCTATACGGTAAAGCTCTGGTAACGCTCTTTCGCTATCGCCGGCCTCGGACGCAGCCTGGTGGCAGCTGCTACGAAATCGCAGTTAGCTACGGCTGCGTTCGGCTTCAGCCTTGCTTGCTCAGGTAACACCCGACCGCTGCACGATCCGGGGCGCTGGCCAGGCCCATGTAAGGCATGTACGTGCCCGGCACATAGGACTGGGGCTGGCTGATGAATTGGTCGATCGTCTCGGCCTGCCATTTTACCGCCTTGGTTTTCATGGCCTGGGAGAAGCTGAAACCTGCCAACGAGCCGGACGGGCGTCCCACCACAGCATGCAGGCTAGGCCCCATGATCGTCTCGCCTGCATTGACAGAGTGGCACACCCCACACTCACCGGCGAATACCTGGCTGCCCTTCTCGACTTGGGCGGGCGCGCACTCGGCGGCTAACACCAAGGTGCCGTTGAGCAGTGCAGCGGCACTTAAGCCGACCAGGGAGAGTGTGCGAATGCGCGCGTAGAGATTGCTGAACATGAGGTGTTACTCAAAGAATTCTGACGGTCTTATTCTTGCCGCCTGCACGCTCCAGGGTTTTGTCCTCCCTGCCAGTCGTATTGGCCCGTCTGCCAAGTGTTTCGTCGGCTTGAGACGCATTATCGCCCAGCTGTGATATAGGTTTGGATTGAACCTTCGGTCCAACACCGGGTCTTGCATTAAACTACCGTGGGCCAGGCGGATGGCCCTGAACAGCAGCGAGGTTGATCTCATGAACACCCTTCACTGTGTCCATCGCGACTACACCATCACCCCTTATGTTGAAGAACATCCGGGCATTCCTACGCCTTGGGCGGGCGGCTGCCTGATTACCGATCCGGAGGGGCATACCAGCCGGCGCATGCCGTTGCCAGTGAATATGGCCTTTCTGTCCGAGCGGGAAAAAGCCTTGCAGGCGTCCATAGCTCACGGCAAATGGCTGGTCGACCAGCAATTGGACAAGGGGCAGGCACTGTTTTGAGGCATTGGCGCAGCCTGCGGGCTGCGCCGAATACTCTCAAACGCTCTGCTGAGCGCCTTCGAACCAGGCCAGCTTTTCGCGAAGCTGAACCACTTCACCGACGATCACCAGGGTCGGCGCATGGACTTCATGCTCGGCGACCAGCTTGGGCAAATCGGCCAAGGTGCCGGTAAAGACCCGCTGGTTGATCGTGGTGCCTTGTTGGATCAACGCCGCCGGGGTGTCGGCGGCGCGGCCGTGCTTGATCAGCTCATTGCAGATGATCGGCAAACCGATCAGGCCCATGTAAAACACCAGGGTCTGGGCGGGCGCGACCAGATCGTGCCAGGGTAGATCACTGGTACCGTCCTTGAGGTGGCCGGTGACAAAGCGTACCGATTGGGCGTAATCCCTATGGGTCAAGGGAATGCCGGCATAGGCCGCACAACCACTGGCCGCCGTGATTCCCGGCACCACCTGGAAGGGGATGCCCTGGGCCGCCAGCTCTTCGATTTCCTCGCCACCCCGGCCAAAAATGAACGGGTCGCCGCCCTTGAGGCGCAACACGCGCTTGCCCTGCTTGGCCAGTTCCACCAGTTGCTGGTTGATCTGCTCCTGAGGCAAGGCGTGGTCTGCGCGGCGCTTGCCGACATAAACGCGCTCGGCATCACGCCGGCACAACTCGAGGATCGCCGGTGCCACCAATCGGTCGTATAGCACAACGTCAGCCTGCTGCATCAACCGCAAGGCACGGAAAGTCAGCAGGTCGGGATCACCCGGCCCTGCACCCACCAGATACACTTCGCCTGGCGCATGGGGTGGCGCCCCGTTGAGCTTATCGACCAACAAGCGCTCCGCCTCGGCGCCCTGCCCGGCCAACTGACGATCCGCGATGGGCCCCTGGAAGACCTCCTCCCAGAAGGCCCGACGCTGGGTGACATCCGGGAAGAGTCCCTTCACCTGATGGCGAAAGCGCGCAGCCAGGCCGGCCAGTTCGCCGTAGGCCGAAGGTATCCAGGTTTCCAGCTTGGCACGGATCAACCGCGCCAGCACCGGTGCGTCACCGCCACTGGAGACCGCCACCACCAGTGGCGAACGGTCGACGATGGCGGGGAAGATGACACTGCACAAGGCCGGCGCATCGACCACGTTGACCGGCACGCAGCGGCGCTGGGCATCGGCCGAAACCTGGGCATTGAGTGCCGAGTCGTCGGTGGCGGCGATAATCAGTTGGCAGCCATCGAGGTCAGCCTCCTGATACCCACGGACAATGGCGTTGCCGCCGCTGCGCCGCACCAGCTCTGCGAGTTGCGTTTCGATTTCGGGCGCAACCACCCGCAGCTCGGCACCGGCGTCGACCAGCAGGCGAGATTTGCGCAAGGCAATCTCGCCGCCCCCTACGACCAGTACGCGGCTGCCTCGCAGCTTGTGAAACAGCGGCAGGAACTCCATTTAACCGATGACCTCAAGGCCGCCCATGTAAGGCTTGAGCACTTCAGGGATGCGAATGGAGCCGTCGGCCTGCTGGTAGTTTTCCAGTACCGCAACCAACGTCCGGCCAACCGCCAGGCCCGAGCCATTGAGGGTATGGACCAGTTCCGGCTTGCCGGTTT
The DNA here is from genome assembly GCA_964453495.1 of uncultured Pseudomonas sp. GTDB lineage: Bacteria > Pseudomonadota > Gammaproteobacteria > Pseudomonadales > Pseudomonadaceae > Aquipseudomonas. Next base: position 14,141 of record CAYVPI010000030.1, on the reverse strand, counting down.
CCGGGTTGCGCCAGCGCGCCTGCATACGGCGGGCCTGGAAGTCGCCGGTGTTGGAGCACGAGGAAATCTCGCGGTACTTGTCCTGGCTCGGCACCCAGACTTCCAGGTCGTAGGTCTTGACCGCACTGAAACCCATGTCGCCAGTGCACAGCGCCAGTACCCGGTAAGGCAGTTCCAGGGCCTGCAGCACGCGCTCGGCGTTGGCGGTCAGGCTTTCCAGGGCTTCCATGGATTTGCCTGGCTCGACTACCTGGACCATTTCGACCTTGTCGAACTGGTGCTGGCGAATCATGCCGCGGGTATCGCGGCCCGAAGCGCCGGCTTCGCTGCGGAAGCACGGAGTATGGGCAACCAGCTTGAGCGGCAGCTGTTTCGCGTCGAGGATTTCCCCGGCCACGATGTTGGTCAGCGACACTTCAGCAGTCGGGATCAGGTAAAGGTCGGCTTCACCGTCGCGGCTGATCTTGAACAGGTCTTCTTCGAACTTGGGCAACTGGCCGGTGCCTTGCAATGCCGGCGCCTGCACCAGGTACGGAGTGTAGGCCTCTTCGTAACCGTGCTCGCTAACGTGCAGGTTGATCATGAACTGCGCCAGGGCGCGGTGCAGGCGCGCGATCGGGCCGCGCAACAAGGCAAAGCGGGCACCGGACAGCTTGGCGGCGGTTTCGAAATCCAGCCAGCCGTACTTCTCGCCCAGGGCGACGTGATCCTGGATCGGGAAGTCGAAAGCGGTCGGCGTGCCCCAGCGGCGCACTTCAACGTTGCCGTCTTCGTCATCGCCTACCGGTACCGACTCGTGCGGCAGGTTGGGAATGCCCAACAGGATCGAATCCAGTTCAGCCTGGATCGAGTCCAGTTCGGCCTTGCCGGTGTTCAGTTCAGCCCCCATGCGATCGACATCCGCCATCAGCGGTGCGATGTCTTCGCCACGCTGCTTGGCCTGGCCAATGGACTTGGAGCGCGCGTTACGTTCGGCCTGCAGCTGCTCGGTGCGGGTCTGAACGTCCTTGCGGCGGTTCTCCAGCGCATCGATACGCGCTACGTCCAGGCTGAAACCACGGGAGGCAAGGCGGTCCGCTACGTCCTGGAGCTGGCTACGTAACAGTTTGGAATCGAGCATGTCGGTCTCTCGTTTATCAAAGTTTGGTCAAGGATAGGCCAGCCCAGGTCGCGAGCAGCCCGCCGAATACGCTGACGGCGGTATAGCCGAGTGCCGGAAGCACTTGCCCGCTTTCAAGCAGGCGCACCGTATCCAGTGAAAAAGATGAAAAAGTGGTCAAGCCGCCGAGAAATCCCGCGATCAGGCCCGCTCGGACCTCGACGGGTACTTCCGGACGAAACAGAAACAGACCGTAAAGAAGGCCTATCAACAGGCAGCCGACAATATTAACGGCCAGCGTACCGACATAGAAGTGTCGTGGCCAGTTCGACGCCACCCAATTGGTCGTGGCAAAGCGTAGCAGAGTGCCAGAAATACCTCCGGCAGCAACAGCAAGGACGATTCGAATCAATACTTTCTCCGCTGCCTTGGGCTGTTGCGATCAAGGTCGGCCAAGTGCTTCAGCTTCTCGCCAATCTTCAATTCCAGGCCCCGCGGTACCGGTTGATAGTACGGGCGCGGCTCCAGTTGCTCGGGAAAGTAGTCTTCGCCGGCAGCGTAGGCATCCGGTTCATCATGGGCATAACGGTATTCTTCGCCATACCCCAGCTGCTTCATCAACTTGGTCGGCGCATTGCGCAGGTGCAGGGGCACTTCAAGCGAGCCGTGTTCGGCGGCTTCGCGCATGGCGGCCTTGAAGCCCATGTACACTGCATTACTCTTCGGAGCGCAGGCCAGATAGACGATGGCCTGGGAAACCGCCAGCTCGCCTTCCGGGCTGCCCAGGCGCTCCTGGACGTCCCAGGCTGCCAGGCACAGGCTCAGGGCGCGTGGGTCGGCATTGCCGATATCTTCGCTGGCCATGCGCACCACGCGGCGAGCGATGTAGAGCGGGTCACAGCCACCGTCGAGCATGCGCGCGAACCAGTACAACGCGGCATCGGGGTTGGAACCGCGCACGGATTTGTGCAGGGCCGAAATCTGGTCGTAGAAGGCTTCGCCGCCCTTGTCGAAACGACGGCGTGTATCACCAAGCAGACTTTGCAGCAGCTCTACGCCGATTTCGCTGCCGTCGTCGGCAAGGTCCGAGGCATTTTCCAGCAGGTTGAGCAAGCGCCGACCATCGCCATCGGCCGCCGCCAGGAGCATTTTGAAGCCCTCCTCACCCAGGCACAGGTGGCGCTTGCCCAGCCCGCGTTCTTCGGTCAACGCACGCTGCACCAGCTTGTGCAGCGCCGCTTCGTCGAGGCTCTTGAGCACATACACTCGCGCCCGCGACAGCAAAGCGTTGTTCAATTCGAATGAAGGGTTTTCGGTGGTCGCGCCGATGAAAATCAGCGTGCCATCTTCCACATAAGGCAGGAAAGCATCCTGCTGGGACTTGTTGAAGCGGTGCACCTCATCAACGAAGAGGATCGTGCGACGCCCATACTGGCCGGCCTGCTGCTTGGCGATTTCGACCGCCTGGCGGATCTCCTTGACTCCTGCCAGCACCGCCGAGACCGTTTCGAAATGCGCGTCGCTAACCTTGGCCAGCAAGCGCGCCAAAGTTGTCTTGCCGACCCCGGGTGGCCCCCAGAAGATCATCGAATGCAGGGCGCCCTGCTCCAGCGCCTCGCGCAGGGGCTTGCCGCGCGCCAGCAAGTGCTCCTGGCCCACGTATTCATCCAGGTTGGCCGGGCGCAGGCGCGCGGCCAGGGGCTGGGCGATCGGGTCACTTCGAAACAGGTCCATGGGCTGGCTCTAACCTCTTCTTCCAGGCATCACTCCTGGATCACGTCCGCGCCTTTGGGGATGTCGAAGCGGAATTTGCTGGCAGCGATTGGTTCATTGGCCTTCACGCCGGTGAACAGGATATTGGTGCGCTGGCCGACGCTGTCGATCAGTTGCATGTCGTTGATCAACCCACGGCGGAATGACAGGCGCAGCGAGTCGAACAAGGTGTCCTTGGTTTTTGGCTTGAGGGTGAAGTCGATCACTTCGCCGGCTTCCTTGGCCGTGATGTCGAAGCTCTGGCTGATTTTCGACACGTCGCCGGACAGCAACAGGGCCGGCGTCTGGGTCAGGCGCTGGTCCAGGGTCTTTATGGTGACCTGCTCCAGGTCCGGATCCCACAGGGAGACCTTCTTGCCATCGGACACCATCAGTTGCTCTTGTGGTGCATCCGTGTGCCAGTTGAACAAGCCTGGGCGCTGCAGGGCCATTTGGCCGGTGGTTTCCTGCAACTGCGTGCCAGAGCCATCGAGGGTCAGCTGGGAAAAGCGCGCCGTCAGCGTCTGGGATTTTTCCAGTAGTTGGGTCAAGCGTGCCACGTCTTTTTCGTCGGCATGGGCCGGGATAGCGGTGAAAGCCAGTGCAGAAACCAACAACATGCGGATAAGGCGCATGGGAATCCTCATATAAAGTAAATAGGCCGGCCGCCTTCCAGGGCCGCCGGCAACTTCGGTCAATCGCGCATCGGCCCCGGCGCGATCACTTCACGCGAGCCGTTGGTGTTCATGGCAGTCACCACGCCAGCCATTTCCATGGCCTCGATCATGCGGGCGGCACGGTTATAACCGATCTTCAGCTTGCGCTGTACCGCTGAGATCGAAGCGCGGCGGCTTTCCAGCACAAACTGCACTGCCTCATCGTAGAGGGCGTCGGATTCGCTGTCTTCATCGCCACCGCCGCTGCTGCCTTCAAAGCCACTGCCGGCCTCTTCGACACCGGCCAGGATGTCGTCGTTGTATTCAGGTGCACCGCGAAGCTTCCAGGCTTCAACCACCCGATGAACCTCGTCGTCGGAGACGAAGGCACCGTGGACACGGATCGGCAGGCTGGTACCCGGTGGCATGTAGAGCATGTCACCATGGCCCAACAGTTGCTCGGCGCCGCCCTGGTCGATGATGGTCCGCGAGTCGATCTTGCTCGAAACCTGGAACGCCATGCGGGTCGGAATGTTGGCCTTGATCAGGCCGGTGATCACGTCCACCGACGGGCGCTGAGTCGCGAGGATCAGGTGGATACCCGCCGCACGAGCCTTTTGGGCGATACGGGCGATCAGCTCTTCGACCTTCTTGCCGACGATCATCATCATGTCGGCGAATTCGTCCACCACCACCACGATAGTCGGCAACTTGTGCAGCAGCGGTGCTTCGTCGTGAATGCTTTCACGCTTGTACAACGGATCCGTCAGCGGCGTACCCGCCTCTTCTGCCTCTTTGACCTTGTGGTTAAAGCCTGCCAGGTTACGTACGCCCATCTTCGCCATCAGCTTGTAACGACGCTCCATCTCCGCCACGCTCCAGCGCAGGGCGTTGGCGGCGTCCTTCATGTCGGTCACCACCGGGCACAGCAGGTGCGGAATGCCTTCGTAGATCGACAGCTCGAGCATTTTCGGGTCGATCATGATCAGCTTGGCGTCTTCCGGGCCGGACTTGAACAGGATCGACAGGATCATCGCGTTCACGCCCACCGACTTACCGGAACCAGTGGTACCGGCCACCAGCAAGTGCGGCATCTTCGCAAGGTCGGTGATGACCGGCTTGCCGCCGATGTCATGGCCCAGCGCCATCGTTACTGGCGATTTGGCCTCATCGTACTGGGGCGTCGACAGCACTTCGGAGAAGCGCACGATCTGGCGATCTTCGTTGGGGATCTCGATACCCACCGTGGTCTTGCCCGGAATCACTTCCACAACCCGCACGCTGTTCACTGCCAGCGAGCGCGCCAGGTCCTTGGCCAGGTTGGAGATGCGGCTGACCTTGACCCCTGCGGCCGGCTGAATCTCATAGCGAGTAATAACCGGGCCCGGGTGGATCGAGTCCACCGAAACTTCGACCCCAAATTCCTTGAGTTTGATCTCCAGCAGATTCCCCACGGCCGCCAGCGACTCGGGTGAATAATTGACCTTTTTCTGCTCGGCAGGATCAAGAATCGAAATCGGCGGCAAGGTACCTTCTACGGCGCTGTCGACAAACAACGGCGCCTGCTTTTCTTTCAGCACGCGCTTGCTCGGCTCTGATGGCTTGGCCAGTTCCGCTGCCGGCATGATAACCGGCGGCATGGGTTGCGCCACAGGTTGCACACGATCAGCAACCGGCCTCGGTGCAGGTGGCTCGCGCTCCACAATCGGCCTGGGCGCAGGCAGCTCGCGCTCAACCAGAGGCTCTTTGGGTTTGATTGGCTCGCGGCGTACGGGTGCCGCGGGGGTGTACGCTTGCTGCATGCTGCGATCGACTTCACGCAATTGCGCAACCATCTGCTTGCGTTCCTGCCGGGCAGCCCACCAGCGGCTGGCCGCACCCTGGACCAACTCGAGCAGGTCCAGGGTGATCTTGCCGGTGAGATCCATCACCTTGAACCAGGACAGGTCGGCGAATACGGTCAAGCCGAACAGGAACAGGGCGATGAACATCAGCGTGCTGCCCTGCACGTTCAGGGCGTTGCGTGCCAGGTCGCCGAGGCTTTCCCCCAGCGCACCACCGGCCGATGCCGGTAGGCTCGACGCGGTATGGAAGTGAATGTGCGCCAGTGCAGCACCCGACAGCACCAGAAACACCAAACCGATCAGGCGCCAGGAAAACAGCCAGCCACTCCACTGCCAAGGCTCGTGACGCTGGCGGAAAATCTGCCAGGTCTTGATCGCCAGCAGCAAAGGGAAAACATAGGCGAAGTAGCCCAGGACCATGAACAGGATATCGGCAAACCAGGCACCGGCCCGGCCTGCAGCATTCTGCACCTGGTCGACATTACTGGTGTGGCTGAAGCCGGGGTCGGACTGATCGTAGGTCAGCAGCGCCATCCACAGGTACAGGCACAAAGCCCCCATGGCGATCAGTGCACCTTCCTTGAGCCGGTAGTGCAGTTGCTGACGCCAGAGCGGAACGGGATTGGGTGTAGCGGTGGTTTTCTTCAAAACGCGTCTTTTCCTGCGCTGGTAGCGCGTCCAACTGTTGATTGACGATGAAAATACTGCCCTTGGGGGTCAGGTGAAAAGTGAATCAACGTCTACTTTTAACATACTGCTCGATCTCTCTGGATATCGGGCTATAGCCCCCGGCTCGGGGCCCAATGGCATTGTACGGGTTTGTTACCCCGATGCCACGCATGCCTGGCTTGCGTGCAGCATAGCCGACACTAGCCTCACCCTCTCAATTTGAGCATGCATTCTCTTTTGTGACAAAGGCTTATGAGGTGTTTTTATGACACAGACAAAGCATTCACGCCTGATCATCCTCGGTTCTGGCCCCGCCGGTTACAGCGCCGCCGTGTATGCCGCCCGCGCCAACCTCAAGCCCGTGGTTATCACAGGTGTCCAGGCTGGCGGGCAACTGACCACCACGGTTGAAGTCGACAACTGGCCAGGCGATGTCGAAGGCCTGACCGGCCCGGTGCTGATGGAGCGTATGCAAAAGCATGCAGAACGTTTCGACACCGAGATCGTCTACGACCACATCCATACCGCAGAGTTGCAAAACCGCCCGTTCAAGCTGCATGGCGATAACGCGGTGTACAGCTGCGACGCCCTGATCATTGCCACCGGTGCCTCGGCCCAATACCTGGGGCTGCCGTCGGAGGACACCTTTGCTGGCAAGGGTGTCTCGGCCTGCGCCACCTGCGATGGCTTTTTCTACCGCAACCAGGTCGTGGCAGTGATTGGCGGGGGCAATACCGCAGTCGAGGAAGCGCTGTATTTGTCCAATATTGCCAAAGAAGTTCACCTGGTACACCGCCGCGACAAGTTGCGTGCCGAGAAGATCCTGCAAGACAAGCTGTTCGAGAAAGCTGCCAACGGCAACATCGTCTTGCACTGGAACCAGACCCTGGACGAAGTGCTGGGCGATGCCAGCGGCGTAACCGGCGCTCGCCTGATCGACACCCTCAGCGGCGCTACCCAGGACTTGACCCTCTCCGGCGTGTTCATCGCCATCGGCCACAAACCCAACACCGACATCTTCCAGGGCCAGCTGGAAATGCGCGATGGCTACCTGATCGTCAAGGGCGGCAGTGAAGGCGACGCCACCTTCACTGGCATACCCGGAGTATTCGCCGCAGGTGATGTAGCCGACCATGTCTACCGCCAGGCTGTCACTTCGGCCGGTGCCGGCTGCATGGCCGCACTCGATGCCGAGAAGTACCTGGACAACAATTAAGGTTGCAGCCAACCCCTGAGTTGAGCTGCAATGAACCTTGTGGGAGATTCTATGGTGCTTGCCAAGGCCTCATCGCTGCGGTGCGGCCCTACCAGGCAATACATCTCCCACAAGGTATTCCCCCCCTCTTCCTGATTCAGTTCGATACCCATGCTGACTTGGCTTAATCGCGAAAACCTCGACTTCCCGCCACTGGAAAAGGCCCTGCGCGAACCCAATGGCCTGCTTGCCGCCGGCGGCGACCTGAGCCCGGAACGATTGGTGCAGGCTTACCGCCATGGTTGTTTCCCCTGGTACCAGGATGGCCAACCAATCCTGTGGTGGTCCCCCGACCCGCGCACGGTACTCTTCCCGGAAGAACTGCATGTCTCCCGCAGCCTGAGAAAACTGCTGCGCCAGCAACGCTATCGAGTCACCTTCGACCAGGACTTTGCCGCTGTCATCCAGGCCTGCGCCGCACCGCGAACCTACGCCGACGGCACCTGGATCACCGACAAGATGCAAACCGCCTATCTGGAACTGCACAAGCAGGGTCACGCCCATTGCGTGGAGGTCTGGGATGGCGACTCATTGGTCGGCGGCCTCTACGGCCTGGCGATGGGCCGGCTGTTTTTTGGCGAATCCATGTTCAGCCGCGCCGACAACGCCTCCAAGGTGGGATTTGTCACACTGGTTGAGCACCTACAGGCTTGCGGCTTCGTCTTGATCGACTGCCAGATGCCCACTGAACACCTGCACAGCTTCGGCGCCCGCGCTGTTTCGCGGCAGGATTTCGCTGATTATCTGCAGCGCCATGTCGATCAACCCACTTCAGCCACCTGGGTTACCTAGGCGAGTTGCCACGGCTGGCTTACACTTATCAGAGGAATATCCCGAGGGTTGATCATGACTGAGCTGGCGCGACTGAAGTTTTATGCCACTCAACCCCATTCGTGCAGCTACCTGCCCGAAGAACAGGCGACGACGTTGTTTCTCGATCCAAGTCAGCCAATGGACGTGAACGTCTATGCCGACTTGTCTGAAATGGGTTTCCGGCGCAGCGGCGATCACCTGTATCGCCCCCATTGCCAGCACTGCAATGCCTGCGTGCCGGCACGTATTCCTGCGGCCCGCTTCGCGCCAAATCGCCAGCAAAAACGCATTCTCAAGCGCAACGCCGATATAGAGGTCCGCGAAGCCCTCCCTTCCTATAACGAAGAGTACTTCGATTTGTACCGGCGCTATATCGAACAGCGCCACGCTGACGGTGACATGTTCCCGCCAAGTCGCGACCAGTTTTCCACTTTCCTGGTGCGCGACCTGCCTTTCTCTCGTTTTTACGAATTTCGGATCGACGGCCGCCTGGTCGCCGTCGCGGTCACCGACCTGCTGCCCAACGGCATTTCAGCGGTATACACCTTCTACGAACCCAGTGAGGAGCGCCGCAGCCTTGGCCGCTTTGCTATCCTCTGGCAGATCACCGAAGCCCTGCGCCTGGGCCTGGAAGCCGTCTATCTCGGGTACTGGATCAAGAACTGCAAAAAAATGAATTACAAGACCCAATACCGCCCAATAGAACTGCTGATTAACCAACGCTGGGTCGCCTTGAACTGAAGCCCTTGGCTTGACACCCACTTTTCGGGCACAATGCACGCCGCTTTTGCCTGGCGCAGTTGCACCGGGCCATTCATTGGATACCGAGGGCTTTACTGCATGTCGAAAGAAGACAGCTTCGAAATGGAAGGCACTGTCGTCGACACCCTGCCCAACACCATGTTTCGTGTGGAGTTGGAAAATGGGCACGTCGTAACCGCGCATATCTCCGGCAAGATGCGCAAGAACTACATTCGTATTCTGACCGGTGACAAGGTGCGCGTTGAACTGACGCCCTATGACTTGAGCAAAGGGCGCATTACTTACCGCGCTCGTTAAGTAATACCAAACGAAAACGCCCGGCATGTGCCGGGCGTTTTTGTGTGGGCGCGATAAAAGCGCGACCGCTTTGCGGTCGATCGCGGGCAAGCCCGCTCCTACAGGTTTTGCGTAATCCATGTAGGAGCGGGCTTGCCCGCGATCAAGGCCGTCAGGCCATCTCCGCCGTGGTCTCGAACTCGAACGTCAGTTCGCCATCCTTGATGTCGATGTGCACCACACCACCATGCTCGGCCAATTCGCCAAACAGGATTTCCTCTGCCAGCGGACGCTTGATCTTGTCCTGGATCAAGCGCGCCATCGGCCGCGCACCCATCATGGCATCGTAGCCACCGGCTGCCAGCCAGCTTCTGGCGGCGTCGGTCACCTCCAGCAGCACGCGCTTGTCTTCCAATTGCGCCTGCAGTTCGATGAGGAACTTGTCCACCACGCTCTTGATCACTTCATGGCTGAGGCGACCGAATTGGATGATGGTGTCCAGGCGGTTCCGGAACTCCGGCGTGAAGCTCTTCTTGATCACTTCCATGGCATCGGAAGAGTGATCCTGATGGGTGAAGCCGATCGAAGCCCGCGCAGCGGTTTCAGCACCGGCGTTGGTGGTCATGATCACGATCACATTACGGAAGTCCGCTTTGCGCCCGTTGTTGTCGGTCAGGGTACCGTGGTCCATCACCTGCAACAGCAGGTTGAAGACTTCCGGATGGGCCTTCTCGATTTCATCGAGCAGCAGCACACAGTGCGGTTGCTTGGTAATCGCTTCGGTCAACAAACCACCCTGGTCGAAACCGACATAGCCCGGAGGCGCACCAATCAGGCGCGATACGGTGTGGCGCTCCATGTACTCGGACATATCGAAGCGCAGCAGCTCGACCCCCAGCGCCTTGGCCAATTGTCGCGCCGCCTCGGTCTTGCCCACGCCGGTCGGGCCTGCGAACAGGAACGAACCGACCGGTTTGTCCGGCGACTTGAGGCCTGCACGCGACAGCTTGATGGCCGTGGCCAGCGAATCGATGGCTGCGTCCTGGCCGAACACGGTGAGTTTCAGGTCGCGCTCCAGGTTACGCAGCAACTCCTTGTCGGAACTGGTGACATGCTTGGGCGGAATACGCGCGATTTTCGCGACGATGTCCTCAACCTGCGGCACTTCGATGCGCTTGACGCGCATTTCCACCGGCTGCAGGCGCTGATAAGCACCGGCCTCGTCGATCACATCGATCGCCTTGTCCGGCATATGCCGATCATTGATGTAGCGCGAAGCCAGCTCGGCCGCTGCACGCAGCGCCTCGTCGCTGTACTCGATGCTGTGGTGCGCCTCGAAACGCCCTTTCAGGCCGCGCAGGATACCAACCGTGTCCTCCACCGAAGGCTCGGACACATCGACCTTCTGGAAGCGCCGCGCCAACGCCCGGTCCTTCTCGAAGATGCCGCGAAATTCCTGAAAGGTGGTCGAGCCGATGCAACGGATATCACCCGAAGACAACAGCGGCTTGAGCAGGTTGGAGGCGTCCATCACGCCACCGGAAGCTGCGCCGGCACCGATGATGGTGTGGATTTCGTCGATGAACAGGATCGCCTGCGGACGCTTTTTCAGCTCATGCAGTAGCGCCTTGAAGCGCTTCTCGAAATCACCACGGTACTTGGTGCCCGCCAGCAACGCACCCAGGTCCAGGGAGTAGACGACACTGTTGGCCAGCAAGTCCGGCACCTGGTTGTCGACGATACGCTTGGCCAGGCCCTCGGCGATGGCCGTCTTGCCCACACCTGCCTCGCCAACCAGCAACGGGTTGTTCTTGCGCCGCCGCGCGAGGATTTGGGCAACGCGCTCGACCTCGGCTTCACGCCCCACCAATGGGTCGATACGGCCCTGGCGTGCCAATTCGTTCAAGTTGCTTGCGTAGGCGTCCAGTGGATTGCCTGAGGATGAAGACTCACCGCCCTCGTCGTCCTGCATATCTTGCTCACCCTCGGAGTGATCGCCATGCCCTGGCACCTTGGAGATTCCGTGCGCGATGTAGTTCACTACATCGATGCGCGCCACGCTCTGCTGCTTGAGCAGAAACACGGCCTGGCTCTCCTGTTCACTGAAAATCGCCACCAGCACATTGGCGCCAGTGACTTCACGCTTGCCCGAGCTCTGTACGTGAAAGACAGCACGTTGCAGTACACGCTGAAAGCCCAGGGTTGGCTGGGTTTCACGATCCTCGTCATGAAGGGGGATCAATGGCGTGGTGGAGTCGATGAACTCCTGCAGGTCATGCTTGAGTTTGTCGAGGTTTGCGCCGCAGGCACGCAAAACGGTGGCGGCAGCCTCATTGTCCAATAGGGCCAGCAGGAGGTGTTCGACGGTCATGAATTCATGACGCTTCGAACGGGCCTCCTTGAAGGCAAGATTGAGGGTGACTTCGAGCTCGCGGTTTAACATAGCTTCACCTCATACCCAAGTGGTCGGCGATTAACCGTCCTTCTCGATTTCACAGAGTAGCGGATGCTGGCTTTCCCTGGCGTACTGGTTGACCTGCATGGCCTTGGTCTCGGCGATGTCGCGGGTAAACACTCCACATACTGCCCGTCCTTCTGTATGGACGGCCAGCATGACCTTGGTCGCCAGCTCGCGATTCAGGTTAAAAAACACCTCGAGCACTTCGACGACGAAATCCATCGGTGTGTAGTCATCGTTGAACAAAACCACCTTGTACATCGGCGGCGCCTGTAAAGCAGGCTTGGCCTCCTGAACAGCAATGCCTGCGGAATCGTCGTCGTGTTCCTCCGGGCGATCTTTCTGGAGAGTCGGGCGATCCTGATTGAATGTTAGTCGAATCTGGCTGATTGCATGCATGGAAAGAAAGGTTCGTCAGTTGTGCAAATACAGTGGTGGGGGCGGTTGTCCACGTTTTCAACTCCGACTGCCCGGTCACCTTGACTATCGGGAAAACGGTGTTACAACCAATAGAGCCCACAGTGGGTAAAAAAGATCCGCGGAGTCAATTCTTTTATCGAATTCGATTGCGGATGTCGTGGATGATACTCCAGCGATGGAGTCTGTTGCAGAGGGATTTGAGCATGGCTGTCGGCAAGGTGAAATGGTTCAACAATGCCAAGGGATTCGGCTTTATCAATACCGACGCCCACGAAGGCCGCGATGAGGATGGCAAAGAGATTGATTTCTTTGCTCATTTTTCTCAGATTAAGATGGAAGGGTACAAAACCCTCAAAGCCGGGCAAGAGGTGGCTTTCAGTATTATTCAAGGCCCCAAGGGGCTGCATGCCGTAGACATCCAATCTGTCACCATCAAACCATCCAGTCCCGCCGAGAGTGCTGCTGTCGGCGCTGCTGCCGCTGCTGCTGCCGCTGCTGCGACTGCGACTGCGACTGCCAAAGCGTGAGCTGACTAATTTTCACCTGAATATTCCAAGCAATAAAAAACCGCCTGACTCAATTCATCGAGCCAGGCGGTTTTTATGTGCCCGCGTTTTACATATGCGAAATCAGCGCATCCCCAAAGCCCGAAGACGAAACCAGCTTGGCCCCACCCATCAAACGCTCGAAGTCATAAGTCACAGTCTTGGCACCAATAGCACCGTTGGTACCCTTGATGATCAGATCCGCCGCTTCAGTCCAGCCCATATGACGCAGCATCATCTCAGCCGAGAGAATCAGCGAACCCGGGTTGACCTGATCCTTGCCGGCATACTTCGGCGCCGTACCGTGGGTCGCTTCGAACATCGCCACGGTGTCGGACAGGTTGGCGCCCGGTGCGATGCCGATACCGCCCACTTCCGCCGCCAGGGCGTCGGAGAGGTAGTCACCGTTCAGGTTCAAGGTCGCGATCACATCGTATTCGGCCGGGCGCAGCAGGATCTGCTGGAGCATGGCATCGGCGATGGCGTCCTTGACCACAACATTCTTGCCGGTTTTCGGGTTTTTAAACTGCATCCAGGGGCCGCCGTCGAGCAGGGTCGCGCCGAATTCTTCAGCGGCCACTTCGTAGGCCCACTCTTTGAAGGCACCTTCGGTGAACTTCATGATGTTGCCTTTGTGCACGATGGTCAGCGAATCGCGGTCGTTATCGACTACATATTGCAGGGCCTTGCGCGCCAGACGCTTGGTGCCTTCCAGCGAAACCGGCTTGACGCCGATGCCGCAGTTTTCGTCGAAACGGATCTTGGTGACGCCCATTTCTTCTTTAAGGAATTTGATGACCTTGGTGGCTTCCGGCGAACCGGCCTTCCACTCGATACCGGCATAGATGTCTTCGGAGTTCTCGCGGAAGATGGTCATGTCGACGTCGCCAGGCTTTTTCACCGGGCTTGGCACGCCTTCGAACCAGCGCACAGGGCGCAGGCAGACATACAGGTCGAGTTGCTGACGCAGGGCGACGTTCAGCGAGCGGATGCCGCCACCGACCGGGGTGGTCAGCGGGCCTTTGATGGAAACCACGTAATCCTTGACTGCGTCCAGGGTTTCCTGAGGCAGCCAGGTGTCCTGATCGTAAACCTGAGTGGCTTTTTCCCCGGCGTAGACTTCCATCCAGGAAATCTTGCGTTTACCGCCGTATGCCTTTTGAACTGCAGCATCGACAACCTTGATCATCACCGGGCTGATGTCGACACCAATGCCGTCACCTTCGATGAAGGGGATGATCGGGTTATCAGGAACATTGAGAGAATGGTCTGCATTGACGGTGATTTTGTCGCCGACGGCTGGAACCTGAATCTTCTTGTAACCCATGCTGAACTCCATTGTTTGGATTGAACATCTGGCTTGGTTCGAGCGTAACCCAGTTAAATCAACACGCAAACCCTCTGTTCGTGGCGCGGCTACTTCTCGTTTCGTACAAGCCTGAAAGCAAAGGGAAAAGCGCCAAACTCAAGCATTCGCGACGACTCTACGCCCCACCCTGCCCTGCGACCTTTAGACCAATGGACGAGAATCGTTGCATATGAACCATCGGCAGATTGCCAGCTACCTATGTATAATGCCGCCCGCTGACCAC
>CAYVPI010000029.1:0-41510 GCA_964453495.1 uncultured Pseudomonas sp. | reverse complement strand
GGATACCACGCACGCCGTGCTTGGCCGGGGTTTCCTGGTTCTCGTCGATGTTCAGCTTGGCGACGGTCAGCTTACCCTTGTAAGTTTCGGCAATATCGTCCAGAACAGGCGCAATCATCTTGCACGGGCCGCACCATTCAGCCCAGTAGTCGACCAGCACAGCGCCTTCAGCCTTGAGTACATCGGCCTCGAAGCTGGCATCGGTGACGTGTTTGATAAGATCGCTGCTCATGGAAAATCTCCGTGGTCGTAAGCAAAAAAACGTCGCTCATCATAGCTGGCCTGACTGCGTACAGGAAGTCAGGGATGATTGAGTGTAACTATAGTTGTACATGGTTTTGCTTATCGTACGGTTTATCGGCGCGTCATCGCCCATGACCATAACCCCAGAACCTGCTCATCAATACTGCGCCACATCATGACTTGCAACGCTTCGCGTTGGCGTCAGGGGTGGATCGTGGCACGATGTTACGGTTTTCGACCGAGACCCCCTGACCATGCCGCAAACCTCAGCCAAGAATCTTTCCTTGATCGCTGCCATCGACCTGGGCTCCAACAGCTTCCATATGGTCCTGGCCAAGGCCATCCATAGCGAGATCCGCATTCTTGAGCGGCTCGGAGAGAAGGTTCAACTGGCCGCCGGCATCGATGAAGAACGAAGGCTCAGCGAAGAGTCCATGCAGCGCGGGCTCGACTGCCTCAAGCGCTTTGCCCAACTGATCAACGGCCTGCCCTTGGGGGCGGTGCGTATCGTTGGCACCAACGCCCTGCGCGAGGCGCGCAATCGTGGCGAGTTCATTCGCCGCGCCGAAGAAATCCTCGGCCATCCCGTGGAAGTCATCTCCGGGCGCGAAGAAGCGCGCCTGATCTACCTTGGTGTGTCCCACACCCTGGCCGATACGCCGGGCAAGCGCCTGGTGGCCGATATCGGCGGCGGCAGTACCGAATTCATCATTGGCCAGCGCTTCGAGCCGCTGCTGCGCGAAAGCCTGCAGATGGGTTGCGTCAGCTATACCCAGCGCTATTTTCGCGACGGTAAGATCACCCCGGCCCGCTACGCCCAGGCTTATACAGCGGCGCGCCTGGAAATCATGAGCATTGAAAATGCCCTGCATCGCCTTACCTGGGACGAGGCCATCGGCTCATCCGGCACCATTCGCGCCATTGGCCTTGCGCTAAAGGCCGGCAACCAGGGCAGTGGCGAGGTCAATGCCGAAGGCCTGGCCTGGCTCAAGCGCAAGCTGTTCAAGCTGGGCGAAATCGAGAAAATCGACTTCGAGGGCATCAAACCCGACCGCCGTGCCATTTTCCCTGCTGGCCTTGCGATCATGGAGGCGATTTTCGACGCACTGGAATTGCAGCGCATGGACCATTGCGAAGGCGCCCTGCGTGAAGGCGTGCTGTATGACCTGCTGGGCCGCCACCACCACGAGGACGTACGTGAGCGCACCCTCAACTCGCTGATGGAGCGTTATCACGTTGACCTTGGCCAGGCCGCCCGGGTTGAGCGCAAGGCGCTGCATGCCTTCGACCAGGTCGCGGCAGCCTGGGACCTTGAGGACGGCATCTGGCGAGAACTACTTGGCTGGGCCGCCAAAGTGCATGAAGTGGGTCTGGATATCGCTCACTACCACTACCACAAGCATGGCGCCTACCTGATCGAGCACTCCGACCTGGCGGGCTTCTCACGAGAAGACCAACTGATGCTGGCGCTGCTGGTACGCGGGCACCGGCGCAATATTCCCAAGGACAAGTTTGCCGATTTCGGCGATGAAGGCGTCAAGCTGATCAGGCTCTGTGTGCTGTTGCGCTTCGCGATCCTGTTCCATCACATCCGCGGCACCCAGCAGATGCCCCAGGTGACCCTGCACGCCAATGGCGACACTCTCGACGTGGAATTCCCCGAAGACTGGCTGGAAGACAACCAGCTGACCCAGGCCGACTTCGCGCTGGAAGCGGAGTGGCTGACCCGGGTCGGCGTCGTCCTCAGCGTACGCTGAGGACCGGGTTGCTCAGGCGCTCGAGCAGAGTGGCCTGGGCACTGCGCGGGTTCTGGTTGCCGGTCGGCGTGCTGCGTACGTAACGGCCGTCCGGCTGCAAGATCCAGGCGTGGGTGTTGTCGGTCAGGTACCCCTCCAACTCCTTCTTCACCCGCAGGATCAACTTCTTGCCTTCAACCGGAAAGCAGGTCTCGACCCGCTTGTCCAGGTTACGCTCCATCCAGTCGGCACTGGACAGGAACATTTGCTCCTCGCCACCGTTGAGGAAGTAGAAAACCCGTGTGTGCTCCAGGAAGCGGCCAATGATCGAGCGCACCTGGATGTTATGCGACACCCCGGTGATACCCGGGCGCAGGCAGCACATGCCGCGTACCACCAGGTCGATGCGCACGCCCGACTGGCTGGCCTTGTACAAGGCACGAATGATCTTCGGGTCGGTCAGTGAGTTGAACTTGGCGATAATGTGCGCGGGCTTGCCGTCGAGGGCAAACTGGGTTTCGCGCGCGATCATGTCGAGCATGCCCTTCTTCAGGGTGAACGGCGCGTGCAGCAATTTCTTCATGCGCAGCGTCTTGCCCATGCCAATCAGCTGGCTGAACAGCTTGCCGACGTCTTCGCACAGGGCGTCGTCGGAAGTCAGCAGGCTGTAGTCGGTATACAGGCGAGCGTTGCCGGCGTGATAGTTACCGGTACCCAAGTGCGCGTAACGGACAATCTCGCCCGCCTCGCGACGCAAGATCAGCATCATCTTGGCGTGGGTCTTGAAGCCGACCACCCCATAAATCACCACAGCACCTGCAGCCTGCAAGCGACTGGCCAGTTGCAGGTTGGACTCTTCGTCGAAACGTGCCCGCAATTCGATCACCGCGGTGACCTCTTTGCCGTTACGCGCGGCGTCGACCAGGGCATCGACGATCTCCGAGTTGGCACCACTGCGATACAGCGTCTGCCTCACGGCCAGCACGTGCGGGTCCTTGGCGGCCTGGCGCAGCAGATCGACCACCGGGGTGAACGACTCGAACGGGTGCAGCAACAAGATGTCCTGTTTGCTGATCACGCTGAAAATGTTCTCGCTGTTCTGCAACAGCTTGGGGATGGCCGGGGTAAACGGCGTGTACTGCAGCTCTGGATGACTGTCCAGGCCAGTAATGCTGAACAGCCGCGTCAGGTTGACCGGGCCATTGACCTGGTACAACTCGGTTTCGCTGAGGCTGAATTGCTTGAGCAGGTAGTCGGACAAATGCTTGGGGCAGGTGTCTGCCACTTCCAGGCGCACGGCATCGCCGTAACGGCGCGAGAACAACTCGCCGCGCAGGGCCCGCGCCAGGTCTTCGACATCTTCGGTGTCGACTGCCAGGTCGGCGTTACGGGTCAAGCGGAACTGATAGCAGCCCTTGACCTTCATACCCTGGAACAGGTCGTCGGCGTGCGCGTGGATCATCGACGACAAAAATACATAGTTATCGCCTGCACCCCCGACTTCTTCCGGTACCTTGATGACACGCGGCAGCAGACGCGGGGCAGGAATGATCGCCAGGCCTGAGTCGCGACCGAAGGCATCGATACCTTCCAGTTCGACGATGAAGTTCAGGCTCTTGTTGACCAGCAAGGGGAACGGGTGCGTCGGGTCGAGACCGATCGGCGTGATGATCGGTGCGATCTCATCGCGAAAATAGCGCCGTACCCACGTCTTAAGCTTAACGTTCCAGTTGCGCCGGCGGATGAAGCGGACCTGATGCTTTTCCAGCTCCGGCAGCAGAATGTCGTTGAGAATGGCGTACTGACGATCGACGTGGCCGTGCACCAGCTCGCTGATGCGCGCCAGTGCCTGGTGCGGCTGCAGGCCGTCGGCGCCGGCCTGCTCGCGGGCGAAGGTAATTTGCTTCTTCAGGCCCGCTACACGAATTTCGAAGAACTCATCCAGGTTGCTGGAGAAGATCAACAGGAACTTCAGCCGCTCCAGCAATGGATAGGATTCATCCAGCGCCTGCTCCAGCACGCGGATATTGAATTGCAGCTGGGAAAGCTCGCGATGGATGTACAGGCTGCTGTCGTCCAGGCCAGGGATGACCGGGGGCGGCGTTACCACCTGGGCTTCCGCGACCGGTACCACAATTACAGCTGGCTCGACCTCGACTTCAACCTCGGCCGGTGTTTCCACAAGCTGTTCGAGCACGGGTTCTGCATCCTTCACGACGGCTTCCATAAGTGCTTCGTTATTCATCTAGCGTTCCTGAAGGGCGTTACTGCCCTCTCATCAGTTGAGCGGCGCGCACAGCAAAGTAAGTCAAAATGCCATCGGCGCCTGCCCGTTTAAATGCGGTGAGCGATTCCAGAATCACCCCTTCACTCAACCAGCCATTCTGGATGGCGGCCATGTGCATGGCGTATTCACCGCTGACCTGATAGACAAACGTCGGGACCTTGAATTCATCCTTGACCCGACAAAGGATATCCAGATACGGCATGCCTGGCTTGACCATGACCATGTCGGCGCCTTCGGACAGGTCCGCAGCCACTTCATGCAGCGCCTCATTGGTGTTGGCCGGGTCCATTTGGTAGGACGCCTTGTTCGCCTTGCCCAGGTTCAAGGCAGAGCCGACCGCATCGCGGAACGGTCCATAATAGGCGCTGGCGTACTTGGCCGAATAGGCCATGATGCGCACATTGACGTGACCAGCCAGCTCCAGGGCCTCCCGGATGGCCTGGATACGACCGTCCATCATGTCCGACGGCGCAACCACTTGGGCACCGGCCTCGGCATGGGACAGCGCCTGGCGCACCAGGGCATCGACAGTGATGTCGTTTTGCACGTAGCCGTCTTCGTCGAGGATGCCATCCTGGCCATGGGTGGTGAATGGGTCCAGGGCCACATCGGTGATCACGCCCAGCTCCGGGAAACGGTCACGCAGGGCACGAGTGGCGCGCTGGGCAATGCCTTCGGGGTTCCAGGCTTCACTGCCATCGAGCGTCTTTTTCTCGGGCGGGGTCACCGGGAACAGGGCCAACGCCGGAATGCCCAGCTCAACCCACTGCGCGGCTTCCTGTAGCAGCAGATCGATACTCAGGCGCTCGACGCCGGGCATGGACGCTACGGTTTCACGACGGTTTTCACCATCCAGGACAAAGACCGGCAGGATCAGGTCATCGACCGTCAGGACATTTTCACGGACCAGGCGACGAGAAAAATCATCACGACGATTGCGACGAAGACGGGTGGCAGGAAACAAACGGTTAGCGGGGGTAAAGCTCACGGCAGACTCCTGAGCCCGCGCAGGCGGGCGAGCGCGACAGTTATAAGCGGCCATTATGACGGTTGAATGACAGCTGTGGGCAACCCTGCGACTTGTGGACGCAGTCATTGTCCGTGTAGGAAATGTTAACGTCGAGACACATCTCGACACTTTCCCGATTGCGCTCGAAGGGTTAGGCTGCGCGTTCATTTCGCCAGCATCCAGAAAATGCTTCAACAATTCCTGCAGGATTTCGGCTATTTAGCCCTTTTTCTTGGTACGTTTTTCGAAGGCGAAACCATTCTGGTTCTTGCCGGCTTCCTCGCGTTCCGCGGTTACATGGACATCAACCTGGTGGTTGTGGTCGCGTTCTTCGGCAGCTATGCCGGCGATCAGCTGTGGTATTTCATGGGCCGCAAGCACGGGCGCAAGTTGCTGGCACGCAAACCGCGCTGGCAGATGATGGGTGACCGGGCCCTGGAACATATCCGCCGGCATCCGGATATCTGGGTGCTGAGTTTTCGCTTCGTCTATGGCTTGCGTACGGTGATGCCGGTGGCCATTGGCCTTTCAGGTTATCCGCCGAGGCGCTACTTGCTGCTCAACGGTATCGGCGCCGCGATCTGGGCCGCCGCCCTGGGAGCTGCGGCCTACCACTTCGGCGCACTGCTTGAGGGTGTACTGGGCAACGTCAAGAAGTACGAGCTTTGGGTACTCGGTGGCTTGCTGGCCATAGGTGCCTGCCTGTGGCTGTGGCGCCGGCTCAAGGCCGCACGCATTGCCCGTGCGGCGCGCAAGATTGCAGCCCAGCAGGATTCAAACGTCGGCTAAACGGCTTACGGGGCTACGGCTCCAGTACAACCCCAAGGCGCTGAGCAGGCTGTAGACCAGCACGCCTGCCCAGCCCAGGGGCGTGGCCGACCAAAGGCCAACCCAGCCGGCCAGCGCCATCAGGGGCACATTGCAACCAAGGCGTATCACCTCCAGCTTCAGCGCCCAGGGGCGGTTCTCCAGCGCCGTGCCGAGCACGAACAACCCGAACGCCGTCCAGGCCCAGCCCAGCAACAATGCTGCTGCGGGCAATTGCGCCTCCTCGCCCATCAGGTAGCTACCCATGGCCACATACGCGGCGAACTGCGCTACGACATACAGTTGCTGACGCCAGTCCAGGGGCACCTCGAACTTGCGGAACTGGCTCAGGTCATGCTTTGGCGTCGGGTACTGCTGCGCCACGTCGTCAGGGCGCCAGCCGGTGGGCATGAACCAGATCCGCAGCTTGTCTGACCAGCGTGCCGTGCGCCGCGCATCGGCCCACAACTGCGCGTAAAAATGCAGGTTGGCCCACAACGGATTCCAGCTGGCCAATGGCGTGGTCACGCCGAATATGACCGGTTCACTGTCGTCCTCTTCCTGAAAGGTACCGAACAAACGGTCCCAGACAATGAACACTCCACCGTAATTGCGATCAATGTAGAGAGGGTTCTGTGCATGGTGGACGCGATGATTGGAGGGTGTAATGAATAGCCACTCCAACCAGCCCAGCTTGGGAATGTGACGGGTATGCACCCAGAACTGATAGAGCAGGTTCAAGGCCGCCACGCTGACAAACACCAGCAAGGGAACCCCGAGCACGGCCAGTGGCAGGTAGAAAATCCAGGAGAAAATGAACCCCGTGCTGGTTTGCCGCAATGCCGTGGAGAGGTTGTAGTCCTCACTTTGATGGTGCACCGAATGGGCAGCCCACAGCATATTGCGCTCGTGCCCCAGGCGATGCAGCCAGTAGTAGCAGAAGTCATAGGCGACAAATGCAAAAACCCAGACCCAGAGCTTGTCTGCCCGTAACTCGAACAAGGCCAGGTGCTCCAATGCCAGCGCATAGCTGACCAGGCCCACGCCTTTGGTCAGCAAGCCGCTGGTAGTGGACAGCACCCCGGCGCTGATGCTGTTGATCGCATCGGCCAGGCGATAGGTGCGCATGCCCCGCCAGCGATCGGCAATCAATTCGAGCGCTATCAATACGAAAAAAAACGGCACAGCGAAAAGAATGAGGTTCATGGTGCAACCATTTTGATCGGGCTGATCAAGATTAGGCCCAGTTGCCTTGAAACCCTACGGCAGCAAATGCCAAATTAGCGGACATTAACGCCACGAAACAGGAGTAGCAGGCATGAGTAAAAAAGTTGCAGTGATTCTTTCGGGCTGTGGTGTCTACGACGGTGCAGAAATCCATGAAAGCGTGATCACCTTGTTGCGCCTGGACCAGCGCGGCGCGCAGGTGCAGTGCTTTGCGCCCAATATTGCCCAGTTGCACGTCATCGACCACACCACCGGCGTAGAAATGCCCGAGTCGCGTAATGTGCTGGTGGAGTCGGCCCGCATCGCGCGCGGCAATATCAAGGACATCCGCGAGGCCAACATCGAAGAGTTCGACGCACTGATCGTGCCCGGCGGTTTCGGCTCGGCGAAAAATCTCTCCAACTTTGCCGTCGAAGGCCCCCACTGCACGGTGCAGCCAGATGTGCTGGCCCTGGCCGAAGCCTTCGCCGAAGCCGGCAAGCCTGTTGGCCTGATCTGCATTTCGCCGGCCCTGGCCGCGAAAATCTATGGCCCTGGCGTGGTCTGCACGATCGGTACCGATGCCGATACCAGCGCTGCCATCGTCAAGATGGGCGGCACGCACCAGGAGTGCGATGTGCATGACATCGTCGAAGACACCCAACGCAAGCTGGTTACCACCCCGGCATACATGTCAGCCAAGTCGATCAGTGAAGCCGCTGCAGGGATCAACAAGTTGGTTGACCGGGTTCTGGAGCTCACCCAGGAATGATCAGCGTGGATACTCGCGTGCCAGGCGCGTGAGGATCCGGTCCAGCGCATTGGCGAACGCCTGCTTCTCGCGGTCGCCATAGGGCGCCTGCCCACCGCCGACCTGGCCCTGCTCGCGCAGGTCGGTAAAGAGGTTACGTACGGCCAGGCGCTCGCCCATGTTGCGCTGGTCGAACTCGCTGCCACGCGGATCAAGGGCGGCGACACCCTTCTTCACCAGCCGATCGGCCAGCGGCACATCGCTGCAAATCACCAGTTCACCGGGCACGGCGTGTTCGACCAGATAATCGTCCGCGGCATCCGGGCCGCTGGGCACGACGATCAACCGGACGCAAGCAAATGCCGGCTTGATTTGGGGTTGCCCAGCCACCAGCACAACCTCGAGCTTGCGTTTCAAGGCGAATTTGACGACCTGGTCCTTGGCCGCCTTGGGGCAGGCATCGGCATCGATCCAGACACGCATGTGGGCACTTCCCTTATTCAAAAGCGAAAAACAAAAACGGGCGAACAGTATCCCTGCTCGCCCGCTTCGCTTCAAATGTGCCGTCAGCTGGCCTGCAGGCGCCGCTTCTCAGCCAACCGGCTGCGCCCGTACAGAATGGCAATGGCCAACAGCGCTACCACTTGAGCCGCCAGCGAATAAGCGTCGGCATGCACGCCGAGCCAATCGAACTCGAAGAAGTTGACCGGGTGCGTTGCGAAGATACCCGCTTCTTGCAGCGCCTTGACGCCATGGCCGGCGAATACCACCGACAGCGCGCAGAGCAGCCCGGCATTGATACTGAAGAACAACGCCAGTGGCAATTTTGCCGAGCCGCGCAGAATTACCCAGGCCAGGCCGATCAACAGCACCAAGGCTGTCGCGCCACCGGCCAGGACCGCGTTGTGCCCCGCGGGGCCTGCTTGCAACCACAAGGTTTCATAGAACAGGATGACTTCGAACAACTCGCGATAGACCGAGAAAAACGCCAGGATCGCAAAGCCGAAACGCCCGCCGCCACTGACCAGGCTGCTCTTGATGTAGTCCTGCCAGGCGGCAGCGTGACGGCGGTCATGCATCCACACGCCCAGCCACAGCACCATGACGCTGGCAAACAGCGCCGTGCAGCCCTCCAGCAGCTCGCGCTGGGCACCGCTGACATCGATGACATAGGCAGCCAGCGCCCAGGTCGCAAGGCCCGCGAGCAACGCCAGGCCCCAACCGATATTGACGCTGCGCACGGCCGATTGCTGACCCGTGTTGCGCAGGAACGCCAGGATGGCGGCCAACACCAGGATTGCTTCCAAACCTTCGCGCAACAAAATCAGCAGGCCGGAAATGAAGCTCAACGACTGGCTCAGCCCATCGCCACCGAGCAAGTCGGCCGACGCCTTGAGCTTGGCTTTTGCCGCTTCGAGCTTTTGTGCAACCTGGGCCACCGGCAGGCCATCCTGCAGGGATTGGCGGTAGGCCATCAGGGCTTTTTCGGTGTCCTTGCGTACGTTCGTATCGACGTTGTCCAGGGAGCTTTCGACCAGCTCGAAGCCTTCCAGGTAAGCCGCCACCGAAAGGTCGTAGGCTTGCTCGTGATCACCGCCGGTGTAGGCCGCCCAGCTTTTTTCCAGCGTCGAGACCGTGTAACCCAGCAGTTGCGCCGGGCCGCGCTGTACCTGAGGTGGCTGAGCGCGCTGGGCACGGAAGGTCGCCGCCGCTCCGGTGCCTTCCTGGGCCAGGATTTCGCCGGGCGTCTGGCGGGCCAGGTCGGCCAGGTTGAACGCCTTGTCGCCCTTGGCTGCAGCAGGGTCGGCGGAGAAGCTGGCGATGTACGTCGCGACGTCCCAGCGCTGGCGCTCATCCAGTTGGTCGGCGAAGGACGGCATATCCGTGCCGTCGATGCCCAGCCCCAGGGTGTTGTACAAGTCATAGAGGCTGAGGTGGTCAAGGCGCGCAACATTCTGCAGGTTGGCAGGCGGCGGTGTCAGGCCCAGGCCGGCCGGGCCGTCACCGGCTCCGGTTTCACCGTGGCAAACCGAACAGTGCTGGGCATACAGGGGCGCACCACGGCTTGGGTCCGGAGTAATGATCGGTGCCTGACTGATCTCGTAGGCTACTGCGAGCCTGGCGCCCAATTGACGGGCCTGGCGGGCTACGGCAACACCCTCTTGACGCTCGGTGATGGCCTTGCGCAAATCCATGACGCCGGTTTCGAGCTCCTGGCGCTCCGGGCGAGCCGGCAATGCCGCGATCAAGCCCTGCAGCACATCGCTAAACTCCAACTGTTCACGGTATTCCGAGTCATCCGTGACGTTGCCCGCATCAACCGTGGCCGGGTAGTCGGCGCTTATGTAGTCGAGCAGATGCAGGGCCTGGGCAGCGCCTTCGACGGTGTCGGCCAGCAGGCTGAAGCTGCACAAAGCCAGCACCGGTGCGAGCAACCAGGCGAGAAAACGGGAGCGGGGAATCATGAACCAATCTCAAGTAACAATGCGAGGGATTGCATTGTTCACTTCCAGTGCTGCTGACTCAAGGTTTGACGCCCCCATCCGTGAATTAATTTGTTACAAGCTGGGCGCAAGCAAAAAAAAAGCGACCTTTGCAGGCTTTGCAGGCCGCCTTTATCTTGAATCCATCAGACCGGCGCTCGGCGTATCGTTGCCAGCAATGTGGCCGCGCCCAAAAACAGGCCCGCAAAAACCCGGTTCATGCGCTGTTGTTGTTTTGGCGTACGCAATAACCGCAAAACCCGCGCGGCCAGGCCGGTGTAGCCAGCCATCACCAGCAGGTCGACTGCAACCATGGTGACGCCGATGGTCACGTACTGCGCCAGCAAGGGCGCATGCGGGTTAATGAATTGAGGCAACACCGCGAGCATGAACACCAGCGCCTTGGGGTTGCTGACGTTTACCAAAAAGCCGCGAAACACCAGGCTCAAGGGCTTGCCGATCGGCCGCACCGTTGATTCGTCACTCAGGTCGCTGGGCAATGCCCGCCATTGCTTGACGGCCAGGTACACCAGGTAAACCACGCCAAACCATTTGATCAGCTGAAATGCAGTCGCCGAGGCCGCGAGGATGGCACCGACGCCGGCGGCAATGATGGCGATCTGCAGGATCAGGCCCAACTGAAGACCAAGGGCGTTCCAATAACCGCGCCAGAAACCGTATTGCAGTCCACAGGACATCGACGCGATAGCCCCTGCCCCGGGAGAAAGACTGATTACCCAGCAAGCGGCAAAAAATGCCAACCATGTTTCCAGCGCCATTGCACACCTCGGTCACACTTAACTTGAGAACCTAAGCTAGTGCGCCGGCGAAAAAATCGCCACGATTTTTTACCTATACCCTGGCTTGGCCGCCACATCAGCTCGATTTATGGCTGCCTTCACCGAGCTGCGGCAACACATCACTGCCGCGCCAACGCCTGACCGACTTCTGGAAAAACTGGCTGTTGGGCACCTGAACCAATGCACCGCCCGCTTCCGGCAGCTCGACCAAGGTAGTGAAAAGCAGGTTGATGGCCGTTACCCTACCCTTGACCCCCGGCTTGTCGGTGGTGTCCACCAGCTCGACCACATCGCCGATGCGAAAGGGGCCGACCGTGAAGATCAGGACCGCGCACAACAGATTCGACAGCACACTCCACATGGCGAAGAACGCAACTGCTGCAACAGCGACGAAACCTGACAGCGCCGTCCACAGCACCGTTGCCGAAACGCCGAGACGTTCCAGCACCACGATCAATGCACTGCCCATGATCAACCAGCGCAGGCCGCCGCGTACCGGAACCAACAGCTCCGGCGGCAGCGGGTAACGCTGCCCCAGACGGCTCAGGCAACGGGTCACCACTCGCTGGATCACGAATGCGGCCACCAGGATCAAGAGAATCTGCAACCCTAGCCAGAACGGCGCGATCCATTCGCCAGGCAGCAATTGCCGCAGTGCCTCCATCAGGACAACGCCTCCAGCTCCGCCTGCATGCTTTCGAGCAGTTCGAGGGCTTCCATCCAGGCCTCTTCGAGTTCGGCCTCACGGGTTTTGAGCTTGGCCTGCTGTGCGAGCATATCGCGCAGTTCGTCCTTGCGCGGTGCCTCGTAGATGGCGCTGTCGGCCAGGACTGCCTCGACCTTGGCCAATTGCTCATGCAGGGTACCGAGGTCACGCTCGAGCTTGTCGGCCTCGCGCTTGTGCGGTGCCAACTGTTGGCGCAGCGAGGCCGCCGCCTGGCGCTGGGCCTTCTTGTCGGTCTTGTCGACATTGACCGGCGCACTGCTGAGCGGCGCGTTGCGCAGGCGGTAGTCCACCAACCACCGTGCGTAGTCTTCCAGATCGCCATCGAACGCATCGATACGGCCATCGGCGACCAGCAGGAAGTCGTCGGTTGTGCTCTTGAGCAAGTGACGGTCGTGGGAAACCACTACCACGGCACCACTGAATTCTTGCAAGGCCATGGTCAACGCCAGGCGCATTTCCAGGTCCAGGTGGTTGGTCGGCTCATCGAGCAGCAACAGGTTCGGCCGCCCCCAGGCAATCAGCGCCAGGGCCAGGCGAGCTTTCTCGCCACCGGAGAAATTCAGCACAGGCTCGTCGATGCGCGCGCCTCGGAAATCGAAACCACCGAGGAAATCACGCAAGGTTTGCTCGCGCTCGGTCGGAGCAAGGCGTTGCAGGTGCAGCAAGGGGCTTGCCTTGCTGTCCAGCGAGTCGAGTTGGTGCTGGGCGAAGTACCCCACCACCAGGTTCTCGCCGCGCAGCAGACGCCCGCTCAGGGGCTCCAGCTCGCCAGCGAGGTTTTTGATCAAAGTCGATTTACCCGCACCGTTAGGGCCGAGCAAACCAATGCGCGCGCCCGGCGTCAGCTGCAGCTTGACCTTCTCCAGAATGGTCTTGTCGCCATAGCCCAGGCGTGCGTCGGACAAATCGAGCAGCGGGCTGGAGATCTTCACCGACTCGCGGAACACAAAGTCGAAGGGAGAGTCGACGTGTGCCGCCGACAATTCTTCCATGCGCTCCAGCGCCTTGATCCGGCTTTGTGCCTGGCGGGCCTTGGTGGCCTGGGCCTTGAATCGCGCAATGTACTTTTCCATGTGCGCACGTTGGGCCTGCTGTTTCTCATAGGCCTGCTGCTGTTGCGCCAGGCGCTCGGCGCGGGCGCGCTCGAAAGCCGTATAACCACCACGGTAAAGCGTCAGCTTGCACTGCTCGACATGGGCAACGTGATCGACCACTGCATCGAGGAAATCCCGGTCATGGGAGATCAACAACAAGGTGCCCGGATAGCTTTTGAGCCATTCTTCGAGCCAGAGGATGGCATCAAGGTCCAGGTGGTTGGTGGGTTCGTCGAGCAGTAGCAGATCCGACGGACACATCAGCGCCTGGGCCAGGTTCAGGCGCATCCGCCAGCCACCCGAGAAATCCCCGACCCTGCGATCCATCTGTTCGTTGCTGAAGCCCAACCCCGCGAGCAGCTTACGCGCGCGTGCATCGGCGGTGTAGCCATTGGCGCTGTCGAGTTCGATATGCAAGCGCGCAAGGGCGGTGCCATCGTGGGCCTGTTCGGCTTCGGCCAGCGCTTGCTGGACCTTGCGCAAGTGCAGGTCGCCATCGAGCACGTAATCGACAGCGATGCGGTCGAGGGTGTCGACCTCCTGACGCATGTGGGCGATACGCCAGTCGGCAGGCAGCAGGCAGTCGCCGGCATCGGGCACCAACTCCCCGCGCAGCATGGCGAACAGGCTGGATTTGCCGGCGCCATTGGCACCGATCAAGCCGGCTTTCTGACCGGCGTGCAGCGTCAGCTCGGCGTCTTCTAGCAGACGTTGCGGGCCACGCTGTAAAGTGAGGTTCTGGAGTCTGATCATAATGGCGGCGAAGTCTACCAGCTTCGATGGCAACTGGCGCGAGTAGGACTATGTACACCGACCTGTGGAGCTTTGCCGTGGCGCTGTACTCACGCCCGGGTGTTGAAAAGGCCTGCCTGGACCTGCAGGCCCAAGGTGCCGATGTTTGCTTGTTGCTGTGTGGTGCGTGGCTTGAGCAACGCGGCGTGGCCATCACCAATGAGCGCCTGCAACAACTGCAACGCATCGCCGGGCCATGGCAAACCGAGGTCGTGCAGCCTCTGCGTCAACTCCGGCAGCAATGGCGCAAGGGAGCATCGCAAGACAGCGAACTGGCAATTTTGCGCGAACAGGTCAAGGCGCTGGAACTGGAGGCCGAACGGCAATTGCTGACCCGGCTGCAGAACGCCATCCATCAATGGCCCGTAGATGAGGCCAACGGCCTGTCACAGTGGCTGCACAGCATCGCTGCGCAAGCCCCCCCCCTTCACCGCGACGCGCTGCAAGTGCTGCGCGCCGCGGCGAGTCAGGCTTAGGAAGCCGACACAGGGGCCTGGCCGCTGTTGGCTGGCATCGCTGGTGTGGAGGCCGACGTGCTGGTGCTGGCTGCGGCTGCCGGTGTGGCAGCAGGCGTCACTGGCGCAGGCGTTGGCGCTGCGGTCGGGGTTGCTGCAGCCGGAGTTGCCGGTTTGGCTGGTGCAGCCTTGGCGGCAGTTGCAGCTGGTTTTTTCACCGCAGATCGTGCTGCGGGCTTGGCAGCGGGTTTTGCAGCTGCAGGTTTCGCTGCGGGCTTGGCGGCGGGTTTCGCAGCTGCGCTGGCGGCAGGTTTTGCAGCGGGCTTGACCGCGGCAGGCTTGGCCGCTGGTTTGGCGGCGGGTTTCGCAGCAGCCTTGGCCGCAGGTTTGGCGGCAGGCTTCGCAGCTGGCTTGGCGGCAGCGCTAGCCGCAGACCTGGCTGCTGGTTTTGCTGCTGGCTTGGCGGCAGGTTTTGCAGCGGCCTTGGCAGCAGGCTTCGCAGCTGGCTTGGCGGCAGTGCTAGCGGCAGCCCTGGCGGCTGGTTTTGCTGCTGGCTTAGCCGCAGGTTTTGCAGCGGGCTTGGCCGCAGGTTTTGCAGCTACTTTTGCAGCAGGCTTGGCGGCAGGTTTTGCACTACTGGCCGCTGCTGCGGTTTTCGCTGCTGGCTTGGCCGCAGCTTTGGCAGCTGGTTTGGCGGTAGCCCGAGCGGCAGGTTTTGCTGCTGGCTTGGCGGCAGGTTTTGCAGCACTGCTCGCCACCACCGGTTTGGCAGCAGCAGGTTTAGCACTGCGCGAAGTCAAGGCTTTGCTCGCGGCTTCTTTTACGCGACCAACGCCTTGTGCGAGCTTCAAGCTTTCCTGAGCATCGCGCTTGAGCTGCACGATATAGTTGCGGGTCTGTGACTGACGATCCTTGAGGGCATCGAGCAAGTCTTCCAGTTCCTTTACGGCGCCTTTGGCTTTGGCTTGTGCCTTGGCCTTGCCAGCCGCTGCTGCATCCTGCAGTTTGGTGCGCGACTTGTGCAGTTTCTCTTGAGCCTTTCCTCGTTGCTTTTCCAGTTTGGCGAGTAGTTTTTCAGCATCGGCCAACGCTTGCGAACAAGCATTTTCCAAGTGCTCAAGCAGGCTGCTCGATAGCTGTTGAAGCAAATGCAACGGAGTATTTACAGGCTTCTTATTGGCCGACATGGTGTACCTCCTGGCTGACGTTGTTGCGGCTCATACTAGACCTCTGCTGCCTACGCCGCTAGGCCTTGTGACAGCAGCGGATGCGCCGCGTTGCATGCCTGGGCAAATGGTATTTTCACTGCGGCGGCACACTGGGTATGTCATCAACGCAAGTCGGGGACTAAGTGATGACACGCCCTAGTGTAGATCCAGCTTTCGCTGCTGTCGGCACTGGAAGCAACAGAGTCATCGCCACCTGCTTTCACACTGGCATAATCGGCCCCTCTGTACCCGGAGCCATGCCCATGTCGCGTCACTTTTTGTTGTCGTTTTGCCTGCTGTTTTCAGTGGCCCATGCAGGCGATAAAACCACTGCGGTCAGCGCCCATGATCTCGCCTACAGCCTCGGCGCAAGCCTGGGAGAACGCTTGCGCCAAGAGGTCCCGGACCTGCAGTTGCAGGCCTTGCTCGAAGGGCTGCAGCAGGCCTATCAAAACAAGCCGCTGGCCCTGAGTAACGCGCGCATTGAACAGGTGTTGCGCACACATGAGGCACAAGCAAATCAGGCAGCGATCAGCACACAAGTCGAGAATGCCATGCTGGCCGAAAAGCGTTTTTTGGCGAATGAAAAAGCTCGGGCGGGCGTACGCGAATTGGCGGATGGAATTCTGTTGACAGAGCTGACCGCAGCGACCGGCGCAAGGCCGAAGGCCAATGGCGAAGTGCAGGTTCGCTACGTTGGACAACTGCCCGATGGCACAGTCTTCGACCAGAGCAAGACACCCCAGTGGTTCAGACTGGACAGTGTGATCAATGGTTGGCAAACGGCGCTGCAGCAAATGCCGGTCGGGGCAAAATGGCGGTTGGTGATTCCATCGGCGCAGGCGTACGGTGCCGAAGGTGCAGGCGATCTGATTGCCCCTTACACGCCACTAACGTTTGAGATTGAGTTACTGGGCGTTGCGGATTGACCGGCGAGGCACGATACGGCGTAACCGCTACGCCGTATCGTGAACAAATCAGGCTTGCTGAACCGCGGCGTCTTCTTTGTGCGCGTTGTGCAAGACTTCGATCAGGCAGTCTTCGAGCTCAAAGCGCTCATGCAACAAGCCACCCAATTCCTTGAATTTTTCCGCAACGCATTTGCCTTCATCGCAAAGGTCATTGAATGCCAGCAACTTTTCAGTAATGACATCGATGCGTGGGTAAATGGTATCGGCCAATTCCAAGCCGCGCTTGTCACCAAACGCCTTGGCTTCACCTGTGAGCTGCTCGTATATCTCGAAATGCCCGGCCGACACGTAATCGACCAGTATCGCGCAGAACTCCAGCAGCGGTTTTCTATTCTCGGCCAGGGTCTGCGGTTCGGCGCCAAGAGCATCGAAGGCACGCACCAATTCGTGTCGCTCCTGCAGCCAGCGGTCAATCAGCAGATGAACTCCACCCCAGCGTTCCTGAGCATTCTGACAACTTTCTAGCATGGTGATCTCTTCCCTTATGGGTAATGCCGCTGTCCACCCGCTCCGCGACATCGAGGAACAAGGCCCGTACCGGCCGAGCGGCATTGAGCTGCCTGTTTTTTTTCTGTTGTGCTGCTGGGAGATTATTCCCCCGGGCCTATAGCTTCAAGGTACGCAGAAGATAAAGTTCATACAAGCGTTTTAAACCCTGCCCGCATTGACCCAGGTCAAGTTCAAACCCAACAGATGCGGCTCGGAACACCTATCGACGCAAGTAAAAAAACTGCATGAAGGAAAAAACCATCATGCCTGCAAATGCCAGCAAGCTCCATTCCGCAACGCTCATTCCCACAAGAGTCCACTTTACGAGGACGCAATCGGGCGTGCCGAACAGCAAGGATTCGATTACCTGGCGCAATGGAAGCGTCTGCATCATGTGCTGTAGCGAGGGATGGCAGGCTTGCTCAGGGACGGCCGCATTGCTTTGTAACCAGACCTGACGCGATGCGGCGAGAGCACCGAACAACGCGAATGTAAAAGCCGCCCCCCAATACGCGTACCTACCCAACCTCGCAGGTGCATGAATGAAGGCCAGCAAGCAGGTCGCTCCGAAACCGACCAGGAAAAATTGCTGCACCCAACACAATGGACAAGGCTTGAGACCGACCCCATATTCAAGGTAAACGACTGCGCCGATAATCATCAGCGAAGCCAGAAACCCCATTAGAAACAAAGAGCGCAAGCGTGCCAGAAACATGGCGAATCCAAAGCGGAGTAGACAGAGCTTAACGGTAGAGGAAAGTTTCAACCTCTTACAAGATGAGCTGCCGGGGAGAAGTCTTTAATTCTGTAGGGAAAAGCCGACAAAAAGAAGGTGATTCGCAAAGCGTAAGGAAAGCCCCAGCCCACCTTCCGACATCGCATGCAGGCTTTCCCGTAATTGGGAAAGCCCGCGATTCGTTCAGCTGCGGACTGTATCGGGTAGCGGTAATGCCAACAGACGCCTATCCAGCAGGCCAAGCCCCTCTTGAAATAACTGGTTGCTCCGATCGCCATCCCCCAATTGCGCCAACAACCGCGCGAGTTCGGCGCAAGCTTCCGGATGACGCTCAACACGCAGGCTGCTTTCAAGATAATCCCGCGCCTTGCCCCACAGGCGATTTTGCAAACTCAGCCGACCCAGCGTCAGCAAAAGGCTTGGATCTTCAGGGTGTAGCTTGAGCCAACCTTCGGCCGTTTGCAGCTGACGCCCCGGGTCGCTGCCGCGTACCAGGCCATAGAGTCTCGCCAGGTGGCTGTCGTAATTGCGCTTGAGCGCATTGCGCAATACTTCTTCGGCCTCGGCTTCAGCACCGAACTGACGTAGCTGCTCGGCATACGCCGCAACCAGTTGCGGCTCCTGGCGCTGCGCCGAAGTCAGTTGCTGCCAGGCGATTTCCAGGGCCTGACGCCCGGCTTCGCCTTGTTGTTCCTGGTGGCCTGCCAAACTGAGGTTCTCACCCCAGGCTCGGCGCTCCAGTTCAGCCAGCTCATCCGCCGGCAAAGCCTTGTCCTTGCGCAATTCAGGCAACAGGCGAATCAATGCCGGCCAGTCGCCGCGCTGTTGGTACAGCCGCTGCAACTGGCGCAGCACCTGAACATTGCGTGGGTGGCGTTCTTTCATAGCTTGCAGAGTGACTTGAGCGCCATCGGTATCGCCTCGATCCATCTGCAATTGCGCATGACTCAAGGCAATGGCCAACTCGGCCTGGGGTTGACGCTCCAGTGCACGCTCGAGCAGGCTGTCGCACTGTTCGTATTGGCCCAATTCGTTTGCTGCGCGCGCCGCGCCGAGGTAATACAGCAGCGGTTGCCGTTCGGCCTCGGCAGCTCGATGCAGGTGCTTCTGCGCGGCGGCCCAGCGCCCCTCGGCCAAGTCCAACTGGCCCTGCTCGATCGCCAGTTGCACACGCCGGCTGCGGTTGCGGTGCGACCAGGGGTTGACCACGCCTCCGGAAGTGGTCACCAGGCCGATCAAGGCATTTACCAGCAACACCAGCAGCCAGATCAACACCACCAGCGCCAATGTCGCCCACAGGCTCGACTCGTAACGGAAGTTTTTATAGGAAACCAGCACGTAGCCAGTGTGCTGGGCAACTGCCATGCCTAGTACCGCAGCCACTGCAATTGCGATCACGACGGCCACATACACGCGCTTCATGGCTTGGCCTCCTCACTTGCCGGCGCGATCGGCCTGGCCTCGTCGGCAGGCAGGTTGCGCCGCTCAAGGTAGGCCTGGACCGCACCAAGGGTGGCGGCCAGGTCCGGGGTAACCACCGTGACCGGCTGCTTCACCAATTCGCCAATCTGCTCGAGCATTAGTTTGCTCTGCGGATTGTCCCGGTTGAAATTGCTCAGCAGCACGCTGCGCGATTCGTCCAGCGCCTGGGTATAGACCTTCGCCTCGCCATTGAGGGCGGCCCATTGGGCCTGCTCCAGCGTCAGGCTCAGGGCCAGGCGGACCTGGTTCAACCCTTGGCCGGCCAACAATGGGCGCACGTTCTTGTCGGCATTGAAGTCGATGCGGAAGTAGCGCGAGATCTGATCCCACCACTGCGACCAGCGACTGGGGCCATCGCCATCGGCGGTCAGGCTGAACAATGATTCACCCTTGTCATGGAATTCAGGTGCCAGTGCATTGAGTTGCACCACCTGCTCGCGCAAGGCGGCAAGCTTCAGGTAGAGGCCGGTGCGATCCGGTTGCTCCACGCTGTGCAATGCCGCCAGGCTTTTGGCCAACTGCTCACGGGCCGCGAAGGCACCAGGGTCGTTCTGCTCGCGGAGGATTTCATCGGCGCCTTGCACCAACGCCTGGGCACTGCTGATGTCCTGAAGTGCCGACAGGCGCAAACTGGCCAGGCGCAACAGGTGTTCGGCCTCGGCCAGGCGCCAGTCTTTGCGGCTTGCGCCAAGCACGGTTTCCAGGCGTTGGCTCAACCGCTGCTGATCACCCTGCAACTGGGCCACCAAGCGCCGACGCTCTTCCAGCTCATCGGCAGCCGGCAACTGTGCCAGGCGCGCTGAAAGCTGCTGCTCATTGTGTTTGAGAATTTGCGTTTGCGCGCTCAAGGCTTCCAGTTGCCCGGATTGCGCCTGGTTCCCAGCCTCGAGTTGACGAACCTGCCAGACGCCCCATCCGCCCACGGCAACACCGGCAGCGCCGAGTAACAGTGCAACAACTGCCAAGCCGTTGCCGCTGCGGCGCGGGGCTGGCGGGACGGGAGTTTCTGCTGGCGCCTCGGGCTCCGGCGCAAGATCATCTTTAGGCAAGACTGTTTCGCTCACGTATCCATCCTTTGCATTGGGGCGCTCAATCGACGCCTTACAGGGCCGGTGCTGGGTATTCCCGCAACGTTGCCAGCAACGCCGCGGCACTGGCACCACGACAATCCACTACTTTACCCGCGCCGGCGGCCTGGGCTATCTCGGCAACGCGCGGACTCGGTACAAACAACGTCATTTGCGACAGCTGCGGCCAATCATCGCCCGCAAGCGTTCGCAGGTGCTCAAATCCTTGCCCGCTGCTGACCACCAGGCCATTCAAACGCTGTTCGCCAACAACGTGCGAAAGGGCTCCGACAGGGTATTGCGGCAGTGAGCGACGATACAACTCCAGATACTCGACACTAGCACCTAGCTCGCTCAAGCGCTCGGCCAGCAGCTCACGCCCCCCTTCACCCCGCATGATAAGGACCCGGGCACCCGGCTCAGCAATTGCCGCCTGCAATCGTGGCAGTTGCAGCAGTGCTTCGCTGTCGTCACCCTCGGCGGGGAAAGTCACGGCCAGACCACGGGCTTGCAGGATCTGCGCAGTTGCCGCGCCCACGCTGAACCAGGCCAGCTGGGGCGGCTGCGGCCAGTGTTGGTCCATCAATTCAAGCCCAAGGCGCGCGGCCGGTTTGCTGACGACGATAACGGCGCAATAGCAGTCCAGTTCGAGGATCCGAGAGCGCTGCGCTGTGCCCACCGTGATTGCCTCGATGTCCAGCAACGGCATGGCATGACTCGATACCCCGGCTTCTTTGAGTGTCGCCGCCAACGCGCTGCACTCCTCCGCTGGCCGGGTCAGCAGCAAGCGCCAGCCAGTCACTCGTGACCTGCCTCGCCGTAGACTGCCTTGAGGATTCCATCGGCGCCTTGGCTCAGCAGATCCTTGGCTACCTGGATGCCCAGCTCCTCGGCATCAGCCTGCGGCCCTCTGGCTTGTGCAGTCAACACCTGACCGCCGCTTGGTGCACCCACCAAGCCGCGCAGCCAGAGCTGATCGCCTTCGAGCACGGCGTAGCAGGCGATCGGCACCTGGCAACCGCCATTGAGGTGCTTGTTCAATGCCCGTTCAGCCGTCACCCGCACAGCAGTGTCCTGGTGGTGCAAAGGTGCCAGCAGGGCATGGATTTCGTTGTCGGCGGTACGGCATTCGATGCCCACCGCGCCCTGGCCACCGGCAGGCAGGCTGTCTTCGATGCTGATGGCGCAGGTAATGCGATCTTCGAAACCCAGGCGAATCAGGCCGGCTGCAGCAAGAATGATTGCGTCGTACTCGCCGGCATCCAGCTTGGCCAGGCGCGTGTTGACGTTGCCACGCAGGAAACGGATTTGCAGGTCTGGGCGTCGGGCCAACAATTGCGTCTGGCGACGCAGGCTGGAGGTGCCGACGATACTGCCGGCAGGCAAATCTTCCAAGCCTGCATAAGTATTGGATACGAAGGCGTCGCGCGGGTCTTCGCGCTCGCAAATGCAGTACAGGCCCAGCCCCTCGGGGAAGTCCATCGGCACATCTTTCATCGAGTGCACGGCGATGTCGGCTTCCTGTTCGAGCAAAGCAGTTTCCAACTCCTTGACGAACAGGCCCTTGCCGCCAATTTTCGACAAAGGCGAGTCGAGCAGCTTGTCACCGCGGCTGACCATGGGCACCAGCGTTACCACAAGACCGGGATGGGCCTGCTCCAGACGGGCTTTGACATATTCGGCCTGCCACAGGGCCAGGGCACTTTTGCGGGTAGCAATGCGGATTTCGCGAGAGGACATGGATCAATCAATCCGTACTAAATAGATTAAGACGGATAATAACAGCTCAGCCAAAGCAGCTTGAATTTCTCTATGGAAAGGAAGTGGCCATCCGTGGCCAAGGTTGCCTCCACGCCCCGCCCTAAAACTGTTGCATCATTTTTCGCACACCCGCCACATGGCGACGGCTGACGATCAAGGCATCACCATTGAGACCCTTGAGGTACAACTGGAAGTGTCCAAGGGGCGTACGCTGCAACCGTTCTATACGATCGCGCGCCACCAGGGCATTGCGGTGGATACGCACGAAGCGCTCGCCAAATTCGTCTTCCAGGGCTTTGAGTGGCTCGTCGAGCAAGACTTCGCCACCCTCATGCCGCAAGGTCACGTATTTGTGATCGGCGATGAAATAGACCACCTGATCGAGCGGAATCAATTCAATGCCCTTGCGGGTGCGCGCGCTGATGTGGCTGCGCGGGCCATTGCCGCTTTCTGCCGCAGGCCGCGTCAGCGCTGCCAGCTGCACGCGATTGGGACGTTCGGCCTTTTTCAGGGCCTCGAGCAAGTTCTCGGGCCGCACCGGCTTTACCAGAAAACCCACCGTACTGACCTTGAAGGCATCCACGGCGAATTCGTCTTGGGCGGCGCAAAACACGATGGCTGGAGGGGTTTCGCGCTCGCACAGCTTCGCTGCTACCTGAAGCCCATCAAGGCCAGGCATACGAATATCGAGCAACACCACATCCGGTTTGAGGCTTTCTATCAAGGCCAGGGCCTCTTCGCCATTGCTGGCACTGGGCTCCAGGACAGTGTAGCCCTCGAGGTCGCTGACCAATCGGCTCAAGCGCTCGCGGGCCAGGGGTTCGTCATCAACGATCAGGACATTCATATTGCGCTGGATTCCTGCGTGAGTCTCGCACAAGGATAGCGTAGACAGGTGAAGTGACGACCGTCACGGCGATCCACGCTCAGACTCGCACGAGGGCCAAAAAGTGCCGCAAGCCGGGCACCAATATTTTGCAGTGCCTGCTGCGTACCGTCCGAAGCCTGCAGCACCGCAGCTTCGTCGTAGGGATTGCTGACACACAATATGAACACTCCCTTTTTATAGTCCGCTTCAACCCTGATCACACCACCATCGACTCGTGGGGCTATTCCATGGATCAGGGCGCTCTTCAACAACGGTTGTAAGGTTAGCTGTGGAATGGGTGGATCATCGGAATTGTGTTGATCCTCCAGTCCAACTGTAGACGCTTGCCGAGACGATATAGCTCAATCGACAAATATCGTTTTGCCCGTTCCACTTCTTCTGCCCACAAAACCAGGTTGCCTCGCCCACCTTCACCACTGGCGTTGAAGATAAAAGTAGCGCATTAACAGCACACAGATGATCAAGCTCACCACGCCGTAGCAAAGATAATGTCTCGTTGTTAACTCATAGCAAGTTGGTCTGCCAGGCTCCGCGGGCTGAAATAAACAGAGTGAGCAGTCAAACCGAAACAAAAAACCACCGACCACTGCCCACCGACGCCAATGGCAACCCTGTTATTATCTGTGCCACTTTTCCCGTTCACGCCTTCAACGAGCGAATCCATGAGCACTGACAAGACCAACCAGTCCTGGGGCGGCCGCTTCAGTGAACCCGTCGACGCCTTCGTCGCCCGCTTCACCGCCTCCGTCAACTTCGACCAGCGCCTGTATCGCCACGACATCATGGGGTCGATCGCCCACGCCACGATGTTGGCCAAGGTCGGCGTCCTTACCGATGCCGAGCGCGACACCATCATCGATGGCCTGAAGACCATCGAAACCGAAATCGAGGCCGGCACCTTCGACTGGCGCGTCGACCTTGAAGACGTGCACATGAACATCGAGGCACGCCTGACCGACCGCATCGGCATCACCGGCAAGAAGCTCCACACCGGGCGTAGCCGCAACGACCAGGTCGCGACCGATATCCGCCTGTGGTTGCGCGACGAAATCGACCTGATCCTGGGCGAAATCACCCGCCTGCAACAAGGCTTACTGGAGCAGGCCGAGCGCGAAGCCGAAACCATCATGCCCGGCTTCACGCACCTGCAGACAGCCCAACCGGTGACTTTCGGCCACCACCTGCTGGCCTGGTTCGAAATGCTCAGCCGCGACTACGAGCGCCTGGTCGACTGCCGCAAGCGCACCAATCGCATGCCCCTGGGCAGCGCCGCCCTGGCTGGCACGACCTACCCGATCGACCGTGAACTGACCTGCCAGCTGCTCGGCTTCGAGGCTGTGGGTGGCAACTCGCTGGACGGCGTATCCGATCGTGATTTCGCCATCGAATTCTGCGCCGCAGCGAGCCTTGCGATGATGCACCTGTCGCGCTTCTCCGAAGAGTTGGTGCTGTGGACCAGCGCGCAGTTCCAGTTCATCGACCTGCCGGACCGCTTCTGCACTGGCAGCTCGATCATGCCGCAAAAGAAAAACCCTGACGTTCCAGAGCTGGTGCGTGGCAAGAGTGGTCGTGTATTCGGTTCGCTGATGGGCCTGCTGACCCTGATGAAGGGCCAGCCCCTGGCCTACAACAAGGACAACCAGGAAGACAAGGAGCCGTTGTTCGACGCTGCCGACACCCTGCGCGACTCGCTGCGTGCCTTTGCGGACATGATCCCGGCCATCAAGCCCAAGCATGCCATCATGCGCGAAGCTGCATTGCGTGGTTTCTCGACCGCCACGGACCTGGCCGACTACTTGGTGCGTCGCGGCCTTCCATTCCGTGATTGCCACGAAATCGTCGGCCATGCCGTGAAATATGGCGTGGAATCAGGCAAAGACCTGGCCGAAATGAGCCTGGACGAGCTGCGCCAGTTCAGCGACCAGATCGAACAGGACGTGTTCGTCGTATTGACCCTGGAAGGCTCGGTCAACGCGCGCAACCACATCGGCGGTACTGCCCCGGCGCAAGTCAAGGCTGCGGTGGCCCGCGGCCAGGCACTGCTGGCCAGCCGCTGAAACAGCGCGGGGCCGGTGGCTGTCCAGCCATCGGCCCCGCGTCTGCTGGGTCAGCACTTATTTTTTGGTGCGGACCATCGCCATGAAGGCCGGCATCGCCGCTTCCTTGTCGTGAGCGATACGTTGCACATTGGGGTTTTGCCCCAGGCGCTCAAACAATGCCTTGGCAGCCGGCAGCTCGGCCAGAAAATCCACATCCAGGAGCTTCTTCCCGACTGCGCAGGCCAGGTCGACGCTGTACAGGAAGTACAGGTCCGCCACGCTCAAACTGTTCCCAGCCACATACGGCGCGAATTTAGCGTGCCGCCCCAACGATGCAAACCCCAGCAGCAACTCTGCCTTGGCTTTCTCTTTGATCGCCTCGGGCACCGGAGTGCCAAAAAACGCCTCGCCATAGCAAGCGCGGGCAGGTAATTCGATATACAACTCGATTTCCCTGGCCAGGGCCAATACTTGAGCGCGCTCGTATGGCTCGTTGGGCAGTAGTGCAGGACCGTCCTGCGACTGCTCAAGGTATTCCAGGATCACGCTGGTTTCGTTGACGAAACCCTGCTCGACACCCAGCACAGGGACCTTCCCTCGCGGGCTGATCATGAGCGCTTCCGGGCTCTGGCCGGCAAAAAACGGTACTTCCTCAAACGGCAAGCCCTTTTCCAGCAATGCCAGTTTGACCATGTTGTAGTAATTGCTGACCGCAAATCCGTAAAGCTTGAGCATCACATAGCCTCCAGGCCGTGCAGGGTTGGCAGCCCCCGTTATAGATCGGCGACGCAAATCTGGCCAGCAGCATCATTGCCTTGAATGCGGGTAAACTGGCCGCCTTACCTTGAGGAGCCTGCCATGAGCGAGCCAACCGATATCGACAACGACGAAGAAGAGTTCGCCGAAAACACACTGATTGAAGCCATCGAAAACCAGATAGAAAGCGACAACCCTCCGGCGGCCAAGGCAACCTTCAATAAATTGACCCTGGTCGGCTATGAGCGGGAGGACATCCTGCAAATGATGGCCCACGTTCTCGCCGTGGAAATCGATGCGATTCTTGAGGAAGATCGGGCTTTCGACACCCGATGGTATGAAGCAGCGTTGCGCGCCTTGCCGGAACTACCGCCAGAAAAGTAATTGGTCTGACGACGCTCGGGAAATAATCTGCAGCAAATCTTCCGGTGCCTATCTACACTGGAAACACCCCGCCGATGCACGCTTGGCGGGGTTACCACGACAGGCCGCAGGCCAGTTCTGCAAAAGCGCTCAGAGAGCACTGGACAGGCTGACAAAGTGCGGTCACCTTAGGGGCGCTGTCGCCTAATTCCTAGAAAGTCTGGAGTCCTTATGTCGTATACCCCTGAGCTGGTTGCCGAACTGGAAATCCTTGCACTCTTCAACCTGGATAGCTCCCAGGAAGGCCTGAAAATTCATCAGACCGCCACCCCGACTGCCATCGCTGCCGCAAAACGTCTGTTTGAAAAAGAACTGATCACCCAGCCCGATGGCGGTTACCTGACCAGCCTGGGGCGCGATGCCGCCGAGCATGCCCAGGGCCTGCTGACCATTCTGGCTATAAAAGAAGCCGCGTAACCCCTCTTCGATCGCTCGCGCAATCCTTCTGATGGTTGCGCGAGCCCACAGCTTTCAAGCAACAACTATCCTTATCAAGAAACCAAATTCACGCTTAAAGCCGTCCAACCCCAGGCAGTAAACTGCTTCTGGCGCGAGAACTTGTCACTGCAAACCCGGCTGGCCTGTTTGAGTTAGAGATGACGCATTCCCACGAAATACGCCCAGATCTGGACGAAGGCATCGATCGAAAGGTCCTGAGCCAGCTGCGCGCGCGTTTTCTCAAGGTCAATCAGGGGCGCCTGGACCGTGCCCTGGCGGGGTTGTCTACGCGCCAACAACTGGTCCTGAACCTGTTGCCACTGTTTTTCCATGTCAACCACCCGCTGCTGCCTGGTTACATCTCGGGTGCGACACCAGCCGGCGTCAGTAACTATGAGCCTGATGCACAAGCGTTGGCCGAAGCCCAACGCCTGACCCGTTCCTTTGCCTACAGGCTACGCCGCGACGAGCTAAATCGGCCCATTCACGGGCTGTACCTGATGGGTAGCCTGGGCACATTGGCCCAGGCCGAACAAAGCGACATGGATGTCTGGGTCTGCCATGGCGCCGACTTCAGCGCACTGGCGCTGGCCGAACTCGGACGTAAATGCGAGCTGTTGCAAAGCTGGGCCGCCAGCCAAGGCGCCGAAGTCCATTTCTTCCTGATCGAGCCAACCCGATTCGCTCGCGGTGAGCGCGATGCCAGGCTCAGCACCGAAGACTGCGGCAGCAGCCAGCACTACCTGCTGCTGGATGAGTTCTACCGCACTGCGATCTGGCTCGCCGGGCGCACGCCTATGTGGTGGCTGGTGCCGGTCTACGAAGAGGCACGCTACGATGAATACACCCATGCATTGATTTCCAAGCGTTTCATTCGCCCCGACGAAGTCCTGGATCTCGGCGCCCTGGCGCATATCCCTCCTGGAGAGTTCATCGGTGCCGGCCTGTGGCAATTGTTCAAGGGTATCGAATCCCCCTACAAATCCGTACTCAAGCTGCTGCTGACCGAGGTCTACGCCAGTGAGCACCCACGGGTGCAATGCCTCAGCCTGCGCTTCAAGCAGGCGGTATTCGCCAACCAGCTGGACCTGGATGAACTCGACCCCTACATGGTCGTGTACCGCCGGCTCGAGGAATACTTGACCACACGCGCCGAATCGGAACGGCTGGAGCTGGTTCGCCGCTGCCTGTACCTGAAGGTCAACAAAAAACTCAGCGGCCCCTCGCGCCTGCGCAACGGCAACTGGCAACGGGAGTTACTCGAGCGCCTGACACGCGAATGGGGTTGGGATGAACACCAATTGGCGCTGCTCGACAGCCGCAGTCAATGGCGAGTTCGCCAAGTCGGCAGCGAGCGTCGTGCCCTGGTCAACGAACTCAATTACAGCTACCGCTTCCTCACCCAGTTCGCCCGTGCGCAAGAGAGCGCCAGCCTGATTACCCGGCGCGACCTCAGCATTCTGGGGCGTCGCCTGTACGCAGCCTTCGAGCGCAAGTCGGGCAAGGTCGAGTTCATCAACCCCGGCATTGCCC
This sequence comes from uncultured Pseudomonas sp., assembly GCA_964453495.1. Classification (GTDB taxonomy): domain Bacteria; phylum Pseudomonadota; class Gammaproteobacteria; order Pseudomonadales; family Pseudomonadaceae; genus Aquipseudomonas. The sequence goes on along the minus strand of CAYVPI010000029.1, from coordinate 13,328 downwards.
CGGACCTGGCCGAAGACACCCTGACTCTGGTCCATTCGCCCAATCTCAAGAGCGCCGGGCTAAACCACTGGGGGCTGTACGGGGGCAACCTCAATAGTCATGAGTGGGCATACTTTGCCCCGATCAAGCGCAGCAGAACCTTGCTTGAGTTACTTGCCTGGAGCCATCGCAACGGCATTATCGACAGCAGCACTCGCCTGGCCCTGCACCCGGGAAGCAGTGACTTGAGCGAGTACGAACTGTTCAACTTGCTGGGAAGCCTGCAACAAACCGTGCCCCTGCCACTACCCGTGGTGACCGAAGAGCAATTGATGCGCCCTGCCGAAGCGGTGCACGTGTTGTTGCTGGTAAACGTGGCCATCGACCCGCTCAAGCATCATCGCGATTTGAATGTGCTGATGACCACCGAACGTACCGACTCACTGAGTTATGCAGGCGTTCGGGAGAACCTGGTGCTGACCCTCGACCAGATCACGCTCAATAGCTGGAACGAACTGCACGTGCAGCGGTTTGACGGTGAGCATGCCTTGCTCGATTGTCTGCGCGATTACCTCAACAGCCTGGCTAACGTGCACGCTCGACCGCGACTGCAGGTCCGCTGCTTTTGCCACAGCCGGGCGCAGCCCATTACCCAGCGCGTCGAAGAAGTACTGGCCACGGCCCAGGCATTGCTGGACCAGACGCTCGATCATCGCTACCTGATACAGGTGCAGCAGTGGTATCACATATTGCAATTGTGCCCCGGGCAGGTCACCCATGACGCCCTGGATAGCCAGGCCGCCCTGCTCGATTTTCTGGGCCGGGACCGGGCGAGCTACAGCCCGCTGTACCTGGATGACAATGTGCTGCAAGAGCATGACCTGGCGCTGGTCCTGCCCCAGGGCCAGCCGGAGTGCATCCAGGTGTTCTATCGCCTCGGCGACGAGCATGCCCACATCTATGTGCTCGACGAATACAACACGCTATGGCAACAAACCTTGCCGTACCACGATGAATCCAGCCTGCTGGTGCCCTTGCAGCGTTTTTTGCAGTCGATCCTGAATCGGCGCAACGCCCAGCTGCCACTCGACGGCCTGCCGTCACACGCACTGCTCGACACACGCTACTATCAACTGCTGCCCTCAGGCCCCGGGCGACCAAGGCAGCTGGAGCCGCGACCGACACCCTGTGTTGCGCTCGACAAACCTTTCTACGAAGTGCAGGCGATCGTCGAACAGACGACCACGCAGGCGTATGTAACCCTGTACTGCAATCAGAAAGAGTTTTCCCAGCTGGAACACGGCGACCAACTTTTCAGTGTGGTCGCCCGGGAGATCGTAGGGCAACGCCGGGAGCTCGAACACTACCGCTGCTACATCACCGACCTGGACCTCAGCGGCCTGCTCGGGGACACCCTGGGCTCAAGCAGCCTGTACCTGCGTTACAAGAGCGACCTGGAAAACGCATTGAACACTGCGCTGAAGCCGACCTGAGTGCTGGCTTCAGTGGTTGTACTCGCCCGCCGCCTCGGGCTGATACTCGACTTCAATCAAGGTCAGCTTCAGCTTCTTGCCACCCGGCGCCGGCCAGTCGATCTGCTCGCCCACCGAGAGGCCGAGCAAGGCACAGCCGATGGGTGCCAGGATCGAAACCTTGCCTTCGCCACCGGCGTCCTTGGGGTAAACCAGGGTCAGGTGGTAGTCCTTGCCGCTGCCTTCCTCGCGGCAGTGCACGCGCGAGTTCATGGTCACGACACCCGGCGGCACTTCATCATGGCCGACAACCGTTTCAGCACGGTCCAGCTCGGCTTGCAAGGCGGCAACGCCCGGCGCCGATTCGTCGAGGCTGTCGATCAGGCGCTCGAGACGCTGTACGTCCAATCGGGTGAGGGTAAGTGACGGTGCGGTGTTCATGATCCAGGCAGACTCCTTTTTTTGGACGGCATAAAGAAAAACCCCGCCCATGAGGCGGGGTTTTTACAGGCTTCTCATGAAGAAGCTATCTGGACACTAACACAGCCAAACAAATACACAAGCGGCCAGGTTGTTACAACGCGTCACGAAATGCGCTCAGCCGCAGCCTGTTGTCGTTGCAATGCCTGCTGGCAAATCTGGCGCCGCTGTTCATCGTCGGCGGCGCGCCACTGACGGATGTCTTCGACATGACGGAAGCAACCGATGCAGACCTTCGCCTCATCCAGCCGGCACAAACTCACGCAGGGCGAGGGCACCGCAGGGCTGACATTGCTATATAACGGCTTGGAAGGCCTGGCTGGGGTCGTCACGCTCAGATCTCTTCGAAATCCAGCTCGAGGCCGGCCTGCTCCCGGGTCGCACGGGCAAGGATTTCACCCAGCAACTCTTCGGACTTCTCGCAGGTCCACTTGCCCGACTCTTCGTCGTAGTCGAAATGGTAACCGCCGGAGCGCGCTGCTAGCCACAATTGGCGCAAGGGTTCCTGGCGGCTAAGGATCAACTGGCTGCCATTGTCGAACTTGATGGTCATCATGCCGGCGGATACTTCGATATCGTCGGCGTGGTCCTCGAGCAGCTCTTCCAGGGCCTGTTGGGTGGCATCGACCAGGTCATGAAAGCGGGCTTCGGTCAAACTCATTGCAAGAACCTCGAAAAGTGTCTGTTCACGCTGCGGGGGCACCATACGAGTGTGCCGGGCCGAATGCAAAGGATACCGACCACAGGCCCAGTCATGACAGAAATTTTGTGGATACCCTATCGCTGGCTGTAGGAGCGGGCTTGCCCGCGATGAGGCCTGGGCAGCCAATACAGAATCTTCGACAAGCCAACCGTCGCCTTAAAACCCTCACAACCCCCGCCGGACGGCCAGCAGGCCACATAGGCAAGGCGCCGGGGGCTGGGTATACTCGGGCACAAATACTGCTTATTCAAAGGATTTCGCCATGAAGCGCCTGATCTCCTCCCTTGCTGCGCTCCTCGCGGTCGCCTGCCTTGTTTCTGCCTGTGGTCAAAAGGGTCCGTTGTACCTGCCCGACGACGACAAGAAATCGGACGAACAAGCCACCTCGCAATCGCACAAGCACTCTTAAGGGAACAACATGGACGCTTTTAACTACCGCGAGGGTGAACTGTTCGCGGAAGGTGTTGCTTTGTCGGCCATTGCCGAACGTTTCGGCACCCCGACTTATGTGTACTCGCGCGCGCATATCGAAGCCCAGTACCACGCCTATGCCGATGCCCTGGAAGGTACTTCCAGCCTGGTCTGCTTTGCCGTCAAGGCCAACTCCAACCTGGGCGTGCTGAACGTCCTGGCGCGCCTGGGCGCCGGTTTCGACATCGTTTCGGGCGGCGAACTGGAACGCGTCCTGGCGGCCGGTGGCCGTGCCGACCGCATTGTCTTCTCCGGCGTCGGCAAGACCCGCGACGACATGCGCCGCGCCCTGGAAGTGGGCGTGCACTGCTTCAACGTCGAATCCACCGATGAGCTTGAACGCCTGCAAGTCGTTGCCGCCGAAATGGGCGTTCGCGCGCCGATTTCGCTGCGGGTCAACCCGGACGTCGACGCCGGCACTCACCCGTACATCTCCACGGGGCTCAAGGAAAACAAGTTCGGCATCGCCATTGCCGATGCCGAAGACGTGTACGTACGCGCCGCGCAACTGCCCAACCTGGAAGTAGTTGGTGTCGATTGCCACATCGGCTCGCAACTGACCACCCTCGAACCCTTCCTCGATGCGCTCGATCGCCTGCTGGGCTTGATCGACCGCTTGGGCGATTGTGGCATTCACTTGCGCCACCTCGACCTGGGTGGCGGTGTCGGCGTGCGTTACCGTGATGAAGAGCCGCCACTGGTTGGCGACTACATCAAGGCCGTTCGCGAGCGTGTAGGCGACCGTGACCTGGCGCTGGTGTTCGAACCGGGCCGCTTCATCGTCGCGAACGCCGGCGTGCTGCTGACCCGTGTCGAGTACCTCAAGCATACCGAACACAAGGACTTCGCTATCGTCGATGCGGCCATGAACGACCTGATTCGTCCGGCGCTGTACCAGGCCTGGATGGACGTCAAGGCCGTGCAACCGCGCGATACCGAGCCACGCGCCTATGATTTGGTCGGCCCGATCTGCGAAACCGGTGACTTCCTGGCCAAGGACCGTCAACTGGCCCTGGCTGAAGGCGACCTGCTGGCCGTGCAGTCGGCCGGTGCCTATGGTTTTGTGATGAGCTCCAACTACAACACGCGTGGCCGTTGCGCCGAAGTGCTGGTCGATGCCGAACAGGCATTCGAAGTACGCCGTCGCGAAACCGTGGCCGAGTTGTTTGCTGGCGAAAGCCTGCTGCCGGAGTGAACCCATGCTGCTGCGTTTTACCAAAATGCATGGGCTGGGCAACGACTTCATGGTCCTTGACCTGGTCAGCCAACATGCACACATTCTGCCCAAGCACGCCAAGCAATGGGGTGACCGGCATACCGGTATCGGTTTCGACCAGCTACTGATCGTCGAAGCGCCAAGCAACCCGGATGTCGACTTCCGTTATCGGATCTTCAATGCCGACGGCTCGGAAGTCGAACAGTGCGGCAATGGCGCCCGCTGTTTTGCCCGTTTCGTGCTGGACAAGCGCTTGACGGCGAAAAAGCGCATTCGCGTGGAAACCAAAAGCGGCATCATCGAACTCGATGTACGCAGCGATGGCCAGATCAGCGTCGACATGGGCCCGCCGCGCCTGGTTCCAGCCGAGATTCCGTTCCAGGCCGATAACCAGGCGATCAGCTATCGGCTGGAAGTCGACGGCCAGGCAGTCGATCTGGCCGCCGTATCCATGGGCAACCCCCATGCGGTATTGCGCGTCGAAGACATCAACAATGCCCCTGTGCATGAATTAGGGCCGAAGATTGAACACCACGCACGCTTCCCGCAGCGCGTGAACGTCGGCTTCTTGCACGTCGTCGACCGCCAGCGCGCACAATTGCGCGTATGGGAACGTGGCGCCGGGGAAACCCAGGCCTGCGGTACCGGTGCCTGCGCCGCCGCCGTGGCTGCAATCAGCCAGGGCTGGATGGATTCGCCGTTGTTGATCGACCTGCCGGGCGGGCGCCTGCACATCGAATGGGCAGGCCCCGGCCAGCCGGTATTGATGACGGGGCCAGCGGTGCGGGTCTACGAAGGACAGGTTCGTCTATGAGTGAGCAAAAGCGATGACCGATCAGCCTCAGGCTCCGGCCGATAAGCCCAGTGAGCAACCCTCTGAAAGCTTGACGCCTGTACTTGAGGCCGAAGCTGTCGCCCAGTATTTGCGCGCCAACCCTGCTTTTTTCGCCGAGCGCGACGACCTGCTCGCTGAAATGCGCATCCCGCACCAGCGCGGCGATACCGTCTCGCTGGTCGAACGCCAGCTGAAACTGCTGCGTGAGCGCAATATCGAGATGCGCCATCGGCTCTCCCAGCTGATGGATGTAGCCCGGGATAACGACCGCTTGTTCGACAAGACCCGCCGCCTGATCCTCGATTTGCTCGATGCCACCAGCCTGGACGAAGTGGTGATCGCTGTTGAAGACAGCTTGCGCCAGGAATTTCAGGTGCCCTTCGTCAGCCTCATTCTCTTCAGCGAAACCGCCACCCCGGTAGGCCGCTGGGTCAACAGTAGCGAAGCGCAGCAGGCCATCGGCGGGCTCCTCTCCGGGGGCAAGACCGTCAGCGGCACGTTGCGTGACCATGAGTTGGACTTTCTCTTCGGTGAAGAACAGCGCAAGGAGGTTGGCTCCAGCGCCGTCGTGGCCCTGTCCCACCAGGGCTTGCATGGCGTATTGGCGATCGGCAGCCGCGACCCGCAGCACTACAAGAGCTCGGTAGGCACCCTTTTCCTTTCTTATATTGCCGATGTCCTGGGCCGTATCGTGCCGCGTTTCACCAACAGCCTGCGCTCGGTTCGCTAGCCATGCAGGCGCAGCTGGAGGCTTACTGCGCACACCTGCGCAGCGAGCGCCAAGTATCGGCGCACACTCTGGAAGCCTATCGCCGGGATTTGGATAAAGTACTCGCCCACTGCGCCAAGGATCAGATCAGTAGCTGGAGCGCCTTGGATATCCAGCAACTGCGCCGGCTGGTCGCTCGTCTGCATCAGCAAGGTCAATCCTCGCGTAGCCTGGCTCGCCTGCTGTCGGCCGTACGCGGCCTGTACCGCTATCTCAACCGCGAAGGCCTGTGCAGCCACGACCCGGCCAATGGCCTGAGCCCACCCAAGGGCGAGCGGCGCCTGCCAAAAACACTGGATACCGACCGGGCCCTGCAGTTGCTCGATGGCGCTGTCGAAGACGACTTCCTGGCCCACCGCGACCAGGCCATCCTCGAACTGTTCTATTCCTCCGGCTTGCGCCTGAGCGAGCTCACCGGGCTCAACCTGGAACAACTGGACTTGGCCGACGGCCTGGTACAAGTCCACGGCAAAGGCAGCAAGACACGCGTTTTGCCGATCGGCCGCAAGGCCCGCGAAGCCCTGCAACTGTGGCTACCACTGCGGGCCATGAGCAACCCACAGGACGATGCCGTATTCGTCAGCCAGCAAGGCCGTCGCCTCGGCCCACGGGCCATCCAGCTACGCGTACGCGCCGCCGGAGAGCGCGAACTGGGGCAGAACCTGCATCCACACATGTTGCGGCACTCGTTCGCCAGCCACCTGCTTGAGTCATCCCAGGACCTGCGTGCGGTGCAGGAGATGCTCGGCCACGCCGACATCGCCACCACCCAGATCTACACGCACCTGGACTTCCAACACCTTGCGACGGTATACGATAGTGCCCATCCTCGGGCCAAACGCAGTAAGGGCAGTGACTCATGACCATCAAGCTGATCACCTTCGACCTCGATGACACCCTGTGGGACACCGCACCGGTCATCGTCAGCGCCGAAGCCGTCCTGCGTGACTGGCTGGCCGAGCACGCACCAGATCTGGGGCCCGTGCCGGTCGAGCATCTGTACGCGATCCGCGAACGCCTGGTACAGGCCGACCCCGGCTTCAAGCACCGGATCAGCGCCCTGCGTCGACAAGTGTTGTTCCACGCCCTGGAAGAAGCCGGTTATGCCCAGGCGCAGGCACTAACCTTGGCTGAACAGGCGTTCGAGGTGTTCCTGCACGCCCGCCACCAGATCGAGATATTTCCCGACGTCCAACCGATGTTGGAAATCCTCTGCCAGCATTACACCCTGGGCGTTCTCACCAACGGTAATGCCGATGTACGCCGCCTGGGGCTGGCCGACTACTTCAAGTTCACACTGTGCGCCGAAGACCTGGGTATCGGCAAACCCGCCCCCGAACTCTTTCGCGAAGCGCTGAGCCGTGGCCAGGCAGAGGCCCACGCCGCCGTTCACATCGGCGATCATCCCGGTGACGATATCGCTGGCGCACAGCAAGCGGGCATGAAGGCTGTCTGGTTCAATCCACAGGGCAAGAAGTGGGAAGCCGAGCGCGCGCCTGATGCAGAGATTCAAAGCCTCAAGCAACTACCTGGTTTGCTATCTCGCTGGGCTTGATCAGATCGTGACTCCAGCGACAGCCCTGTAGCAGCTGCCGCAAGTATCGAACACCCATGAAAAAGCCCGCAGCGACGGCGGGCTTTTTCAATTCAGGCGGACAGTCAAATAGGGCGGCTGCCGTATTTGTTGTCGGGCTTCTTGGGTGGATCGGCCACCACATTCGGCTCGACTTCCTGCACTTTGCCGCCGCGCGCGAGGAACTCTTCCATCGCCTTGGCCAGCGCGTCGCGCTCTTTGTTCTTGGCTTCTACGCTGGGCAGTTCGTCGACCGAGACTGCAGCTTTGGCCTTGCCCTTTGCAGCAGGGACAGGGGCGTCGCCACCGTCGTCGTCCGCGACATCTTCAGCGGCCGCTTCAAGACCTTCTTCGGCATCGTCGTCACCTACTTCGAGGTCATCGTTTTCCAGATCATCGTCGCTCATGTTCTACCTCATGACTTGCGAAAAGCAGATTAGTTATAGCCCAGCTTTGCCGTCTGACGACAGCCACCAGGAAAAATTCAACGGCCACTGTTATCAGTGGCTCAAATGCCCTCGCCATATACCGTGGCAAGGACCTTGCGAGCACCGCCATTATCTCGGTGCTCGCCCAAATAGACACCTTGCCAGCTACCCAGCGCCAACCGCCCGGCCGTGATCGGCACGCTCAATTGACAGCCTAGCAAACTGGCCTTGAAGTGTGCAGGCAGGTCGTCAGCACCTTCGTCGTTGTGTTCGTACCCAGGCGATCCTTGTGGGACCAGCCGGTTGAAAAACCGCTCGAAGTCACGACGAACCGCCGGATCAGCGTTCTCGTTGATGGTCAACGACGCAGAGGTATGTTGCAGCCACAAATGTAGCAAGCCAATTCGACATTCGCGCAATTGCGGCAAACCGGCGAGTAATTCGTCGGTCACCAGATGAAAGCCCCGGGGCCTTGCCCGCAGGGTTATCAGGGTCTGATGCCACATACCGTTCTCCACAGCTCCGGGGCGCATTCTAGCGCGCTCTGAGAAAAAGCAAAGAGGCTATATTTCACTGCGTACTGTAAGTATTCGTCGTACGTTTGGCGACTGTAACGACCCGCCGGCAAACCGCCCGAAGAAACCGTTTGCGTACAGCATAAGTGACAAACGCCAGACAAAAAAAAGCCCGGCAAGCCGGGCAATTTTTTCGCAGCGATTACATGTTGTAACCACGCTCGTTGTGTTGCGCCAGGTCGAGGCCAACCGACTCTTCTTCTTCGTTGATCCGCAGGCCCATTACCGCATCCAGCACCTTGAGAATCACAAAGGTCGCGATCGCCGTGTAGATGACGGTGAAACCGACACCCTTTATTTGAATCCAGACTTGCGCGCCGATGTCGGTGACAGTGCCGAAGCCGCCCAGTGCCGGCGCTGCAAAGACACCGGTGAGGATGGCGCCGACGATACCGCCGATACCGTGCACGCCGAAGGCGTCCAGGGAGTCGTCATAGCCCAGCTTGCGCTTGAGGCTGGTAGCGCAGAAGTAGCAGATCACGCCAGCCAACAGGCCAATCACTATGGCGCCCATAGGGCCTACGGTGCCGGCCGCGGGGGTAATGGCAACCAGGCCGGCAACCACACCCGAGGCAATACCCAAGGCGCTTGGTTTACCGTGGGTGAGCCATTCGGCCAACATCCAGCCCAGTGCTGCAGCGGCTGTGGCGATCTGGGTTACCAACATCGCCATGCCGGCAGTACCGTTGGCGGCTGCAGCGGAACCTGCGTTGAAGCCGAACCAACCGATCCACAGCATGGCCGCGCCCATCAGGGTGTAACCCAGGTTGTGCGGGGCCATTGGTGTGTGCGGGTAGCCTTTACGCTTGCCCAGCACCAGGCAGGCAACCAGCCCAGCAATGCCGGCGTTGATGTGCACGACGGTACCGCCGGCGAAGTCCAGGACACCCCAGTCCCACATCAAGCCGCCGTTACCGGCCCAGACCATGTGCGCAATCGGCGCATACACCACAGTGAACCAGATGGCCATGAAAATCAGCATCGCGGAGAACTTCATGCGTTCGGCGAAGGCACCGACGATCAGGGCCGGTGTAATGATGGCGAAGGTCATCTGGAAGGTGATGAACACCGCTTCCGGGAACAGCGCGGTGGCCGAAGTCAGGCTGGCCGGGGTCACACCGTTGAGGAAGGCCTTCGAGAAACCGCCGACAAAGGAATTGAAGTTGACGACACCCTGCTCCATGCCAGTGGTGTCAAACGCCATGCTGTAGCCGTAGATGACCCACAACACGCTGATCAAACCGGTGATCGCAAAGCACTGCATCATCACCGACAAGACGTTCTTGGAGCGCACCATGCCGCCATAAAACAAGGCAAGGCCGGGAATGGTCATGAACAGCACCAGGGCTGTCGCGGTCAACATCCAGGCGGTATCGCCGGAGTTGAGAACGGGGGCTGCCGCCTCTTCTGCCATGGCCAGGCCAGGCATTATCAGGGACAAAAGGGCTCCTAGCCCTGCGAAACGACGCAGAGTCATAATTGTTTTCTCCTGGGGCGTTGGGTTTGGCGGCTTAGATTGCGTCGGTATCGGTTTCGCCGGTACGGATGCGAATCGCCTGTTCCAGATTGACCACGAAAATCTTGCCATCACCGATCTTGCCGGTGTTGGCTGCCTTGGTGATCGCTTCAATGACCCGGTCCAGGTCCTTGTCGTCGATCGCAACGTCGATCTTCACCTTTGGCAGGAAATCGACAACGTACTCTGCGCCACGGTACAGCTCGGTATGGCCCTTCTGGCGACCGAAGCCTTTGACTTCGGTAACGGTAATGCCCTGCACGCCGATTTCGGACAGTGACTCGCGCACGTCGTCCAGCTTGAACGGCTTGATGATGGCAGTGACTAGCTTCATGAAACTCTCTCCCGAATTGGTGGACTTGCCCCAGGAAAACAAACCCAGCTCAAGTCTAAGCGCAGTGCCTGGCTTTGTAACGCTTCGTCGGTCTTGCATCCCCCGACCGACGCCAGTCATTGCTCCTGTCGAAACCCTTGCCGCTGTGCTGCACACTGGATTCATCACGATGACTACATCAGTGCACGGGTCGTAAGGGACTAAGCAGAAACCTTGCCAGATCCGACAAATCCAGTGATTACAGCGACTTGGCCGCTGGCAGCGCTGGCCCGCCCGCGCTTGCACCACGATTGCGCACAACAACAGTGCGCGACCGCTCGTCCCCATGCGCGAAAAGCGTGCAGCCAAGTCAAGCACAAAGCCCAAAGAAAGCGCGTGGTACACTGGCGCCCAACCTGATCCTGGAAATACCGACCATGCTCGCGCCAAAAGCTTTTCTCGACGCCCTGAGCGACCACGCCTCGCGCCTGTTCAGTGGCGATACCACGCAACCTCGCGCCGAACTGGAAAGCCAGTTCAAGGCCTTGCTGCAAAGCGGCTTCAGCAAACTCGACCTGGTCAGCCGGGAAGAATTCGACAGCCAGATGGTGGTCCTGGCCCGCACCCGCGCCCGCCTGGAAAGCCTGGAAGCAAAAGTCGCCGAACTGGAAGCGCGCATGACCCCGCCTGCCGAGTAAGCGCTGCCGGGCAACATCCTCTGGACGGCCCTTCGCCCGCCTTCCTACACTGCCCCTACCAGCCACTGATGGCACGGGGCAGCCGCCAATGAACCGCAACCAACTGCGCAAGGCCGACATCAACCTGATGGTGGTCTTTGAAACCCTGATGCTCGAACGCAACGTGACCCGGGCGGCGGAGAAGTTGTTTCTCGGGCAGCCGACCATCAGTTCGGCGCTCAATCGCCTGCGCGCCCTGTTCAACGACCCGCTGTTGATCCGTGTCGGCCACCGCATGGAGCCTACGGCCAGGGCCGAAGAATTGATCCGCCACCTCTCGCCAGCGCTCGATGCCATGTCCATCGCCCTGAGCTTGAGCCACGATTTCGACCCGCAAAGCAGCACCATGACCTTTCGCATCGGCCTGTCCGACGACGTCGAGTTCGGCTTGCTGCCGCCCTTGCTGCGGGCTCTGCGCGAGGAAGCGCCCCATGTGGTGTTCGTCGTCCAGCATGTCGATTACTGGCGCATCCCCGACTTGCTCGCCGCCGGTGACATCACCGTCGGCATCAGCCAGACCCGCGGCCTGCCGGCCAACGCCAAGCGCAAGCTGCTGCGGCGCATCCACCCACGGGTACTGCGCGCCGACGCCTCGACCACGCCCTTGACCCTTGATGAGTTCTGTACCCGGCCTCACGTGCAGGTGTCGCATACGGCCAACACCAGCGGTGTGGTCGATGAGTGGCTGAACGAGATCGGTCGCAAGCGCCATGTCGTGCTCTCGGTGCCACAGTTCAGCGCCCTGCCCGCCTTGCTCGCCGGCACAGACTTGCTGGTCGGCCTGCCCGATTACACCGCTGCGGCCATGGCAGCTTCGGGCAGCCTCTTTTGTGAACCCTTGCCCTTCGACACGCCGACACTGGACCTGTCGATGGTCTGGCTGAGCAGCATGGACAACGATCCGGCAGAGCGCTGGTTGCGCTCGCGGCTCGAAGCCCACATGAGTGACCGCACGCGCGAGCAGGCAACACCCTGACGCAGAAAATCGGTCAGCGCTCCCCGCACTCCACTACTCTTACAAAGCCGCAGGATGCGGCTCTGTCGTCATCATGGAGCGATCATGTCCCTCGCCATCGTCCACAGCCGCGCCCAGGTCGGCGTGGTGGCACCGGCCGTCACAGTTGAAGCGCACCTGGCCAATGGCTTGCCCGCGCTGACCTTGGTCGGCCTGCCGGAAGCCACCGTCAAGGAAAGCAAGGACCGCGTGCGCAGCGCGGTCCTCAATTCCCGCCTCGACTTCCCCGCACGGCGCATCACCCTCAACCTGGCTCCAGCCGACTTGCCTAAAGACGGTGGGCGCTTCGACCTGGCCATTGCCCTGGGCATCCTCGCCGCCAGCGGGCAGATACCGGCGGCGGCATTACAGGATGTCGAATGCCTGGGCGAATTGGCACTCTCCGGTAGCGTACGTGCGGTCCAGGGCGTGCTGCCCGCCGCCCTTGCTGCCCGCGATGCCGGCCGTGCCCTGGTAGTGCCCCGGGAAAATGCCGAGGAAGCCTGCCTTGCGTCCGGGTTGAGAGTATTTGCCGTGGAACACCTGCTGCAACTGGTTGCGCACTTCAATGGCCAGGAGCCCATCGGGCCATACAAGTCCGATGGCCTGCTGCTGATCAGCAAGCCCTATCCAGACCTCAGCGAGGTCCAAGGCCAACTGGCGGCCAAACGTGCTCTGCTGGTGGCCGCCGCCGGGGCGCACAACCTGTTGTTCAGTGGCCCGCCCGGTACCGGCAAGACCCTGCTCGCCAGCCGCCTGCCTGGCTTGCTGCCACCACTGGACGAACGTGAAGCCCTGGAAGTCGCAGCGATCCAGTCGGTCGCCAGTCATGCGCCGCTGAACAGTTGGCCTCAGCGTCCGTTTCGCCATCCACACCATTCGGCATCCGGAGCAGCCCTGGTCGGTGGTGGCTGTAGGTTTTGGAAATAGATGCGAATCTTTCGAATTAAATGCGACTGATTGCAATGGCTTTGACCACCGATTCCATCGGATTTTACCTGCATGCTTGGTCAACATGATCGGCCGTTCTCTGCCAGTCGCGCGAGACAGAAAGCGACGCAATATAGATAGTCCGTGTCGAACGCAACAAACGGTCGGGATGGATTACTCCCCGGATTGCAAGCGCTCGATAGCTTCGAGAAGCTAGCCCTCGAAGTACTCGGTTTCATCTCGTTCCGGGTCTTTCATGCGGCGCTTCGCCTCGATGAGCAGGTGTTTGGTCGCGATGTTCTGATTCAAAAAAGTAGCGACCATAAGATCATTCAAA